>JARLFZ010000022.1 GCA_031296305.1 Occallatibacter sp. | reverse complement strand
AGGGCGACCTGCGCGGCGTAAAGGAGCTTGCCAGCACTGGCCTCAGGGATAGCGCCGACCAAGATGCCATGGGCGACGCAGGCGATGAAGTCGCGGCAGTTGTCGCGGCTGGTGAGCGGGGGCAAAGCGGCGCGGTAGGCCTCACCGGCTTCTTTTTTGGCGCTGTATTCGGACTCATCTTCCTCTATTTGCTCGCTGTAGGCGTCGTCCCAGGCCTCGGCGCAACGAAAGATGGCGGGGTTTGCGAGGGCTGGGCTGGGTATTTCGACGGTCTCGATTTCAGTGAGTTCCTGTTTGCTTGCCATGGGTGATTCCTCCGGTGTGAAGAGCAGGGACTAAGCCACCCTAGCGAGCAAAGAGCGCTCACCGGGGACCCCGGCAGGGGCTCGGGACCTGGGACTAGAAAGACGAGGTTCCGCTGATCTTAGACCTGGTTTTGTGTTGATGAGAACAGTATGCGCCAGGAGGGCTTAATTATCTGCAAATCGAAGGGTGGGGCTTGCGGAGTGTTTTCAGGGGTTTGTGCGGAAAAGGGGACTTAGTGGCCTTTTCGGATGCGGATTGGCGGAGGATAAGGCGTCGGAACCGAGGCCACCCGCCTTCATGAACACCACGTGACCAAGAATCTTCCGTCTTGGATCTCTACCGCGACCTTGTTTTGTTGAATGGTGGAATTTGCATACCAATCCCACAGGGATATTTCAAGCGTGAACGGTATTGCGGCCATGATTGTCCTTTGACCCAGTTGTCGGACTGGCAGAATCGGGAACTGATCTTCCATCAGTTCACCGAAGCGTGGGTTTGTGTACGAAGCCAGATAGGGCTCTTCATATGTTCCAACAACCAGAGACTCCTTGTGTCCAACAATGAAGCTAGCCCTATAGTCTTGCCGATCAATCCAGTAGGCTCTTGGTATCTGTTCAGTTCCGACACTACTGAACTTTAATATCGCCAAAACCAAAACAGAGTGCTTCGTTGGTGGACCCGGAGGCGGGACGTCGCGCATGACATCAACAACAAGCGCCCGCGTGGCTTCTTTGGAATCCTGTGGGCACTCCCTCCAGCATCCCGGCGATAGTTCATAGACTATATGTGTCACTCGTGGACGAATCGTGAATCCGGGTGCTACGTCTGGTTTCGTCTGTATTGGTGACAGCTTATCCTTCTCAGCCTCGTGGTAATGCTCGACGTGGCCTATCAGTTTCCCGTTGTTGTCTCGGCCAACAAAGTTGCCTTCATTCTTTATCGCGGTGCTCGGCTGTTCCTCGCGCATAGCCATCCAGAAAATAAAGCAGACAATGGCCCCAACAAGCAGGGCAATTCCCAATCTCTGTGCGTCAGTGGGATGATCCTTTACCCACTGGCTCTGCATCATTGAGATGAGCGTAATGAGGGCGGCAGCCATTAGCGCCCCTGCTCCGGCAATGATCTGCCTTGCAATGTGCATATCGCATCGTCTCGCCAAGCGCACTTGTGCGTCAAATATATTATTACCGAACATTTCGCTTGATTTTGCTGGACTTAACGAAACGCCCACCCCTCCCACGAGCATGCAGGTATTTCGATTCGCTTCCCCTTTCACTCCGTCCAAAGTCTGCTCGCCCAGCCGTTACGTCGAGACCGGAACGCCGTTGACGAACGACGCGGCGAGGTGGCCGTCGGGGCTGACGGCTACGAGGTTAGCGGGGCTGCCGGGAGCGAGGCTGCCGGCTTCGCTTTCAAAGCCCGTGAGCGTCGCGGGGTTGCCAGTGAGCAGACGCAGCCCCTGCTCAAGTGTTGCGCCGGTGAATGCGAGGAAGTTAGCCAGCGCGCGGTCGAGAGTGAGCACGCTGCCGGCGAGGACGCCTTCAGACATGGCGCGGCCGTTCGCGACCTGAACGGTGAGCCCGCCGAGGCTGTAATCGCCATCGGGCATGCCGGTGGCGCTCATGGCGTCGGTGACGAGGATCGCGCGCTCGGGGCCCTTGGCACGCCACCAGAGCTTCGTCATTTCGGGCACGGAGTGGATGCCGTCGCAGATGAGCTCGGCGAAGAGGGAATCGTCAGTCAGCACGGTGCCGAGAATGCCGGGCTCGCGGTGGTCGAGCGGGCGCATGGCGTTGAAGGTGTGCGTGGCGCTGGTGGCTCCAGCGTCAATGGCCGCGCGGGTTTCAGCGGCGGTGGCGTTGGAGTGGCCGAGCGAGACGCGGACGCCGCGCGCGGTGGCGTGAGCGGCGAGCTGGGGCGCGCCGGGCAGCTCGG
Organism: Occallatibacter sp.; assembly: GCA_031296305.1. GTDB lineage: Bacteria > Acidobacteriota > Terriglobia > Terriglobales > Acidobacteriaceae > Telmatobacter. The sequence continues at coordinate 42,887 of JARLFZ010000022.1, read as the reverse complement.
GCGCGAGAGTCATGAGGCGGACGTGGCCTTCGGCAGCGTCATAGATGCGGTCGAAGAGGGCGATGTCGGGCTCGAGAAGGAATGCGGGCGGATGCACGCCGCGCTTGGAGTGCGAGAGGAACGGCCCTTCAAGATGTATGCCGAGCGGGACGGCGGCGGTGGTCGAAGGCGCCTGGTCAATGAGGCGAGCAAGACCTGCGACGGCGCGTAGAGTCGCATCCATGGGCGCGGTGACGGTGGTAGCGAGGAAGCGAGCGGTACCCCGCGAGGCAAGAAATGCGCCCATGGCGGCGAGAGCTTCGGGAGTGGCCTCCATCGCGTCGTGGCCGGCAGCGCCGTGGATGTGGATGTCGAAGAAAGAGGGAGCGAGCGTGGCTTCAGGGAAGTCAAGGATGGTGGCGCCGGCGGGTGCGGCGCTCGATGTACGCGTGGAGATGGAGGCGATGCGGCCGCCGTCAAGGACGACGATGGGGAGGTCGTAGAGACGGGAGCCGTCGTAGAGGCGGCGAGCGGTGAGGACGGTGGGGGCTTGCGGCATGGCGTGCGATTCCTGTCTATCTATTATCCGACGCGGGGCTTTGTGGGATCCCACCCTTTCGCAAAAAGCGCGAAAGGATGGGGCAACAGCTGTTTCTTGTTTTCTTGCTCCCTTGCGCCCTTGCTCCCTCGCTTCCTCGCTTCCTTGCTCTCTCGCTCCCTTGCTCCCTCGCTCCCTGTTCTCAGATCAGGTGCTCGATCCTCACGTTTTCTTCAGCGTATTGCTTTCCGATGTCGCTCAGGCGCGGGATGGCGTTGACGGCATCGATGCGCTTGAGGGCGGGGTCGTTTTCGAGGATTTTGATCATTTCCTTTTTTCGAAACGTGCGGTTATAACGCACGTAGCTGAACCAGCTTCGACCCGGAGGCGGACAGCTCAGTACGTTTCCCGCGAGCAGATTGCCAACCTCGGTATCGAGCAGTTCGCCTTCCGGCTTTTCCGCGAAGAGACAGTCGCCGAGGCAGCGGCAGAGAAAATCCTGCTGCCAGCCGATGGACTGCATCAAGGCGCTGGTGGTTTGCAGGATGGCGTTGGGAATGCGCGCAGCCAGAAGGCCAAACCGCACCTTGGGATCGCCGAGAGGAACCTCGGAAGAAAAAGCGATGGTGCCGACAGAAACCAGACGAAGGTTTTCAGGACCGGCGGGCCAGTTGATCTGGTAGCCGGGCAGGATGGCGGTAAGCGCGGCGATCAACGCGGGGTTGGAATAGGGCGTGATGGAGCCGTCGACAAAGGCACTTTCCGTGCCCCCGAGGATCACCCTTTCAGGCGGGAAAAACACGGGTGCGGCGGTGCTGGCGCGGACCAGTTGCCAGAGCGGAATCTGACGGTTGTCGTCGGGCCGGTCAGGGTGGTTGTATTTTGCATCGGGATTGTTGGTGAGGGGCCACGCCGAACCGGTGGTGTGGTTACGCACGACCACCATAAGGAGGTTCTTTTTGGGGCCATCGCGCAGACGCGGGCTGGCGAGCGTGGCTACCGTGCCGTCTTTTTCTACAAAGATGCGCTTGAGGAAATCCGAGAGAGGTCCGGGATCGTAGAGCGACGAGAGCTTATCGGTCACGTTGCGCCAGGAAACCTTCTCAAACATCTTTCGGCCTTCTTTGAGGTAAAGTTCGCGAAGTTCTTTGACGGGCATTCCCCAGCAGAGGCCGGTGGCGATAATGGCGCCGGTGGAGGTGCCGGCGAGGAAGTCGAAGTGGTCGCGAAGGACCAAGGTCTTGGCTTTTTCCGGATCTGTTTTTGCGTAAAAGTCGCGGAGCAGTTCCTCGATTTTGACCAGGACCTCAAGGGTGAAGACGCCGCGTATGCCGCCGCCATCCAGAGAAAGAATTCTTTTCATGGTGTTATCCCTTATGCGAGGCCGCGCCCAGCACCAGAGAGCGCCATTCGAAGATCTCCACGATCAGCGCTCTTTCGATGCGCTCCACCACGCGGAGCACGGAATTCCAGGTGTTGAGTGCTTCCAACTGAGTGTCCCAGCGGCGCAAGGCGTGGCTCAGCTCGCGATAACGTCGGCGACGCCGCGCGCAATCTTTAACGGCTGCGAAAGCGCCGGCCATGGTGGCGATTTCAAACAAGGCCGACATAGTGAAGGCCAGCCATTGCCGGCCCGAGAAACCGTGATTGGCAAGCCATTGCAGTCCGCCGGATAGACAGACGACGGCGATGAGCGTGGCTACTGCGCCGCAGACCCATCCCAGCGTTGCGTAGCGCCGCTCCTGGCGCTCGGCCTTGCGCGCCTGGCGGGAAAAATATTCAATCTGGTGAGCCACGCGGTCGCGGCGATACTCCTGCTTGAAATCTGAAAGCGGAGTTTCGGCGCAATGATTATCTTCCATCTTGAGGAAGTTGAGGGAGCGCAGAATTCCGGAGAGCCAGGGAGCGGCTTCCGCGCCGATGACTTCATAGGGCCGGGGCGTGCGCCAGGTAACGAGAACCGAGCGGGCGATTTCAGCCGCGGTGCGGGTGCGCGCCCACAGCGCCTGGCGGACGTGCAGGCGAAGGACAGCGGGCATGGCGAGAGAGAAAACGCCGAGCGCGGCGCTGATGCCCAGCCATGGTGCGGCGCCGGGAATCTCGGGCGCCACGCCGGCCATGACCGCGGCGGCCGCGGTGTAGACGATAGGAACGGAGGCCACGCGGCGCGCCTGGGGCGCAAAACGATTGGCGTTGCCATCGGCTTTATCAAGCCACGCCTGCGCCAGGTCGCGGGAGTTGGCGCCGGGCGGGGTGACGCCTACGTCGGGCAGTCCGTTGAGAAACTCAAGCTCGGAGCTGGTGTCGATGAGCCTGAGAGCTTCTTTGTTGAGAAATTGCAGCACGCCGGTTTCGCTGTGAATCCAGGCGACGGGATGGCCGGTTTTCCTGGCGTAGGAGACGATCTCCTGGGTGCCACCGGTGCCGCGCGACGGCTGGCCGTCCCACAGCGCCACCAGAAGCTGGCTCTCGGCCACGGTTTGAATGCCGCAGTCGTAGTATTGCTCGTTCCGGGCTTCGTGCCTGCCGGTGACTTCAACGGAGATGGCGCTTTCCATGATGCGCACGGTTCGCTGCCACGACGCTTCGTCGAAGTCAGCGCGAAAGTGCTCGGCGGGGCGGGGCAGGAGGATGCGCAGGGGGATGTCGAGCTCGAGACAGCTCTCCGCAAAGAGCTGGTCGCCGCCCGCTGCGGCCGAGCAGATGCCGTACATCACGCCGTGGTGCGATTCCTTTTGCTGCGCCAGGAAGTCGCGAATCACCTGACGGCTTTTGGTCTCGTAGGGAACCTTGCGATGACCGGTAAAGCCGACGGCCAGCACCTCAGGAAGCTGCACGAGCGGATTGGTTCCCTTGGAATAGAGGGGCATACTCGCCTGATGATACAGCGTGACAGCGCCGCACTTAATTCGTGCGCAGTTGTAGAATCTCCTGCTGCTGGTACTTGGAGGTGTCGACGGTCACCTGCGAGGAGAGCTGGTTGATGAGACGGAACATGTCGCGGTTCCAGGTTTCGTTCTCCAAGGCGTATTCAGCGGGATTCACGCCTTCGGAATCGACGTCGGCGACGACATATTCTTTGCCCTTATAGTTCACGGCAAGACCTATCTCTTTGGCACTGGAAGCGGAGTGCCCTACGGGCGGTTTGACTTCGCCGGGCCAGGTGAGCCGCAGGACAGGGAGCCGTTCGATGGCTGGGACTAGCTGGGAAAAGGAGAATGTCTTGCCGGCCACGGCCGCTGCGCGCTTCAGGTAGTCGGGATCATCATGATCGGGCTTTATTTGCTGCGCGATCAACAAACCTACGTGGATCCTTGTAACCAGGTCGTCTTTGTCCATGCGGATTTCAGGGTCTTTTCCGGACTTTGCCAAAGCGTCGTAGAACGCCTGTTCCTGGGCCGCCGCAGCCATCAATCCAATGATCGAGCGCAGCACCAGATGCGACGTGACAATGCCATGCCCCGACGAGGTGCACGGTCCTTTGCCTGTGTCCTGATCGGTGGCAGAACCGCCAATGGCAAAACCACTGAACAGAACCTCCAGAGTGTCGGTGAGCTCAGGGGCGTTGGTCAACTCGCTCACGCTCGGGTCGTTGGGAAGCAAGTCGTTGCGGAGGCTGTCTTCGACGGTCTTTACACTTTGCCCGTAGATTTGATCCACCGACTCGCTCGCGTCGGGAACCATTGTATTCAATTGAAACTTGGGAACGAGAGTCTTCTGGCCCAGGACCCATTTTCCGCCCTTGCCACGGGCGTCCGCATCTTGCAGTTCCCATTCCTGGCTCTTTGCCGCGGCATCGTTGAAGTCTTTGGCGGTGGGAAGGGATGAGCTTTTAGACGCTGTGTCACCGCCCTCTATGGCGTTATTGGGGATGAAGGAAGCCTTGTCGATCGGTCCAAAGTTATTGGTTCCGCGCAATAGCAGGAGGCCGTGTTTTTGCAGGGCGTAGACCACCGCGCTGACCCGGAGAAAAGTCACATATCTGTCGAGGTCGCGAGCGGATTGGGCGAAATCCGGACCGTCAATGGACGCCGGCGGCACGTTGCGAATGACCTCGACACGGCAGCCTTTGTCAGTTGTGCTGCTTGGATCGGGAGGGAGGGTGACTTCAATGCGGTCCACCATTAGCCGGAAGAGCTGATCGATGCGCCAGCCCTGCTGGAAAAGGCTATAGAACACATTTTCAGGGACCGGCTGTAGCAGGAGCGTGGCATTGGCCTGGTCGTTCACCGGCACAAAGCTGAAGGAGGGATCGTTTTCATAGATGAAGCCGGGCGTGCCGCTTCCCGTCGGAAGGGATCCTCCCGGGACCGTTCCCTGCGCGGTGAGGGCGCCCGTGCCGGTGAGAGTGGCTTGCATGCGGTAACTCGAAGAGATCTGGCCGAGCTTGAAGAAATAAGTGGGGTCGTGCTGCTCGAGGCGCGCCAGGTTGAGCAGCAGCTCGCGGTTGGAGGTGACGGCATAAGCGCTTTCGTAATTAGTGAAATCGGCGCGGACCCGCCTTGGACCGCAGCCGGCGAGCAGCAGCGTGGCGCCACCGGCAACCAGCAGGATCAACGAGGCGCGAATCAATGAAGCGCCGGCAAACGGGGCCCGGACAAACGATAGCGAGGATGGACCCGCGACGCGAATAGACTCGCAGTCACTTGCTTGCGATTGCATAAATGACGCCTCTCAAGGGATATTGTCAGCGACCGACCAAGGTGGGGTTCATGATATGTCATTTGTAATGTGGATGCAACGGATTATTGAGCGCGTTCGGGCGGAGCAGGCCATCAAGCGCTGGAGACGGGCGCACACGGGCGTGTAAGTGATTAAAAATGAGTGACTATTTAGAAGCTCAGGCGGGTGTGGTTAAGCTTTCCGGGGCACTGGGGATGATTTGTGCTGCTGAGTTCGCCCAAGCACAAGAAACAGTGCGGCGGCAGCTACACAAAGCCAGCCAAACAGGTTGCCGATGCAGGTGTAGAGGGTCGACACGGGACCGGTGACAGTGATCGTTGCGAGCAGGGAGCGGCCGGGAAGTTCGCTGCTGGGCATTTCGGCAAGGATGCGGCCGTAGGGGTCACTCGCGGTGAGCAGCCCCTCGCGCGAGGCGCGCACGATGGAGTAGCCGTTCTCGACGCCGCGGAAGACGGTGGTGCGCGCTTCGAGCCAGCCATCGAGGTAGGCGAAATCCCATGCGGGGACGAGCATGACCGCGGCGTGGCGAAGGCCGTATTCGCGGCCGAATGCGGCGAAGTGCATGTCCTTGCAAATGGCGAGGCCGTAAGTCTGCCCTTCGACAGTCAAGACGTTGTACTCGGTACCGGAAACGTAATGATCGCGGCGCTCGGGCGGGGCCATGTGGTGCTTTTCGTAGCTGGAGACGAGATCGCCCTGTGGCGTGAAGAGCCACGCCCAGTTGGTGGGGCTGCGGCCGTCGTCAATGCCGATGCCCACCTCGAGCCAGACGCGATTTTGCAGTGCCAGAGCGCTGAAATGCTGCTGCCAATTGGAGACGTTTGCGGGAACGAGCACCGCGATTTTTTCGGGGAGGACGACGATCTGCGCGCCCTGCGAGGCGAGAGACCGCACAAGGCTGTCATATCCGGAGCGGATGTTGGAGGCGTAGGCCGCGGAGGCGTGCGGGCCGATGGGATTGTCGATCGAGACAATCCCGAAGGTAGTTGCAGCGCCCGTGACAGGCTGGTGCAGGCGTGCATAGCCATACGCGAGCGACGCGACTAGGAGAAGTGAAGTGAGTGCGTAGGCAATCCAGCCGCGGCGCAATGAGCGGCCATAAGCAACGGCGACGGCGACCGTGGAAGGAACGAGCGTGACGAGAAACAGCACACCGGAGACGCCGAAGAGGGAAGCGATTTGAAGGACGGGCAGGTTGTCGCCTTGCGAATAGGCGAGGCTGCCCCAATTGCCGTCGGGAAGGAGTGCTGCGCACAGCGAATCTACCGCGACCCAAAGAACGGGGTAGACGAGGACGGTCCACCAGGACTGGTAGCGGACGATGACGCGGCGGGTCGCGAAGATCAGGAAGATCCAGAGCCAGGATTGCAGGCCGATGACGAGGATCACCGCAAACAGCGGCATTACCAGGCGGTAGTAGTGGAAGTTGCAGCTTGCGCCGATGACAACGGCGGGAGCGACCATCCAGCGCGCTTCGCGCGGTTTGAAACGGATCGCGATGAGAAGCGGCAGAGCGGGAACGATCCAGACCAGCCACCAGACGGGATGGAGGTCGAGAACAAAGCGCAGAAGCACGCCGGTGGCGACGGCGAGCGCGAGTTTGGCGAAGATGAGGAGAGAGCGAGACATCCTAGGGCGGTTTATAGACGAGGGGCAAAAGAGTGTCAATGGCTGCGCGGCTATTTTGCAGCGGGCATCGGAGCGGGCTGAGGCAAAGGCAGTTGAGCCTTGAGATAGGCGGCCAGCGGCGAGTGAGCTACCTCAAGACTGATGACCACGGACTGCGCGTTGAGCTCTGCGCCTTCGGAACTGGTGTGGGTGTGATCGATGGGGAAGAGCTGCTTGGCGTTCTCCTCTCCGGTGGCTTCAAGGCGCGCGGCTTCTACTGCGGCCATGTCGATGAACGCGAGGTGATCTTCATCGGCGATCTTTTTCATCACCGCGTTGTATTTGTTCTCGCGCTCGATGCGGCTCACGCCATTGGCATCGGGCGTCCAGATGTCGCGGATGGTCATGGAGAGGAATATGGGCGTGGCGCCTTTGGCCTCAATGTCCGCAACGTATTTACGGTTGTACCAGCCGTAGGTGTGGATGGTTTCGGTCTGGCCGGCGAATGGACCTGTGGTTTGCGGCACGTCCTCAGTGGCGTCGCCATCGCCGGCAAGGTCGCCGCGCGGCTTGGCTCCGCCAAGGTCTCCGCCGTCGTTGTGGCCCCATTGCAGCAGGACGTAGTCGCCGGGCTTGATCTCGGCCAGGGTTTTCTGCCACAGCCCTTCATCGATATAGGAACGGCTGCTGCGGCCGGCGCGGGCGCGGTTGGCTACGTTGATGCGCGTGGTGTCGAAGTAGTGGGCCAGATGGTCTCCCCAGCCGAGGTCGAGGCCGTTGCGCGCGGTGGAGTCGCCGACGATGAAAAGCGTAGGAAGTTTGGGATCGAGCGGCGGGTCGTTTGGCAGGTTGTTTTGCGGCAGGTTGGCCTGCGCGGGCGTGGGTGGTGGCACACCGTTGGGCAACACGCCTGGAGCCTGGGCCCCATCGCGAGAGCTGACGGCGGGCAAGATGCCGTGCGCCTCAAGAAAGCGCAGACACAGCAACATCGCCTTGTCCGATTCCTCTTTGGAAAACCCGCCGTGTCCGCCACCCAGGACGAGGTCCTGTCCGTTGGGCACTCCGGCTGCGTCGAGCGCCTTCTTCAACTCCGCGGATTGTGTGGGATCCACTGTGTGGTCGCTGTCGCCGTTGACGATGAAGGTCGGCGGCATGCCGGGGCGAACGTACGTCAGCGGCGACATTTCTTTCGCTTTCAGAATTGTCGCCGCATCAGGCTCGGGCCAGCGTCGCCGCACAGCAGGCGGTTGCGCTCCTGCCACGACCTTCGGATTTCCTCCCGCACTCGGTGCCGAAGCGCTTGCTGCTGGTGATGCTGCCTCTGGCGCGAGGGGAAGCTGTGTTCCCAGCCACTGATGGGTAAAGTCGGAGCTGCCGCTCTCGGTCAGGCCCTCGGCAAGATTGGCCGGCCCATAGAAGTCCAGTACCGCGGCGACTTTGGGTTGGTCGGTGCATCCCGGCGGATCGAATGAGGCTGGCGCATAGGCCGCCATCAACGCCAGGTGACCGCCTGCCGAGCCGCCATAGGTCACCACGCGGCTCAGATCGAAGTTGAATCTTGCCGCATTCGCCTTCACCCATGCCATGGCGCAGCGTACATCCTCGATCGCCGCTGGCGCCGGTGCATCCTTGGCGTTGCGGTACTGTACGGCGACCACGCTCATGCCTGCTGCCAGAAGTGCGCTGAACGTTTGGACGGAGGTCGGGCGATCGCCGCGAATCCATCCTCCGCCGTGAAACTGCACCACGACGGGCGTCGGCTGCGACGATGGAACCTGGTAGACGTCCACGTGCAGGTTCATGGTGCCCGGAGCAACTTGCTCGGGAATCGGCGTGCGAATGCCGTTCGGCGTTCCGGGATCGGGCGACGCGCTGGGATTCGCAAGCAGCGGCACATTGGCGAAGATAATGTTGTCGGTCTCGGTTGGATGCACATTCGCCCAACTGGCAACATCCTCCCACGGCAACGGGCTCGCCGCGTTCGCCTGAGGGTTTTGGCAATACCCGGCACATTGCCCAAGAACCAATCCCATCAAAGCTGTAATCGCTGCACGCATTCGATTCCCTCCGGCGTCTACGGAAACCAAGATAGCGCAAATTCGCTAGTGCTGCTTGCCGGGAAGGACAAAGTGGTCGGCGCAACGGGGCTCGTAGGAGTCGCCCGGGACCTTGATGGGGCTGTCGTAGGCGGCGGGCTTGCCGTCGATGAGGCGCTGCGAGTAGAGAGCGCGGGCGCCACAGGCGCAGTAAGCCATGCACTCGGTTATGCTGCCGCCGTAAGCGTTCACGAGCCAGGTGAGGTTGAGCATCTCGCCGAATGGCAGCGCGCGGAAGTCGAGGTCGAGGCCGGCGACGAGTACATCGTGGCCCGCGTCGAGCAGGTATTTCGTGAAGAGGAATAGTTGATCGACGAATTGGCCCTCGTCGATGGCGATCGACTCCACGCGCTTGCCGATCTCCTGCTCCTTATCGCGGATGGCCTGCAACACCTCCCACGGATTGGTGGAGTTGAACGTGATGGCGTCCATTTTTCCGTGGCCGTTGGGATTGCGGCTCTCGACTACGCCGGGACCACCCTTGGTGTCGTCGCTGGGCTTGAGGACGAGGACAAACTGTTTGGCGTACTGGCGGCGCATGTCGGCGCGGCGCAGCAGTTCCGCGGTCTTGTTGCTGCGCATAGGTCCCATCATGAGTTCGAGCTTGCCTTGCACGTGCGTCTCCCTGAATCTGCTTCCGGTCTCTGATGATAGCGGCGCAGGCAGGGGCGAATGGGAGCGGTTTTCCACTTGTTCTGGAAAACGCAGACATTGTCCTGATGATTCCAGCAAATCCTGCCACTCATGCTGCGGCGGGCCGCAGGGAAGGTATCAACCGCACCGAATGTGTGGGAGTGTTGGCGAAAAGGCAATTGCCGGGCGGGCGGTCATCCGCCCGAAATGGCATTCAGTCCCTACGGCCACCTCACTTACGTCCTCCCCCGGCTTTGAAAGCCGGAACAAAGCGAAGCACGAAGTAGCATAGGGCGAAGTTAATGAGCGCATTTATGGCAGCCGCAGGAACGAGAGAGCCTACGAAAGCGGCGACGACTAGCCCAGGAATCATTGGACTCGTTAGCACGATTTGAATGATGGCAATCGTTCTGTCATCGGAAACGACGAAGAGCGAACCAGCCGCGAAGGTCAGCGCACCAAAAAGCGCACCCCATAAGACTGCGATGAAAACTCTCCAATTCATTGCTTTTACACTCTATAGCAAGGTCTTCGGTGGCGTTGGAGCTTAAGGGTTCTGATTTCAGGGCGTGTCGTCGCCCATCCGGAAGCAATACCAGTTTTGCATGGCGAAGAGCAACCGCAGATCCTTCGACTTCGCTGCGCTCCGCTCAGGATGACAGCGCACGAGACGGCGGCGCATTCTTGCTGAAATCGGACTTTCGGCTACGGGGCGAGTGACTTTTGCAGCGCCAGTCTTTCCGCGTCGACTACGGACTTCATCACGCCGGCTTCGGCAAAGAAGTGTACAAGATCGGAGGTGAGGGCACCGCGGGGCGCGTCTGGCGAGAGAGGAGGCGTGTGAAGATCGAGCGGAGCATTCGCCATGTGCATCGGTCCGCCGCCCTGGGCGTCGAAGATGAGCGCGGTGAGCTGGCGCGCCAGCGGCAGGGGGAAACTCTCTGCGATGAAGACCATTTTGCCGCGCGTGGTGATGAGGACGGGGCCTTCATTGGTGGTGAACAGGTGCTCCACCGAGCCGTCGCTGGCGGCAGATGTTCCGGACGAAAGCTCGCCCACGTGAGAATACTTGCGGCCGAGAGTGTTCGAGTAGATTCTGGCGAAGACCTGTGCGGAGTCGGCGTTCTTCCAAATAGACAAATAGAAGAGACCGATGGAGGCGGTATCGGCCTGCGCGGCGGGCGTGGTGGCGCTGCGCAACTGCCCGGCCCAGTAGAGGCCGCCGTTCCATGCAGGAGTGAGGTCGCGGGCGGCGTTGTCGCTGCCGAGCAGCTCGGAGAGAATGTGCACGTCGAGCTGCCCCACCTGGCCGATGTCGTACGGCTTGTATGTGGGATCGGTGAGCGGGTGAATGTTGGGCAGAAGCGGAATGGCCGGGATGTGCCTTTTCTCGTATTCGCGGGGATTGATAATTTCCCAACTGGAAGTGGGCGGGCGATCGAGCGCGCCGGCGAAGGCCGCCATCTGGCCCTGATCCATCCACACGTCCTGTTCGAAGCTCATGCCCTCACGGTAAGGAAAAAGCATGGATTCGGAAAGCAGCAGGGGCGCGCGCGCCATCACGGGCGAGTCTTCCGCGCCGCTCATTTGATTCTTGACCAGGTCCAGCACCTCAGGATCCTTGATGAGACTCTTGCCCATCGGTTTGAGCTCACAATCCCACATGACGACGGTGGCCTGGCCTTCCGCCACGGCGTCACGCGCGGTGTCCATCTCATCTTTGGCAAGATGATCGTTGTCGCCGGCGGAGTCGGTGGAGACGTCATCGGGAGTCTGGTCGTTCCATTTTTCGAGATTAGAGTGCTGGTCCTGCAAGGCGTGGGTGAGCTCGTGGGCCAGGACCGGCTGTTCGTCATCGGGTCCCACCCAATCGAGCATATTCACGGTCTTGGTCTTGGAGTCGTAATAGGCTTCGATCTGCTCCTTGAGGAGCGCGAGCAGAAACGGCTTGAGCTCGAAATCGCGGTCGAGGAGGCCGAACTTCTTGAGGACGATTTCGTCGCGCTGCAAGCGCTTGGTGCCCTGATCCTCGTTGAATTTTTCTTCGAGGTACTTTTCAACCTCGTCACGGGAAGTGAGCTGGCGCTTGACGGAGCTTTTGATGGGCAGGCCGGTTTCGTCGGAGGAGAACTTGATGAGCACGTCGACCAGCGCGAAGAGCTTCTGGGCCTGCTCCGGCGTGATCTTGGATGGCGCCTTGGCGTCAGCGTGGGACGGGCCCGCGGGCAGAGTGCAGCCGGACGGGGCTGCCGAGGGGGCGAGGGCGGTTGGCGGCGCAGTTGGTTTTTGGGCCGGGGCAACCGCGGAGAGGGCCAGGCAGAGCGGAAGGGCGAAGAGGAGCCCGCGGCGGGGGAAGATTGCGGTCTTTTGGTGCACGTTCATCCTGATCCCTCAGGGGCTAAAGCCCCTCAATCATCTATCGTGCTGCCTACGGCGGGACTAAACAGCTTGCTGAAAAGTCCGAATGTCAGGCGAAGATCGCGAAGCGCATCCCGCAGGGGCTTAAGCCCACATCAATTTTGCAGTCCTTGCGGCACGACTAAAGTCGTGCCCTGACACTTCTTACCGTCCTTGAAGAATCTTTCCGCGACCTGGAAAGCTGCGCTCTTTCAAAACCGGATTTATACAGCCAGTTCCGATGCCTGAACGGTCAATTTACGCTACACACTTCAAGGCTATAATCAGGAAGCGGTCCTGCGCCAGTGCTTCCGGAAAACCGGCGCGGGAACGCCTGAAACGCCTCTATGCCCAAGTCCGATATCGCCCCCAACCTGCAGGCCACTGCGCTGGCCACCTTGCTTGAATCCGCACACACTCCTCACGAGCTGGCCGTTTACCACGGCGCGTTGACTCCACGACAGTTGGACGCGACTGAGGTGGAAACAGAGGCATTGGTGTTTGGAGCCGCCCTGCACGACCTGGGCTGGATGCGGCGCGTGGATGTGCGCGGGGCCGACCGATTCCGCTGGCTGAGCGGCATGGTCACCAATACCGTCAACGATCTTTTTCCGAATACGGGGGCCTGGAACCTGGTGCTGAATGCGCAGGGGCACATCCTGGGCGACCTGACGGTGTGGCGTTCTGGCGAAGAGTTTTCTGCGCAGCGGCGCAGCCCGGTGAACGCGGCCAAGGATGGCAATGGCGATCAGGACAAGCTGCTGGGTACGCCCTTTGCCGGGGAATCGGGACTGCACCTGGAGATTGCGGCCGATCAGATGGACAAACTGCTGGCGCACCTCAACAAGTTCATTGTGATGGACGATGTGGAGCTGATTCCACTGGGCGACGAGCAGGTAGGCGAAGCGGGATCGGAGACGGCGATCGCGGTGAGCGGGCCTTTGGCGCCGGAGGTGCTGGAGCGCGTGGGACTGCCGGCGATTACGAGCGCCATGGCGGGAACCAGCGTGGAGTGGAATGGCTGGGAGTTGCGGATCCTGCGCGGCTACGGCGTGCTGGCGCCGCACTTTGAGTTCTGGCTGCCGACTGCGGGGCTGGCCAAGCTGTGGTCGTGCCTGCGCACGGGCGGGGCTACGCCAGTGGGCGCGGCGGCGCTCGAGGCGTTTCGCATTGCCGAGGGGATTCCGGCGTACGGCATCGACATGGTGGAGCGCGATCTGCCGCAGGAGACGGCGCAGATGCGGGCGCTGCACTTCAGCAAGGGCTGCTACCTGGGCCAGGAGATTGTGGAGCGCATCCGAACGCGGGGCAACGTACACCGGCATCTGCGGCCACTGGAGCTCAAAGGACCTGCACCAATAAGCGGCGCGGAATTGACGCTGGAGGACGGCACGGCAGCGGGAACCATCACCAGCGCGGCCGAGCTGCCGCTGAAAAGTGGCGCACGCGTGTTTGCGCTGGGCATGATGCGCGCGGAGGCGGAGGCGAAGAGCCAAAGCTTCCGGTACAAGGCCGGGGTCATCGAGGGAACGGCAAGCATTCTGGCTGCGCCGCCGAAGCTGATTGCGTAGCGCCACGGTCTGACTTGGTTTTGAAAAGGCACGGCCTCACACCCTGCTGAAATGATCGCTGCTTTGAAAGGGCCCGACTTCAGTCGGGCCGAAAGTGGGGCAAAGTCTTCGCGGCTTTAGCCACTGAGGGATGGTTTTTTCAAGCTGACCCACTACCGCATTGGCGAGTCGGCCGCCGCGGATGAGAAACTTATAGGTATGAGTGATACCCCAAAATTCGAGGTCATCGACCGCCGCAAGATGAAGGCGGAAGAGGAAAAAGTTAGCGGGACAGCCCCCGCCCAAACGACGCCGCCCGAGAAGCCGGCCGCGCCCGCTCCTAGTGAGCCCGCGCCCGGGCCGCGCCTGGTGGTGAACGAGGCTAAACAAGAGGCGAAAGCGCAGGAGCCCGCACCGGCGGCCGATGATCAGCAGATGGCAGAGGAACTTCCTCCCGCGCCGACGGCCGAGGAAAGCAGCCAGCAGAAAGCCGCCTACGACGCTTCGGCGCAACGGCTCGAGGACCTGATCCGCGCGCAGAATCCTGCGGTGGGTGCGCAGCCACCGGTGGGATTCGAACACCTGGTGCAGCAGTTCTATCTGAGCGCGATGCTGCAGATGGGGGCGGGCACGCAGGAGGGCCAGCGGCCGCGGGTGGACATCATGGGCGCGCGCGCGACCATCGATCTGCTGGGAGTTCTGGCGGCGAAAACCAAGGGCAACCTGAGCGAGGCCGAGGATCGCATGCTGCAGTCCGTACTGTTTGAATTGCGCATGGCGTTTCTTGAACTGACCAGCATGGTGGGTGCGCCCAGCGTGCCGCCGGTGAAAAGCTAGTGACTAGTGACTAGTGGTTAGTGGTTAGTGGTTCGTCGCCAGCGCGAAGCAACGCAGTCACTAGTTGCTACTCACGGCTCCCTGTTCACTACTCACTAACAACTAATCACTAACCACATCGGATCGACGCTTGCCTTTTGCACAACGCCAATGAACGCTACCCTCACATTTCTCGGCACGGGAACCTCGATGGGGGTTCCGACGCTGGCGTGTGAGTGCGCGGTGTGCACATCGACCGATGCGCACGATCGCAGGTTGCGGCCCTCGGCGCTGTTGCGCTGGCGCGAGCCAGAGACAGATATAGAGCGCGTAGTGGTGATCGACACCGGGCCTGATTTCCGCGAGCAGGCGCTCCGCGAAAAGCTGATGCATGTGGATGCGGTGTTCTACACGCACGCGCATGCCGACCACATTCTGGGCATGGACGATTTGCGGCCGCTGAGTTTTATCGCCCAGCGGCGGGGCGGACCGATTCCGCTTTACGCCGGTCGGGACACGACGGCGGTTCTGGAGCAGGTTTTTTCCTACACTTTTTCGCCGCATGCCACGTATCCAACGCGGGCGCGTGTGGAACTAAAGCCGCTCAAGGAACGCAACACGGTCGATAGCGTGGAGTTTGTTCGGATCCCACTGCTGCACGGGGAGATGCCGATTAACGGATTTCGTTTTGGCAATGCGGCCTACATGACGGATGTGAGCGCGATTCCGGAATCGAGCTTTGCGCTGCTTGAGGGCGTCGAAGTGCTGGCGCTTTCGGCGTTGCGCCATCAGCCGCATCCCAGCCACGCGACTTTGGAACAAGCGCTCGCGTGGGCGCGACGCATCGGCGCAAAGCAAACCTGGTTCACGCATATTGCGCACGACCTGGGCCACGAAGAAACCAACCGCAGCTTGCCGGAGAATACAAAGCTGGCTTACGACGGGTTGAGTGTGCCCGTGACGCTATGACGGATTCTGCCCACAAGAACTGGGTGCCCCCGGTGCCTGGCACTCGGGCACCGGGGAATGCGCACTCCACGATGCAGGTCTTTCGCGCGCTCGCCGAGATCCCCGCGGGATTCGGTCCCACGGTGGCGGCGGTGGGAAACTTTGACGGCGTGCATTGCGGGCATCGAGAGATTCTGGATGCGGTGATTAGCGAGGCACGTGGCGCGGGAGCGAAGGCTGTCGTCGTTACATTCGATCCGCACCCGGAGCAGTTTTTGCGCCCTGACAAGGCGCCACGGCTGATCACGCCGAACGCGGAACGGTTGCGCCTGCTGGCTGAAACAGGAATCGACGCGGTGCTGCTGCTGAAGTTCGACGCGGCGTTGGCGCATCTCGGGCCAAGGGAATTCGTGGAGCGAATGCTCATTGACGCGCTCGGAGTGCGGAGCCTGCACGAGGGACAGAACTTCCGCTTCGGCCGCGGAGCCGCGGCGGGCGTTGAAGAGCTGGCCGCGATGGGAGCTGAGATGGACTTCACGGTGCGCGTGCATGGAGCGGTGTGCGTGCGTGGCCTCGAGGTTTCAAGCTCGGCCATTCGCGCTCTGGTGGCGGCGGGCGACGTGCGGCGGGCGCGATGGATGCTGGGGCGGCCGTTCACGGTGCTGTCGACACAGGCGCGCGGGCGTGGCATCGGCACGCGACTCCTGGTGCCGACGGTGAACTTGGCGGCGTACGACGGGTTGCTTCCGGCCTTCGGTGTCTACGTGACGCGGCTGAAGATCGCAGGCCGCGTGTTTCAGTCAGTGACGAATGTGGGCAACCGGCCGACGTTCGGCGCGGCGTCGTTTGCGGTGGAGTCGCATATTTTGAATTTTGAACCGCAGGAAATGAGCGAGGAAACGCCGATCGAGCTTGAATTTTTGATGCGCCTGCGCGGAGAAATCCAATGGCCATCGCCGGAAGCGCTGAAGGCGCAGATCTTCAAGGACGTGGCGCGGGCGAAACGCTATTTTGAGCGCGTGAAGTAGTCAGGGCCTTGAAGGCAATGCCGGCTTGATTTTGGCTTTCGTTGCCGGCTTCGCCGCGGGCTTTTGTGCAGGAGCCAACGCGGGCTTCACCACAGGAGTTTGTCGCCCCGCAGGCAAAGCTGCTTTTGGTGCGGCCGCTGGCATAGGAAGTTTTGCGGGCGGCGTGTTGGCTGCTCGGTCTTGCGGTGCTTTTTCGTCGTCTCCCGGGAACGCTTCGTCGTCTTTGCCTACGATGGCGGCGCGCATGAAGTTGATCCAGATGGGAAGCGCGGTGACGGCGCCGGTTTCCTTTTCGCCGAGCGATTCGCGGCTGTCGTAGCCCACCCACACGCCACATGTGACCGAGGGCGAGAAGCCCAGGAACCACGCGTCGGTAAAGTCGGACGTGGTTCCGGTTTTGCCGCCGAGCGGATGGTTCAACTGCGCTGCGGCCGCGCCGGTGCCGTGCTGGGTGACGCCGCGCAACAGCGTCATCATGGTGCGCGCGGTGTCCCGACCAATGACTTCGTTGACGGCCGGCGTCTCCTGCCAGAGCGGGATGCCGTCGGCGTTGGAAACTTTGCGAATGAGCCGCGGGGTCACACGAATGCCGTCGTTGGGGAAGACCGCGTAGGAGGCCACCTGCTCCTCAAGGTTGATTTCGACCGCGCCCAGCGCGATGGGAAGATAGGCGGGAATGTTCTCGGTGATACCGAAGCGGTGCGCCACTTCAATGACTTTGTGAATGCCCACGCGCGCGGCCAGCTTGAGCGCGGGAATGTTGCGCGATTCGGCGAAGGCATTTGCGACCGTCATGGCGCCCTTGTAGTCGTTCTCGTAGTTGTGGGGAGTGTAGCCGCCGAAACTGACGGGGCCATCGACGACGATGTCGGAGGGCTTGACGCCGTCTTCGACCGCGGCGGTGTAGACGTACGGCTTGAAGCTGGAGCCGGTCTGCCTTTCAGCTTGCGTCGAGCGGTTGAAGACGGAAAGCGCGTAGTCGCGGCCGCCAACCATGGCGAGAACATCTCCGCTGGTGTTGTCCATGGCCAGCAGCGCGCCCTGGGCGCCGGAGTCCTGCTCGAGCGAAGCGCGGCGCTCGGCCCCTTCAGCGGTCGCGGTGAGCCGGATATAAAGAATATCGCCAGGCTTGGCGAGGGCATCGCCGTAGCGCTGGCCGGTCCATTGCCAATCGGCGGGGAGGAGCACAACTTCAGAGCCGGGCTGGCCGGGAGGGCCGATGCGCGCATGTATCTCCAGCGGCAGCGCGCGCGTGACCACGGCATGGACATAGTCGCCGGGGCCGACAGTTACAGCCCAGTCGGGATGGCGGTAGGAATCGAGCGTGACGTCGCTCGATTGGACATTCTCAATCTTGCCGCGCCATCCGTGGCGGCGCTCATAGGCGGCAACACCGTCAGCCACGGCGCGATTGGCCACCTGCTGCAGATCGAGGTCGAGAGTAGTGTCGACACGCAGGCCGGCCTCGTGCACTTCTTCGGAGCCGAAGTGCTTTTCGAGCTCGCGCCGCACTTCTTCCTGGAACCACGGGGCCACCGCGCTCACGGGCTGCGCGATGTGCAGACCGAGCGGAGCCGCGCGGCCTTGTTTGGCTTGCGCGTGGGTGATAACGCCGTCGGACTCCATTTCACTCAAAACCAAATTGCGGCGAGTCAGCGCTCGCTCAGGATTCATGACGGGCGAATAGGCTGCGGGGCCTTTGGGCAAACCGGCGAGCAGCGCGGCTTCAGTGAGGGTGAGATCTTTGGCGTGCTTGGAGAAAAAGTATTCGGATGCGGCCTCGAAGCCGTACATGCCACTGCCGAGATAAATCTGATTGGCATAGAGGGTAAAGATCTGCTGCTTGGTAAAGGCGCGCTCGATCTGGATGGCGAGATATGCCTCCTGAATCTTGCGCATGGCGGTGCGATCGGAAGAGAGAAAGAGATTACGCGCGAGTTGCATTGTCAGAGTCGACGCGCCCTGGGCGCGCCCATGCGAGCGAATGTCGTGCCAGGCAGCGCCGGCTACGCGAAAGACATTGATGCCCCAATGGGACTCGAAGTTTTTGTCTTCGATGGAGATGACGGCCTGGCGCAGCACGGGCGCGAAACCGTCGTACCCGACCACCTCGCGGCGCTCCAGCGCGAAGGAGCCGATGACGCGGCCCTTGCGATCGTAGAGATCGGTGGTGGTGGAGGGGCGGTACTGCTCGAGTTCCTGGATTTGCGGGAGATTGACGGAGTAGACGAGGGTGAGGCCGGCGAGCGAGCCCGTTGCGGCTGCGAGGACGATGAGCGCGGCCAGCACCGAGCGGCCGGCCAGCTTGCGGCGGCGATGCTCGGGGAGCGGTGGAGCGAGCTTGCGCCGCGCGGACTCGTCGGCGCGGGACGCAGTGCCCGAAGCGGCGCGCGCTTCAGCGGTGCGTGATGCGGGCCGCAGCTTTGCTGGCGGCTGTTGGGGGGTAGCAGCCAAGGCGGGTCAGGCCTTTCAAGGGGCGCTGCTCCTTAGGTGCCCGGAGCAGCCGCTTGCCTACAAGGCTAACACCGGATGAGACCGGAAAGACGCGGTGGAATGACGAGAGTACCATGGGGCGCAAGAGCGGGAATGCGGCGCTGAAATGGTGCTCTCTTTGATTGTTGTGCAGGATTGAAGGAGGGGAGTTGAGGTTTGTCCTGCGTCCCAACTCCGCTAACCCCGCTAGCTCCGCCAACTCCGCTGCATTAGCTGGTCTTGGCCTTCAGCAGCGAAAGCGCCTGATTCAACTGGTCGTCGCCGTTGGAAGAAGGCATGGGCTCTCCGGTGTCCTGGGGACTGGATACCACCAGGGTGGGAGTGACGGCTTCGTCCTCGATCTTCTTGCCGGCGGGGGTCTCGTACTTGGCAATGGTGAGCATGAGCGCGCCACCGTCGGGCAGGTCGATGGTTTTTTGCACTGAACCCTCGCCAAAGGTGCGCTCGCCCACAACATCGCCGCGCTTGAGGCCTTCAATGGCAGCGGCAGTGAGCTCGGGCGCGCCATAGGTGCCGCGATTCACCAGGACAGCAACAGGGGCGTCGGTGAGCCATTGCGCGGGATCGGCGGTAAAGGTCTGCACGGGAACCTTCTGGCCCACGAGAGAGCCGAGGGTGCCCTGCTTTAGGAAGAAGTTGGCCAGGCGCAGTCCCTGTTTGGGGTCGCCGCCGGTGGTGTCGCGGAGGTCGAGAAGAATCTTGCGGCCTTTGCCTGCGCCCTTGATGCGGACGGCGAGATCGTCGACGCGCGCGGCCGTGAGCACGCCGGGCTTGAGGTAAAGGATTGACGCGTTCTCGTAGAGCTGCTCGCCCAGCGCGGGCGCGGCCAGCACGGTGCGGGTGAGCGTGATCTTGTCCGGGTCTGGCTTAAAAGGGCGCACCACGGTGATGGTAACCGTGGTCCCAGGCTTGCCCTCGAGCATGAAACGCACCAGGGCCAGCGGAATATCGTGCGTGGAATGGCCTTCAATGAGATCGATCACATCGCCGTCGCGGAGGTGGTTCTGATCGGCGGGCGAGCCGGGCAGCACGTTGACGATGGTGGCGTAACCGAAGCGCTTGGAGACGGTAAGGCCCACCTGCGCGTTGTCGGTGGCGGGGCGGTCCTTGTAGAACTTGTACTCGGCCGCGCTGAGGTAGCTGGAGTCGGGATCGAGCGAGTCGAGCAGGCCGTGCAATGCGCCGTTGGTGACTTCGGGAATCTTGGGCTCAGTAACGTAATAGTTCTGAATCTTGCGCAGGACCTCGGCGTAGACGCGCATCTGGTTGTAGGCGGCGCTCTGCTCGTCGCCGGCGCGCACGCCGAACCAACCGAACTCGCCAAGGATGTAGCCCAGGCCAAGGGCGGCAAAGATCACCACGGAAGTTGCAAAGACAGTACGCTGGAAGAGTCGCGACACACACACCACCGGGACGGCCGCAAGGGGAAGCCAGCCGCGCCTACCTTATAGACGCAATGATAGCAAAAACAGGGACCAAGCCACCCCAGCGAGCAAAGGCCGCTCGCCGGGGACCCCGGCAGGGACCGAGGGAACAAGAAAGCAGGTACCGGGGATGTAGGGACGGGGGACTAAGGGACTGAGGGACTTAGGGACTGCGGGATGGCGAAGGCGAGGGTCAGGCGATTGCCATTGGGCAGTTGCTGCCAGGCAAGACGGCTGGCGAACTTGCGCATGAGACGAATTCCCTGGCCCCCCGGCGGGAATTCCTGAAGCGAGGCAGTAGCTGGAGCCGGGGCGTCGACGGCGGACGCGAGGGGATCGAAGGGCGGGGCGTGATCTTCAACGATGAAGACGAGCTCTCCTGCGCCCTCATTTTCGACGGCGGGTGCGCACTCGACGGAGACGGACTGGTTCGGCTGGCCCTGGTAGCCGTGGCGGATGACGTTCGAGAGCGCTTCTTCAAGGCAGAGCTGAATGGCGAACTGGGTATCGGCAGGAACGAAGTAGCGATCGGCAATCGCCTCGACCCATGGCCAGACCAGGGTCAGGTCCTCGAGCTGACTCTTGAGGGTCAGCCGCGGCTCGGGCCAGGCCGGGTCAGGATTGGTCAGAGATTGATCGGGGACTGTCATCCCATTCTCAAGTGTCAGCGTTGCGCGCATGGTCGCCCTCGTTGCGGCTGCTAGCTTATCCGAGCTCGGCAATGGCAGCATCCAGATCGTGGCGGACCGGGATCAGGGTATCGATGCCGCTGGTCTTGAGAACTGATTCCACCATCTCGTTGGGCGCAAACAGCACGACCGTTCCGCCGCGGCTCTTGACGGCGCGCGCGGGAGTCACGATGGAGCGCAGACCCATGGAACCAAGGAAGGCGACCTTCTCGAGGTCGACAAGAAGTTTTTTAGCGCTGCCCGCGATCAGGTTCATCTTGAGGTCGACAGCCGCGGCGCCCGCGATATCCATGCGGCCATCCAAGACGACCCGGGTGATGCCGCCCGGCATTTCTTCAGTGGAGATTTGCATTGCCCTCTTCCTTCAACGTGGGGAATGTTCAACTCTGCAACTGGGCGCGCGCAAGTTCCCCGTCCCGCGCGGGATAGAGCGATAGTATTGGACCTTTGTGAATGCCCGGTTAAAAGAGCGGAGTGGAAAGCGAGACCACGATCTTCGCGCTGGGACTTAGCGGCGCCGCGGCGCCGGCGGGCACGTTTTGCTGGTTTTGCAAATCGATTTTGAAATTCTTTTTCTTCTTGGCCTTGAATTCGCTGCTGACGATGTTCGAGACCACCTGCTGGCTGCCGTTCTTGGCAGTGACCTGGAATGATTGCGTGCCGGGCGGGACGAAGAGGTTGTTGAGATCGGTTTTGTCGCCGCTGATAAAGCGCAGATAGACCGCTTTATTCATCTCCACCGTAATGGGGACGCCGTTTGGCATGTGGCTCAACTCGATCTTGAATTTGCTGTTGGCGCTGGGATCGAGTTTGTGGGGATCGGTGGCCGCGGCAGCCGGGGGGGCGGCAGGCGGTGTGGTTTTGGCCGGCTTGGCCGCAGGCGGCGGAGTGGTATTCGTAGCCGCCGGGGTTGAAGTTGGCGGTGGAGCGGTTTGTTGAGTTGCTGTCGGGGGCTTGCTGGTTGCGGGCGCAGGTTTCGCGGCCGTCGGCTTGCCGGGGGCGGCCGGAACGGACACCGGAGTTTTGGTTAACGGCACCGCTGGAGGCAGATCGCCGCTACCGAAAGTTGGCGGCTGCGGATTGGGAGGTGGGACGGTCTGGTGCTGCGACTGTTGATGGCTCAGATGATAGAGGTGGTGCAGAAACCAGCCGCCTGCTCCGGCTGCCACAACAGCCAGCAAAGCCACAGCAATGACGGCCTCGCTTTTTAGCTGCTTGGAAGGCTTCTTGACTGGGGCGGTGCCTGGTTTTTGCGTGGTTCCATACGTGTGGGCCGGTGGATGCGAGATGCTACTGGGCGAGGCGGCGAGCGTGGCGTTGGGATCGCTTGCGGCCGGCGCCGTCGAGGCCAGTGTGGCGTTGGGATTCACGCGCAAGGTGGCAAGATCTTCTGCGAGCTCTTCGCCTGTCTGATAGCGAGCCGCGGGATTTTTGGCCAGGCACTTCAGAATCACGCCCTCCAGGGCCGGAGGGATGGCAGGGTTGAGCTTGGAGGGCGGGATGGGATCGATGTGGACGACCTTGTAAGAGACCGCCGTCATGGTTTCGCCCAGGAAGGGCTGTTCGCCTGCGGCCAGTGAAAAGAGGATTACGCCCAGCGAGAAGAGGTCGGCACGGCCGTCGATGGGAGCGCCTGTGAACTGCTCGGGGGGCATGTAGGCGGGGGTGCCGAGCATCTGGCCGGTGCTGGTGATCTCACTGGCCGCGAGCTTGGCGATGCCGAAATCGGTGATGCGGGGCCGCTCGCTGCCGTAGACCTCTCGCGAGGTCATCAGGATATTGGCGGGCTTGATGTCCCGATGGATGACGCCCTGCCGGTGCGCGTAGCCGAGGGCGTCGGCGAGCTGCTGGCCGATTTCGCAGACGCGGTCAAGGGTGAAGCGATCCCCCTTTTTCATGGCACTGTCGAGGGTGTGACCGTCAACAAACTCCATGACCAGAAAGGGCGCGCCTTCGTGCTCGCCCACGTCGAAGACGGGCACGATGGCGGGATGAGCCAGCACGCCGGAAGCGCGAGCCTCACGATAAAAACGCGCACGGTATTCCGCGGCCTGCGCCCCACTGAGGGCGGCGGAATGGATGGTTTTGAGAGCTACGATGCGGCCCACCGCGGGGTCATTGGCCTTGAAGACGCTGCCCATCGCGCCGCGTCCAAGTTCTGCGACGATTTCATATCTTCCAATAAGTGTCGGGGCGGCCATGGTGTGGATTGTATCAATACAGGGAACGAGGGAACGAGGGAACAAGGGAACAAAAAAGCAGGAACGAGAGAGCGAGGGAACGAAACCGGAGCTCAGGCCGTGGCGCGGTAGCGCACCACCAGCAGCGTGATGTCGTCAGACTGGCTGGCGCCGTGCGTAAATGCACTCACCGCGCCCAGCACCGACTGCTGCAGGACCTCGACCGGAACGTCCTGCTTGCCGGCCAGAGCCTGGCTAAGTCCTGAAACCTCAAAAAGGCCGTGGTTCACGTTCTCCGCTTCGGTGACGCCGTCGCTGAACAGGACCAGCGTGTCTTCGGGCTCGAGTTGCAGGCAGGCGGATTCGTAACTGGCTTCGGGGATCAGGCCGACGGGGAAGGAGCCTTCGTTGTAGAGTTCGGTGACCTGGCCCTTGCGCAGCAGGAGCGGAGAAGGATGGCCGGCCTTGATGTATTCAAGCATGCCGTCGCGGCCGATAATGCCGATGAACATGGTGGCGTAGCGGCCGACTTCACTGTGGAAGCAGAGGAATTTGTTGACGTGGTTGAAGACTTTGACGGGATCGGCGCCCATCGAGAGGCCGGACAAGGCGCCTTGCAGCATGGTGGTGAGCAGGGCCGCGCCCAGGCCCTTGCCGCTGACGTCGGCGATGAGAATCGCAGTGCGGTCTTCGTCGACCGAAACCACGTCGAAGTAGTCGCCGCCGACTTCGGTGCAGGGATGATGCACGCCGCTGATGGCGAGATGGGGAAAGTCGTGCAAGCCGTGGGGCACGAGTGCCTGCTGGATGGTGCGCGCGATGGAAAGTTCCTGTTCGAGGCGCTGGCGCTCGCGCTCCTTCTCAACCAGGAGGGCGTTGTCGAGAATGCTGGCGGCCTGCAGGCCGAGGGCGTCGAGAATCTGGCGGTCGATGGCGGTAAAGGCTGCGATGCGGCGCGAATCGAGATAGATGACGCCGAGCAGCGGGCCGTGCTTCAGGTCGCCGCCCGTAACGGCAACTTCGCGGGTGGAAGCGTAGAGCGGGATGGCGACCACGGCGCGCAATCCCTGCACCACGACGCTTTCGGCGGCCTTCAAATCAAGGCCGGCAAAGTTCAAGTCTTCAGTGATGACGCTGGCCTGTTTGCTGATGGCCTGATTAACGGCGGTCTGGCTGGGGTTGATGGTCTCAGGGGCAAGATTGTCGCCCTTGTTGTTGCGGGCGAGATGCACGCGCATCGCGCCGGCGGCGTCTGGTTCGATTAAAAGTCCGCGATCGGCGTGGATGATGGAGATGGCGTGGTCGAGCATGGAGCCGAGCACGGAATCGAGCGGAAGCTGGGAGTGCAGCAGAGAAGTGGCTTCCAGAAGCAGGTTGAGTTTGCTCAAACCGTCTCCCGGCACAGTGCTAGCCAGTTTGGAAAGCGAGCCGATGCGGGTGAGCAGGTTGGCGACCTCGGGTTGCTCGGGCACGTCGGGAACAGAGCCCACACGGAAGACGATGTGGTAACTGTCATCGATGCCGAAGCCGATAAAGTCGCCGTCGCGGAGCGGTTGCTGCAGCACCTTGACGCCGTTCACAAACACGCCGTAGCGATTGCCCCGGTCTTCGATCCGGTAGCCCGCGTCGCTCATGACAATGGCGGCGCAGTGGCGCGAGATGCGGCCGTCGACGAGCGGGACACTGTTGTCGGCTTCGCCGCGGCCAATGAGAAACGGGGAATGCGTGACGGTGACGGTCTGACGGGTCTGGTCAGGGGCAATCACTTCAACGAATGTATGGGCTGGAGTGGAAGGTTCCATCATGGCGTGCGATGTGGAGAAATTCTAACACGCGAAGAAGTGAATGAGTGAAGTAGTGAAGAGGGTAAAGGAAGTGAAAAAGTGAAGGGAGTGAAGAGAAGCACGGGCGGGGACGCCCGCGCTACAGCCGGTCAGGAGACCGGCGCTACAAAAGCTACCAGGGATTTGGAGCCAGCGCCTGGTAGTGGACCCAGTCGAAATCGACGGCGCCGGGATCGGAGTTGAGCGTGCTGTAGGCGAACAGTGCGGGCCGCGAGCCTTTCCACCAACTGAAGCGGATGGGCGTGGCCGCGCCGAGTTGTTGGAACGTCTTGCCATTATCAAGCGAGTAGAAATAAAGCGCCTGATCGCCGCTGACGCGCACGCGGAGCTGAATCGCCGATTGAGTCAGCTCGGGACCGGCGACGTGCTCCGAAAGATGGAAGAAATCGAGCCGCCGCGCATCGCCCGACTGCACAATTTCAAGGCCGCTGGCGGATTCCTCAAACATGGCGAGTCCCGCATGCACGCCAGCTTTCATCGCATTCAAGTCCACGCGCACGGTGAACTCGAACGAATTGTCCTGCATGCACTGCGTGAGCGTGTTGCGCGCGGCGAGCAAGCCATCCGCGGGCATGGGGATCAGGCGCAGATAGCCGCGGCGCGCGCCGAGAGACCAGTGGGCGTCGTCGGGATTATGGTTCCACTCCCATTGCGGACCCAGCACCGCCTCATTGAAATCGTCGGAGGTTTGCGGATGCTGTTCGGACGGCGCGGTGGAATGATCGGGAATGGGGCCGGAGGGTACGGGTTGCCCAGCGGTTTCCTCGGCAGGATCGGCGCCGATGAAGGGCCAATCGTCGTGCCAGCGCACTGGCTCGAGATGCACAATGCGGCCATGGGCGCCGTCGGACTGAAAGTGCACAAACCAGCCTTCACCATCGGGAGTTTCAACATAACCGCCCTGGTGCGGCCCGTTGATCTTGGTTGAGCCCTGCGCCAGCACTACGCGGAAATCGTAAGGGCCGTAAATCTGGCGCGAGCGCAACACCACCTGCGATCCCACGCCAACGCCGCCGAAGGGCGCAAAGATGTAGTAGTAGCCGTCGCGCTTGTAAAGCTTGGGGCCTTCGAGAGTAGGCAGATGCTCGGGATCCTGCACGACGATCTTTCCTTGATCGAGCACATGCTTGCCGTCAGGCGACATGCGGTGCAGGATGAGCGGCCCGGCGCCGGTGACGGAATGGATCAAATAGGCCTTGCCGTCGTCGTCCCAGAAAGGGCAGGGGTCCTCGAGATTGGGTTTCGCGATGACGACGGCGGGATCGCTCCACGGCCCGGTGATCCTGGTTGCGGTCGAGACGAAGATGCCCTCATTGGGCGTGGGGAAGTAGACGTAATAAAGCCCGTCGTGTTTCCGGATGGAAGGCGCCCACACGCCTTTGCCGTAGCGATTGCCGCCCACCATGCTGTAGCGCGGGTCCATGGTGAGGCGATCGACGACGTGACCGACGATGGTCCAATGCACCAGATCAGTGGATTGCAGAATGGGAATTCCGGGAACGAAATGGAAGGTGGAAGCGACGAGATAGTAGTTAGCGCCGTCGCGGATCACATCGGGATCGGAGTAGTCGGCGAAGAGAATGGGGTTGTGGTAGACGCCCTCTGTCGCAGGCGACGATGCTTGCGCCTGGGCAGGGACGGTCAATACGGGCAACTCCGCGAGGAGAGGCAGTGCGGAGAGGCAAATCGCCAGCAAGTTCCTGATTAGCCGGTCCTGAGATTTCCATCCTGCCGTCGCGATCATCGAGTGGCCTTTACGTTCTGCTCGGTTGCATTTCAGAGATAAAAGCGGCCTCTCATGGCCGCCCGATTCGGCACTCGACCAGTGACAAACTACTGCAACGAGCGCTCCGGATACCGAAGTCGGAGCGTGCAATGTAACGGGGAGTGCGGCTGAGCGCCGCACTCCCCTGTGAGTTAGAAAAGCAACTTCAGCGAAAACTGCGCGATGCGCGGATCGTTTGCGACGCTGGCGGGACTCACGTTCTGAGGAGCGGTGCTCGTGACTCTGCCAAACGACCCTCCCAGGCCGGTGGCGGGGTCGCCAGCGTTGGTGTGGTTCAACAGGTTAAAGTACTCGGCGCGGAACTGCAGAGATGTCCGCTCGCCGAATGGGAACACGCGCGCGATGCTGGCGTCCCAATCGGTGTAGGCCGGGCCCCTGAACGAACCCTTCTTGACGTTCCCGAATGTACCGGCGGGGTTGACGGAAAAGGCTGCCGGATTCAGGAAGTTTCTGCAATTTATCTGGCCCGTGCATTCCGTGCCACCGTAAGCGCCGCTGCCGCTATACACGGCGCGATCGCGATTCTGGTGCACACCGGAATTGTTGTTTGAGCTTGAGGTAATCGTCAGCGGGTCGCCTGAGCGGTGCTGGACGAGGCCCGTGGTCTCATAGCCGTTGACCAGATAACGGAGAACGGCAGGAGCGTCGTTCATGACCTTCGGCTCCTTGTACACATAGGAAGACGCGACCACATTTTGGTGATCGAATTCCGTCGGCCCGTAGTCCAGAGCTTTGAAATTGGCCATGGTAATCGGATAAACGAACGAGTTGCCGCCGCCGATAGAGGTAGCTGCCTGGTTGTAAGGCATGTTGTCGAGCGCCTTTGACCAGGTGTAGTTGAACAGCAACGTCAGGCCATATTTCATGCGCTGTTCGGCCGAAATCTGCAAGGAGTTGTAGTTGGTGTTACCGCCGGTGTTGGCCGCTGTGATGAAGTTCCCCTGCGGATAGCAACTGTTGGTCGTCGAACATCCCGCCAGATCGTAAATGGCAGTCGTCGAGCTGGTCCAGGGATTGAGTTCGAGGTCCTGCCACTCGTGGCGGCTTTGCTCGGCCACATACGCGGCACGCAGAGAGAAGCTGCTACTGAGCTGCTGTTCCACGGCCAGGTTGTAGTCGACAGTGCGCGGATCCTGGAAGCCTTTGAACGGGTCGAAGGTCAGCCAGTTATTGGAGGCGCTGATGGGCGCGGTTGGCGGAGGCACTGCGGGGGCGGGGAATGGATTCGTGACGCCCACGGAGCCGTATGGGTTGACGAAGGTCATGTTGACGTCGGCGGCTTTATTGGTCGTCGAGAATGTAGAGCTCAGCGACACGGAAGTAAGGAACGGCGCGCCGTTTGAGTAAATATTGAAAAGTGTGCTGTTGATGCGGCTGTCAAAGAACAGGCCGGTGCCGCCACGCACGCTGGTTTTGCCATTGCCGAAGACATCCCAGGCAAAGCCCAGCCTGGGCATAAAGTGGCCATAAGCCGACGCGGCACCGTTGGAGTTGAAACCGCTATCGCCGGAGAATTGCATTCCGGCTGGCGCAAGGGGGTATTTCGCGGAGTGAGTGTTCGATGCCCAGAGCGTCGGGTTGAAGCCACCCATACGTCCGTCTCTCTCATGCCATGGCACAAACGGCTCCCAGCGCACACCGTAGTCCAGCGTCAGGCGAGGAGTCGCTTTCCAGCTATCCTGCACGTAGGCTCCCTGAAACTTGCCGCGGGGTTTGAAAAGCTGGCCGTTTGCCTGGTTCATTTGCGCGAGATACCCAAACTCGAAGCTGGCGGCGGCATCGCCAGAGCCCGTGGCGCTGAAGTTGAACTGACCGGGCAGTGAGTTGAGGTTATCGACGTCGACCTTCGACAGTTCGAAATGATAGCCGGCGTCGATGTTGTGCTTGCCCCACAGGAAATGGATATCGTCGGTGAGCGTATAGTTCCCTCTGCGGAAGGTGGCCTGGCCGAGCGTGGAGACTGTGAAGTAGCCCGGCACCTGAATCTGGGAGATCTGCTTAAGCGGCGGCTGATATACACCGGTGACGCCAAAGTCAGCCACGCTGACAGCGCTGGCAACCGGTCCGCGGCCGTCGTTCTGGATTTGGTCGCTGACGATGAGGTTATTGACGATGTGCGCGGTGAAGGTGTGCGTTTCGGAGATCAGCGCATTGTAATAGTGGTTCGAAGCCCCGTTGGCAAGAGTGAGAATGTTCGCGGTGTTTTCCAAGCCTTGCAGGATGAACGCGTCGGAGAAGTAGCGCTCAAATATTTTGTCTCTCGGGGTCAGTTCCTGGTCTGCACGCGCCGTGATCTCCGCCATCGTGAAGTTGTTCGGAAGTGCGAAGGGAGCAACGGCGCCGGTGGAGGACAACGCGGGGACGTAACTGAAGAATTTTTGCGACACGGGGCTCATGGCAGACGGCTTCCAGGTGTGCGAACTGGCGTAAACCGCAGTTCCGCCTGGTGGTAGTTGCGGACAAGATGCATCGGCAACCATATACGTGGTTCCGTTGGGATCAAACGGATCAATGACGCACGAGGCGAAAACGAGGTTGTTGGTTCCGGGCGCTGCGCCCGACGAGTTCGCGCCCGCCTGGGCGATGGTCGGCAGAAGGATGGTGGAGGATCCGGCAGTGGAGGCCGCATGATTGATCGTCCGCTGGTAACCGAAGAAGCCGAACGACTTGTCGCTGCGGAGAAAGTGGGGAATATCGAGGGGTCCGCCCACCGTGCCGCCAAACTGGTTGCGATGGAGCGGATCGACGACCAAGGTGCTTATTGCGGGCTTCCAGGTGAAGGGGTTGGCGGCGTTGAAGGCCCGGTTCCGGACAAACTCAAACACGTCGCCGTGATATTGCTTGGCGCCGCTCTTGGTGATGATATTGACCACGGCGCCGGCGTTCTGGCCGTATTGCGCGCTGTAGTTGTTGGTCTCTACGCTGAATTCCTGCAGCGCATCGGGCATGGGGAACGGCTCATTGACGTTGGTGTACTCGTCTACGTTGTTGCCGCCGTCGAGCATGTAGTTGGTCTGGCCCACAAACGTGCCATTGGCCGAAATGGTAACGGCTGCCGGGAAGGTCTTGGTGTTGCCTTGATCCGCCTGTCCCCCTGGTGCGAAGGTGACGCCTGCGACCTCTTCCGTCAGGGCGGAAGCATTACGGCCATTCAACGGCAGATCGCTCACTTGCGAGGTGCCGATGACCTGCGACAAAGTGCCCGTCGTCACGTCGATCTGGGCGCTTTCGGCGGTCACCGTCACCGTCTCGGTTGCGTTGCCGGTTTTGAGGGAGATGTTCACCGTGACCGCGGCGTCAGCGCGAAGTTCTACGCCGGTCTGTGTGTACTTTTGAAATCCCGATCGAGTAGCGCTGATGTTGTACACAGCAGGCGACAGAATGGGAAAAACGAATGTGCCTTCGCTGCCGGTTGTGGTTTGAGTCGAAATTCCCGTAGCAGCCTGGGTGGCCGTGACTTCAGCTCCGGCGACTACCGCGCCGCTCGAATCAGTCACCGTGCCATTGATGCTTCCTAAGCCCTGCGCACGCAGCCCGCCCGGCGCACAGATGCACACCGCGCATAGAACTGCAAAACTGCCCAACAGTCTGACAAGAGCTCTCATGGTTGCCTCCTGAACTTTGTCGATCTTCTCGATCCTGAGCCCGGCCGGAACGGAGTTGCCGCGCCAGAACAGACGCGTACGGTCGAGCCGGTTTGTGGATCCTCGCGTTTCTAGTAAATCGAGTTAACCTTTGCATAGACAGATACCGTCCCTGACCGTCAGGAATTATGGTATCTTGCTTATTTTAAGTTGGTTATGGAGAGCCGATCTCACGGACGGCCTCGCCCCGATGAAGGCTATTCCGCCGAAACCGCCAGCACCCTGGGCGGACCCGGAGTCCCGTCGGTCACCGTGGTTCCCAGCACGATCTGCAGATTTTCGCTACCTCCGCCGGCCCGCGCCTGGGTGGCGATGGCCTGGAGGAGATCGGGGTTGGTGAGGAACTCCCCGGCGGATTCAGTGCCATAGGTATAAAGGCCACCAATGACGACCACCACATGGCCGGTCTCCGAATCGCGGATGCGGGAGATCAGGGCGAAGTCCTGCAATTTGGGGCTGTTGGCGCCCGTGACCGGTTCTGGAGGCTGATTGGTGGCCCAGCTCCAGTTGCGCGAAGCGGGGCTTTTCGCGTCCCGAATATAGATAATGTGCCGGTCGGCGTCCATGGCCAGGCTGTAACGGAGCTGGCGGGTAAGACGCAGACTCCATTCATTATTGAAGGCGCCAATAAGCACCACGGCGCCTTCGCGGAGATCGGAGAAGGAGCTGGAGCTGCCCCTGCGAATGAGGACCTGCTTGTTCCGGGCTTCGAGCGCGCCTACAACGCGGGCGATGGTGACGGTATCGGCAAAAGGCACCGTCTGCGACGAATCCGAGCTGGGAACCGGGGTGGCCGTGCTGCTGGCGCCGTCGGCGGCGGGCACTGTGGGAGGGCCGTTCGGGTGATCTCCGACGGCCACAAGAACCGGGCCCGGTGTGTCGACGACCGGCCGCCAGAACAGGTCTTCCGGATTGGCTTTGTGCAGCCAGCTATATCCCAGGGCGACGGCAAGTGCGAAGGCAGCAATCAACAGCAGGCCCCAGGATCGGCGCCACCAGTGGGGAGTCTCATTGGCTGGAGCCGTGTTTCCAGCCAGGGGGACCGGTCCAAACTGGATATGAGCGCTGTGGGTTTCAAACCCAGCTTCGGCCGCTTCCGCTTCGGGGTCGATGAGAGTGTGGCGGCCCTGACCCGGATGCGCGAATCTGGGAACATAGGAGCCAGGCACCAGCTCGATGCGCAGTTCGGAGCGGTGCTTTTCGTCCACATAATAGGTGGCGAGCCGTTTGCGAAGTTCCGTGGCCGCGGTGCGCACGATGTGATCGACGTTGGTGTCGTAATTGGGGTCCCTTTCGAACACCTCGACACCGATGGTGCGTTCCTTGATCTGATCGGCCGATCCGTTCAGCGTTTGCTCTACCACATATTTGAGGAAAGCCACGGAGCGTTTGCTGGAACGAAACACGTCGTCGCGTACAACCAGGTCGAGCTGCGCACGAATCATGCTCGCGGTCAGGTCGGGCGTTGCTCCGTACTCGACTTCGGCGTCGATCATGCTCTTTCCAGTGACAGCGATTTTAGCACGCGTGCAGCGTGGTTCGGCGGTTCTCAAGGCGCGTGTCAGTCCGCACACACTGTGTACACCCTGACACGGATGTGGGCGGCCCACTGACCGGCAATTCGTTTGCTTTCAATCGACGCCGCTTGGCGCGCGGATTGCATTTCTTCCTGGCGCAGGCATTTCGGCGGGGGAGGGTGCGATGGCGGCTGAGCGGCAGTGCAAGTGGGCTCCCCCAGCGCCGAGAGCGGCGGCGAACGCGCTTGCGGAAGAAATTTTGCGTCCCAGCCGACGAAATGCCGTACGATTGGTGCGGCTTCGCATTCATGTGATTGTTCGCGACAGAGCTTCCAATGGCGGTCCGTCGGCAAGCAACCGCCGAAGAGGGCTGATTGCGTTTGCGGCGATAGCTGCTCTCCTGCTGATTATGGGTTTCGCATGCCGAGCCGGCACGGTCGGGCGGCGGTTGCTGCATCGGATGCTTCCGGTGCACGCGCAGGCGGCTCAACGCCCGATGCGGCCGGCGGCATACAACCGGAGTGATCGCTACGGCGACGGAACTCCCGATTTTGTGCGCTTGACCGATCCGGCCGACCAGGCGGCATTTCGCCGCTGGTTCACGCTGATTGCCGAGTACCAGGCAGAGAGGTCGCCGACGCAGATGCCCGCGGAGATTACCGATTGCGCCAGCCTGCTGCGTTATAGCTATCGCGAGGCGCTCAAGCGCCACGACGAAATCTGGTTTCAAACCAGCGGCATTGAGGTTGCGGCGCCGCCCGGTGAAATTCGCGCGTGGAGCTATCCGCACTCGCCGCTGGGTACGGCGCTCTTCCGCGTGACGCCGGGCGCATTCTCGGCCGAAGATTTGGTCGACGGCGCATTTGCGCAGTTCGCCGACGCCAAAACGCTCGTCGAGCGCAATGCGCACTTCGTTGGCCGCGATGTGCGCGTGGCCCAGCCCGGCGACCTGCTTTTCTACCGGCAGTTTGGCCAGTCGTCGCCGTGGCACTCGATGATTGTGACCCGCAGCGGCGCCGCGGCCGAAGTGGTCTACGACACTGGACCCGATCACGGCCGACCTGGTGAAATCCGCCGCGTTCTGCTTTCAGAGCTTCTTGACCATCCCCAGCCGCAATGGCGGCCTACGCCCGGCAATCCCAACTTTCTCGGCGTATACCGCTGGAACATTCTGCGAGGCACCTCATGAACTACCGGAATTTGCTCGACCGGAAATCCCCCTTCGCGAAAGCGACGCTTTGTGCCGCTCTGCTTGTGTTGCTCGCGGCTGCCGCCGTTGCACATGCCGCCTCCGGCGATGCGCCGCGTTCGTTTTCGCTCTCCACCACGCGCACCTTTGCGCCCGGCGAGAGCGTCAAGATCCAGCTTCTCGCGCGCAACGTGCCGGAACTGGAGTTTCGCGTGTACAAGGTGCGCGATGCGGAGAAATTCTTCTCCGGGCTCAATGATCCCCACAGCTTTGGCGTAAAGCCCTACTCGCCGACCGAGCAGATCGACCAGCGCACGTGGCTGGAGCGAATCCACGATTTCAAAGCGCATCTCTGGTGGCTGATCCGGAGCTTTTTCCGCGGGCAATTTAATGACGAGGCGCGAGACAATTTTCGCGAGCGGCAGGCCAGCCTTGGCAAACGTAGCCAGGTGGTGGGGGCAACGCAGTTTGCGCGGATTCCCCTGCTGAACGAGAGCCAACTGGTGGCGCGGTGGAAGTTGGTGGTGCCGCCGGCGCTGGTGAGCGAGACGCAGCAGTTGCCTATCGATAATGGGAACGGCGGAGGACTCGACGCGGGTGTGTACCTGATCGAGGCCACGGATGGAACGTACAAGGCCTACACCGTCGCGATTGTCACCCGCATCGCCATTGTCGAGCGCACAGTGGACGGAAAAGCCTTCCTTTACGTGGCCGACCGCAAGACCGGCGCGCCCGTCGACCAGGCAGACGTGGTGTTGTGGGGCGACGGAAAGCTTCAATCGTCGGGCAAAACCGGCAGCGACGGCCTGTCATCGCTCACCTATACGGTGCGCGGCGGCGCGCAAGGCGCGGAGCCGGAGAATATCTGGATCCTGGCGCACCATGGCGCCGATGCCGCGATAGTAACGCCGTTCGGCTACGGATTCGGCGCGCAGAATCAGCAGCAGGAGCGCGAATACATCTATACGGACCGTCCGGTTTACCGGCCCGGCCACACCGTGCACATCAAGGCGATCGTGCGCAAGGAAGTGAACGACAATCTTGTGCTACCCGATGAACACACGCTCACGTTGCGAGTGTCGGGGCCGGATAACAAGGTGGTGTTTAACAAGGAACTACCGGTTTCAGCGCACGGAACGGTGGCGGCGGACTTCGATCTTGCATCGGATGCGGCGCTGGGTTATTACAACATCGAATTCGCCGGCAAGGGAGTTTCCGGTGAAGACTACGAGTACCAGGCTGGCAGCGGCAGCTTTTACGTCGAGGAATACAAGAAGCCCGAGTACCAGGTAACGGTGAAACCCGCGACGCCGCGCGTGCTCCAGGGCAACACCATTCAGGCCACGATTGAGGCGCGGTATTTCTTTGGCGAGCCGGTTTCAGGAGCCAAGGTGATCTACGTGGTGCACACCTCGCAGCATTATTGGTGGGATGAAGATGAAGCGGACGAAAACAGCGAGGGCGATGCGTCCGCAGATACCAACGATGAAGACGATACCGATTACGGCTACGGCGAGACCGAGCAGCAGGAACACCAGGGTGTGCTGGACGCAAATGGCCAGTTGACGGTGACGTTGCCAACAGCGGTCGACGACAAGCACAGCGACCAGGACTATCGCATTGAGGCGCGCGTAACCGACGCGGCGAACCGCGAGGTGAGCGGCCACTCCACGGTGCTGGCCACGTATGGATCGTTCCGCGTGAGCGTTGAGCCGACCAGCTACGTGGTCGAAAACGGAAAGCCGGCGCGCGTGAAAGTGACAGCGCAGGACTACGACGCGAAGCCCGTGCAGACGCAAGTCCACATTGCCGCCGTGTTGACGTGGGACGCGACGAGTCATCAGCGCAGCAAGACGCCCGTGGCCAGCAAGGACGCCACGACCGGCGCCGATGGAACGGTACTGGTAGATCTGCCGCTGGGCGGAAGTGGAGATTTTCAGGTCACGGCCAGCGCCGAGACGCCGGAGAAACGCACGGTGCAGGGCCAGACGTGGGTGTGGATCTGGAACGGCGCGGGCGCGTACTACCAGGAAAACGCACAAGCGCAAATCGTAGCGGATAAAAAGACCTACCAGGTGGGCGACGTCGCGCACCTGCTCCTCGTGACCGGCCTCGACGAGTCGTGGGCGGTGGTAACGGCCGAGGGCGACAGCGTGCAATCGCAGCGCGTGTTGCATGCGACGGGCACGAGCCTTGCTTTCGATGTGCCGATTACGCAACAGGCGCAGCCCAATCTCGTCGTCTCCGCCATCATCGTGCACAACGACCAGATCGTGACGGCGCAAAAGAGCCTGAAGGTTCCGCTTACGGAGCGCACGCTGACGATTACCGCGACGCCGGCGAAAACCCTATACGAACCGGGAGACAAAGCCAGCTTCGACGTGAAGGCAGTGGACGCCGCGGGCAAACCGGTGCAAGCCGATCTGAGTTTCGGCGTTGTGGACGAGGCGCTTTACTCGGTGCGGCCCGATACCACAGGCGACATCGTGGCCTCGTTCTATCCCAAGCGCGAGGTCTATCTCGAACCGCAAACCTCGTTCGAGTTTTATTTCGAAGGCGAAGCGGGAACCAAGAGCCCCACGCTGGCAGGATTGGCCGGCCTCTACCATCCGCGCATGGCGCAGGTGAAACCGGGATCGGACCTTGTGGTGCCGAAGGTCCGAAAGGCGTTTCCCGACACGGCCTATTGGAACGCCGATGTGCGTACCGGCGCAGACGGCCATGCGCAAGTGCAGTTCAACTTCCCCGATGCGTTGACCACGTGGCGCACCACGATTCGCGCCATGACGGATGACGGCAAAGCCGGCGGAGCGGTGACGCGGGTGCTGGTGCGCAAGAACCTGATCGTCAGATTGGCTGCGCCGCGCTTCTTCCGCCAGGGCGACGAGACGGTGATGCGCGTAATCGCGCACAACTATCTGGCGACGTCGAAGGACGTCACCTTTGCGCTCGACGTGAGCGGAGTGGATGTTATCAGCGGACAAACGCAGAAGGTGACCATTCCCGCCAAGGGCGAAAGCTACGTGGACTGGCGCGTGAAGGCCCAGAAAACCGGCAACGCTACGTTCACGGCCAAGGCGCTGACCAACGAGGAGTCGGATGCACTGGAAATGACGCTGCCGGTTCTGCCGTTCGGCGTGAAGCAGCGGGCTGCGGGCGCGGGCGTAGTCTTTTCCGGCGCGGGGCAGAACCAGTGGGCATACAACTACCCGGCGGGAACCGACGTGAACTCGCGCGGGCTCACGATCACGATCGCGCCGTCGGTTGCAGGCACTGTCTTTGACGCGCTCGATTATTTGACGAGTTATCCGTGGGGCTGCACGGAGCAGACCATGTCGAGCTTCCTGCCCGACTTAATCGTGGCGCAGGCCGTGGATAAATTGCATTTGAAATCGCCCATTGATCGCAAGACGCTGGACGACGAAGTGCAGGCAGGTCTGGAGCGGCTTTACAGCTTCCAGCACGACGACGGCGGCTGGGGCTGGTGGCCCGACGACCAGAGCATGGTCTTCATGACCGCGTACGTGGTGAGCGGACTTGGGCAGGCCAAAGCCGCAGGTTACACCGTCGACGATCAGCGGATGGGGAAGGCCCAAGCGTGGCTCACTTCGATGCTCAACGCGCATCCCGACATGATTCCCGATCTGCGCGCGTACGCGGTGTACGCGCTGGCCACGACAAGCGGAGCGCCAAAAGACGCGCTCGACAAAGCATGGTCGAGCCGCGACAAGCTGAGCGACGAGGGCCTGGCGCTGACCGGGCTGGCGCTGGCGGCGGCGAACGATAGCCGCGCGAAACAGGCCGCAGATCTGCTCGAGAAGAAAGCGCACGCGACAGATGTTGATGCGTATTGGGTAGGCACGTACGATGGCCTGCTCGACTTCTGGGACGATACCTCGCCGGAGACGACGGCCTTCGCGCTGAAATTACTGCTCGTCGAAGATCGATCGAGCGGGCTCATGCCGAAAGCGGCGCGGTGGCTTGCCGAGCATCGCGACGGCGACTACTGGTACTCGACCAAGCAGACGTCAATGGTGATCCAGGGACTGACCGATTACCTGGCGCTGAGCGGCGAACTCGCCAACACGTCTGACGTCGAGGTGCTGGTGAACGGCGCAAGCGTGGGTAAGCGGCATTTCGGTGCGGGCGACGCGTTTGCCGCGCCCTGGCAGATCAAGGTGCCCGCGGCGCAGTCTGGCAACGGCGGACAGGTGACGATTCGCAAGAGCGGCAACGGGATCACCTATTGGTCAACGGAAAACAGTTGGTGGTCTGCCGACCGCAGGTCCTTCCAGCAGGGCCAGCTGTCGCTCAACATCACGCGCGACTACTACCTGTTGCAAAAGCGCCAGGACAAGCCGACCGATCCGATCACTTACGACCTGGTTCCACTCAATGGCCCCGTGCACGTGGGCGACATGATCGCAGTGCGGCTGGCGCTGGGCGGGTCGAACTGGAAGTATCTTCTGGCCGAGGATCCGATTCCTGCGGGCGCGGAGTTCCTGCCGGAGAGCGGGCTCTACACCATCAACCACAAGCCCGATTGGTGGGCCGACTTCTTTACGCGCAAGGAATTCCACGACGACCGCGCGGCGTTTTTCAACAGCGACTTTTCCGTGCGCCGCGAGTACGTTTACCTGCTGAAGGTGGACAATCCCGGCAAATTCCAAATCAGCCCGGCCGATGCCGGACCCATGTACCAGCCCAATATTGAGACCACTACCGATCCCGCCACGCTGGAGGTGCAGCCATGAACGCATTGAACGATCTGTTAAAGCGCCTGCGCGCGAGCCTGGGATGGATTGCAGCCCAGTTCTGGGCGACGCTGTTGATTGTGATGGCAGGAGTGGCGTGGACGCGCGTACCCGAAAAACACGTGTGGCAGGTGGGGCTCACGTTTTTCATCCCATTATTGATGCTGGCCGCCGCACTCGTGCTCGAGGCCGGAACCATGCGGAGTCTCATTGGTCAAGACGACCGCCGCGTGCGCTTCGCGTGGGGCGCGCTCACGCTTTTGTTCTGGGCCGCGGTGGTCTGGGTTGCGTGGTCCATCCTGGACTGGTGCGACGATCAGATTCCGCAGTGGGCGAGTTATCTGAACTCGCGCGCGTCGGCCCACGCGCGGGCAAAGTTCTTCACTTTCGAGCACATTTCAACCTGGCTCAGCGTTCTGGAGTGGATCTTCCGCTGGATCGTCGTGCCCGCGAAGGTGATTCCGCACGCGCTGGCTTCGGCCGAGTGGGGCTGGCGGCTGCCGTGGCGAAAACTGCTGCGCACGTTGCTGAACTGGCGGTGGTGGGTCGGCGCAGTGATTGCGGCGCTGGTGGGCGTACTGCTGCCGAGCTATTTCTTCAACGGCGAGCCGCATGGAAGCGTCACGCACCAGGTGTGGGCCGTGAGCCTGAAGCTGGCCGGAGCGTTTCTGCTCGCAATGGCGAGCTGGGTTCTGCTGCTGGCGTGGGCCGCGGTGCTGCTGACTCGCGATCCTCGCGAATGTGCGACTACCGGGAATTCGAAGCCCGGTGCGGTCTCTGAGGGCCAGGAGGCCCTCAGTACAGCCGGTCAGGAGACCGGCGGTACGGTTCGGCCCGTCAAGCTACCGCTGCCCGAGAGCAACAACGACGCTGGCGGGAACATCTGAGCGCAACCAATCCAGCACCTGCGCGCGGCCGTAGCGGGCGAGGAGTTGCGCGGCATACCACGCGGCGGCGCGATGCGCGGCTTCGGACTCGTCTTCGCTTGCAGAGTGCGCGAGAGCCGCGTTGATTTGGTCGACGGTGAGCTTAGGCCTGGCGGAGGGCGTCTTTGTTGGGGCGGCTTCGCTCCACGCTTCCACCAAGCCTTCACGCAGCCAGAGCGGAGCCTTCGATCCAGCTTCACGCTCCACTAGCGCGTGCAGAAATTCGTGGCGCATGGTGTCGGCCAGAAGTTGTCGCGCAGCCAAAGTGCGCAATGGTTGCGCGCCGATCCAATTGCCTTCAGTGAACGCAGCGACCCAGCCCGCCGCGAGCGTGGCCTGACGAAAGGCGGGTGTGGACGGGAAGGCGCGCACAGTGAACGGCGTGGAAGCATGCAAGCCGGAACGCCCCGACGCCTCAGCCCGCGCGCGATTGAGATCGGGCAAGAACCCAGCGTCGCCGCCATCGAGTGATTCCAAAACAAATCCATCGCCGGCGAAGCTTTGCCACGCGCGTCCCGTGGATTCGTCGGCGGCCTCCGCGCCGGGAAAATACTGCGCGAGAATTTCGCGCGTGGTGCGGCCCTGCGCCGCCATTGCCGCCGCGCCCTTTTGACATAGGCCAACACCGTGTCCCCAGCCGCGTCCATGAAAGGCGAACGTATCTCCCTGGCGG
Organism: Occallatibacter sp.; assembly: GCA_031296305.1. Classification (GTDB taxonomy): domain Bacteria; phylum Acidobacteriota; class Terriglobia; order Terriglobales; family Acidobacteriaceae; genus Telmatobacter. The sequence continues at coordinate 3,492 of JARLFZ010000022.1, read as the reverse complement.
CTCACTTCAAACCAGGTGCTGGGAACCTTGTTCCAGCCCAGCGATTCGCCAACGGCCAACTGGAAATCCTCGGCGGAAATCTCAGTGTGGTCGAGCTGCAAGGTGACGGCGCGCCCTGATGCTCCGCGCCGCGCCACGCTCAGATTCTGCCAGCCGGGTTTTGCCAACCCATGCGCGGCAAGAGCTGCGGTCAAATCGGAACGCGTGATCTGCGGAGCCCACTCGCGCGCGCCCTGCCGCGTGCAGAATGGATCGGGCTGCGAAGGCAGATAGGGAAGCAGTTTCGCGCGCGGCCAAATCTCATCGGGAGAAGCCGTGCGGCCGCCGCAATCCTTGCCGAAGTAAGCAAGAGCGCGTTGACCGTGAAACCACAGCGTTTCGCCCGCCGTGGCCAGCGTGGCCGCATGGGCCGCTCCTCTGCGATCGCCGCTGCCGCTCCAATGCAATAGTTGGCAGTGCGTGGAATCGCACAGATCGTAGTCGGCGTGGCCGTGCGCCTCATGCAACGCAAAGCTGCGAACCACGATGGCGAGCGCTTTTAGCGACTCAAGACTGTCGCCAGGGCCGCTCTCGCTCGCAACCACGCGCTCCACATAATTCTCAACCGGCAGCGTGACCACGATGACCAGCACGCCCGCATGCGCGGTGAGGTCGACAGGGTCATGCAAAGTTACAGTTTCGCCGTGCGCAGTGAGCGTGACCGGCCCGCTCAACCGAATTTCGCGCGACGAAACCGTTTTGCCGGCGGTGGAGAAGTTCAAGCCGTCCTTTTGCGCGTGAATCGTCGCCGGTGCGTGTAGCACTTCCGCGGCGCACCGCTCGCAGGTCTGAAGCAATGTGAATTCCTTCGGCCCCGTAGGCGTGAGCGTCAAGTCGTGATCATGCCAAAGGGTCCACATGCCCACGCGCAATGTTTCCCGCGCGGCCGGCGGCTGATCTGCGGCGACAACCGGAGTCGGAGCCGGCTTGAGGAAACAAAACAACAACGCCGCGACGAAGACGCTCGTGAGAAGACGAAGCGTTTTCGTAGCTTCGCATCCTCGGCGCAAAAAACGCGACTGGGATCGGGCATCGAGTATTCTGCGGGGCCGGGCACACTTCATGGCCGCTTCCTATTGGCGTTGATTGGCGCGTTGGCGAGCACCTCGCCGGCTACGTGCGCGGCATCTGCGCCACGGCCCGCGGGGAGAAACACAGCAATCACCACCTGAGGATTTTCCGCGGGCGCGAGGCCCACAAACCAGCCGTGGGTGCGGGGTGAAGATGCGCCCTCGGCGGTTCCAGTCTTGCCCAGCACGGCAACGCCGCCCAAGCTGGCCTGGTCCGCCATGCCGAAGCTGGCCGAGTCCTGCAATCCTGCGCGCACAATCTGCGCCGCCTCGGAATCGGAGTGCGCAGCAAGCTCGAGCGCGAGCCAGCGATAGGCCGCGGCCAACTCGAGAGGGGTGACGCGCACGCCGTCGACGCCAAGCAAAGCCAACTGCTCAGAGTCAGCGGAGTTGGGCTCGCGAAATTCGGCAACAGCCTCCTGAGACGCAAGGCCGGTGATTCCCAGCAATCCGGTGGGGCGCAGGAGACGGCCTAGCTCACCGGGCTGCAAGCTGCGCGCCACGGCGGCGAAGTAGCTGTTACACGACCATGTGAGCGCCTCCTGTGCATCGAAGGGCGGCGCGGACGGGTGGGTGCATGCGAGGCGATGGCCGGCCACGACGAGTTGCCGATTGCAGGCCACGCGGTTTGCCGGATTCCAGCGCCCCGCGAGGATGAGCGCATACAAAACGAGGGGCTTCAGCGTGGAGCCAGGCGCGGCCGCGGTGCGCGCCGCGTCCGCGAGGTCATGCGACGCCAGCAGACGGCCGCTTGCGATGTCAACCACGAGCATGCGCGTCTCAGGCGACTGGCGCACAGCGCGGTCGACAGCCGGTTGCCAGGCGGGCGCCGGCATTTGGCAGAAGGCGCCGAGAGCGCCGGACACCGCGAGAAGGGCAAGCGAACGCAGGATTCCGTGCACAGGAGAAGTATGACCGATTTGCGCCAGAATTTTCAGTGCAGCGGACCGCGTATAATCGGCGGCGACGCACGACTGTTCTCCGACTTTCATCGAAAAGGACCCGCGACGCCCATGTTTCCGACCCGAAATTTTCATTTTTTCCTGCTGCCGGTTGCGGCTTTGCTGCTGGCCCCTTCGCTCTCGACGGCGCAGGATGCCGCGCCGCAGCGGCCACAAATCACCGGCGTCTCGCATGTGGGCTATTTTGTCAGCGACCTGCCAAAGACCATCGCGTTCTGGCACGATTTGCTGGGCTTCGACGAGTACACGACGCTCAACAAGCCGGGAACGGATCAGATCCGCATCGCCTTCATCAAGATCAACGATCACCAGCACATCGAGCTGTTTACCGACGCGCCGCCGTCGCCGCCCAGCATGATGAGCCACTATTGCTTCAGCGTGAGCAACGCGGAGCAGATGCGGACTTATCTGCGCTCGAAAGGTTTTGATGTGAAGCCGGGCAACGGCGGCACGACCCGCACCGGCGACTACGCCTTCGAGATCAAGGATCCTGACGGCACGCTCGTGGAATTCGTCGAGAGCCTGCCGACGGGAATCGAAATGCAGGATGCGGGCAAGTTTCTCCCGCCCACGCGCATCGCCGACGCGATCTACCACGTGGGTTTTCTGGTGGGGAATCTGGACAAGTCGCTGGCCTTTTACGAGGGCGTATTGGGCTTTACGGAGACCTGGCGCGGCAGCAGCAATGGACAACAACTGAGCTGGGTGAATCTGCGCGTTCCTGAAGGCAAGGATTACATCGAGCTGATGCTTTACGACAAGACGCCGTCGGGCTTCGGGGGGAAGAACCATGTCTCGCTCGTGGTTCCCGATGTCGAGAAAGCGGTCGCGGAGTTGGAAGCGAGGCCCGCGTACAAAACGTACCTGAGTTATGCGAAGCCGCTCACGGTGCAGGCAGGGAAGAACGGCAAGCGCCAGGTGAATCTCTACGATCCAGACGGAACGCGCGTGGAACTGATGGAAGCGCAGACCGCCGACGGCAAACCGGTGCCGCCGTCTACCGCACCGCCACCGGCGCCGGCGCACGAGTAGAGCGTTCGGAAAGTTTGAATTCGCAGTCGTTGCGGGACGAGCGCGGGCGGGAACGCCCGCGCTACAGCCGGCCAGGAGGCCAGCGCTACATTTTGCTGAAGCGTATATATTGATACAACCGATGGGCGCCGAGGCGAGGACTTGCTGAGACAGCCGAGCTTGCCGCTTCAGCTTCCTGTTATTCTCGCAATCACAAATGGAGAAATCTCTGCACGCTTCGAAGAGTGGTTCCGGCGAAAGTTCTTCCCCCGGCCTGCCCCGAGTTCTGGGCGCTGGCCAAGCCGTCGCCATTGTGGTCGGCACCGTGATCGGCAGCGGAATTTTTCTCATTCCCAGCGAGATGATGCGCGACGCCGGTTCTTCTTCGCTGGTGTACCTGGCGTGGATCG
>JARLFZ010000021.1 GCA_031296305.1 Occallatibacter sp. | reverse complement strand
GCGTCGCGAGCTTCTGCATTGTTCTTGAGATGGACGTAAACATCACCCAAATTCAGCCAGGCAACGGCACGTTTGGGATCGAGTGTGATGGTCTGCTTGAACCATTTCACGGCATCATCGTACTGGCTCATGCGGAAGAACGCAAAGCCGGCATTGTTGGCATAGAGCGCCATGTTTGGCTGTAGATTGGACGCCTGCATGAATTTGATGGCCGCATCCTGATAGTGCTTTTCCTGGTAGAGTCGCATGCCTTCGTCGTTGGCGGCGGCGGCAATCTCGGAGGGCGATTTGGCAGTGTCCGACTTTGGCGGTTCGGGAGCGGTGGAGTTCGACGTTGGCGAGGCCGGAGGAGGCGAAGCGCTGGCCGAGGTGGATGCGGAGGAGCTGCCCAGCGCTGGCGTCGTGGAATGGGCCGGGCCTGCACCTGTAGTCTGCGTGTCCTGCTTCAACCTGGCTTCAGCAGTTGCCAGTTGCTTGCGCAGCTCCTGGTTGGCGCGCTCTTCTTCGCGCATCTGCTTGCGGAGCGTGTCGAGTTCGGCGTTGACTTTGATGGCTTGATCGTCGAGCTGCGCCGAATCTTCGTTGAGGAATTCGGTATCGTGCTTGAGGCTGAAGATGAAGTCGCCGCCTTCAGTGCCGGGCAGATTGCCGAATGCTGGAGTTTGATGGGAGAGCGCTGAGACGGCAGGAGCCACATAGGCAGCCAGCTCCGTGGCCGTGATGACGCCATCGCCATTCAAATCGGCGCGACCATCGAGGCCCTGTAGCATCGTCCAGGTGAAGACGGAGTGCCCGTTGGGTCCGTTGTCGGCAACCTGCTGGTCGGCTCCGCCGGCGGTAAACATCTGGCGGGCTTCGCGGCGCGAGATCTCGTTAAGGTAATTCTGCGAGAACGCCGGCATGCCGCCGCGGGTGAGCGCCAGGCCGCTGTAGCAGGAATCCATGACGAACAGCACGTGCTTGGCGGGGATGGCCTCTGAGATGTCCTGAAAGTTTGTCATGGAGATGGCGCTGCCCTCGAGGTCTGCGAGGTCCGCATCGACCGGCACGATGTAGCCCAGTTCCCTTCCCGAGGCGAGCTTGCGCGTGGCGCCATGGCCGGCAAAAAAGACGAAGACGCGATCTTCGTGCTGCACCGTTGCGCCGCCCAGCTTGTCGCCAAGCAGCGAGAGAATGTTCTGCCGCGTGGCCTGTCCATCCAGAAGAGTGAACACGTGATCCGGCTTGAAGCCGTACTTCTGAATGAGCGTGTCTTTCACGCCCAGTGCATCGTGCACCGCATATTGCAGCTTCTGCCAGTTGACGTAGTCATCGATGCCGACGATCGCTGCCCAGCTCTCGCGATAGGGCTCGACCGCGGGCGGAGGGGCAGCCGCCTCCGGCTGTTGGCCGCGCGTTTCGGGCGCGCCAAAGGCCGTGCCATTCCACGTGACGAAGGTATATCCATCGGCTTCCAGCGTCTCAATCACAACCGGAAGGGCGTCGAGAGCAACTTTGTGAATGTCGTGGAAGAGAATAATTCCGCGCTGCTGCTTTTCGACGTCGGTAATTACTCTTTGCGCTACTGAGTTCGGCACCGGATCGGCCCAGTCTTCAGAATCTACATTCCAAATGACCGTTTTCATTTTGTCCGATTGCACTTCGGAGAGAATGTCTGCATTCGCCGCGCCGTAAGGCGGCCTAAACAGAACCGGTGGCGATTTGAGAATGCTGGTGAGGAGCAGGCTGGTGGAATCGATCTCCCGCGACTGATCGGCCGCGTCCAGCTTGGGCAGAACGGGATGGCTGTAGGTGTGATTGCCGAGGAACGAGCCCGATGCGAGAATGCGGTAGCTGACGGCGGAAGAAAAGCCGAGCTTCACTTCGTTGTTACCGTTGACTGTTCCCAGGTTCTTGCCGACCTCAAAGAAGACTGCGTGCAGGTCGTACTTCTTGAGGATGGCAAGCACTTGATCGGTGTAGCGCGGATGGGGACCGTCGTCAAAGGTGAGAGCCACGGTCTTCCTGGGAAGCTCCAATCCCGAAATCTCCAACTTGCTGCGGGCTGCTGCGCCGCCGCGCGACTCCGCGGGAGGAAGCTCGGAGTTGCTCTCTTTGAGAATCGCTTCACGCTTGTATTTCGACTTGAGAAATGTGATGTAGTGATCCCAGGCTTCGCGGTGCACCGCCATGCCGCGGGTCTGAAGCCCTGAGAAGATCTGTGAAATCTCGGCCTGATAGAGAGCCTGGATCTTCTCGAGAGCCGCCGCGTCGTCGCCGATGCGTTGACGCAGCGAAGCGCTGGGGATCTGCGCCGCAGGGATCGCGGCCAGGTCGTCGAGGAGATCGCGGAAGACAAGCTTGTCGGCATCGCGAAATTCGGCGTCGTTTTCCAGCCGATCAAGAAAAGCGGTGGCGAGCGGGGAGCTATTTCCGGCAGCGTCCGCGCGAAGGCTTTCTTCCAACTGATCGAGGCGGTCGCGATTCCGCTCAAAAAGAATCCAGGCGGCGGTGCGCACGCGCTGGAGATTTCCCTCGTCGAGAGCCGCAGAGTCGTCCATGAGCACAATGATTTTGCGGTAGGAGGCGACGCTGGCATCTACGTCTGCGGCAACTGCAGCAGGGGTGTCTGGCCCTGAAATTGACGGCGACGCAGCTTGCGAAGCAATGGTTTGTTGCGATGCGGAGGAGACGGCGCCCAGCGAAAGCGCGGCCACGGCGGCCCACAGGGGTAGATGAAAAGTGTGCATGGAAACACCTGAAACGGAATCTCAGGATTAGGGTACTCCAACGCGCAGGCGGTGATGCGGGCCGTCGGGCGTGATGTGGGAAAAGTTGGGAGCGAGGGAGCAAAAACTGGGGGACGTTGCGCCGGTCGCTCGTTCCCGGTGTGCCTGCTGGTTATTCAGCGCCGAACATGCGCTTGAAAAACCGCCCGATCTTGCCGAAGAATCCTGGCTTTTTCTGCGGGGCGGGAGTTTGGGGCGGGGGCGTCGCGCTCGCAGCCGGAGCGGGCGTTGCCGGCGCGGCGATTTGCGCTGCGTGATCGGCGCCGTTGTAGCTGAGCGCGGTGGAGGCATTGGCGACAGGTGGCGGTGGGGCGGTAACTACTGGAGCTTGCGCCGAGCCGGGCGCGAGTCCTTCACTCTGCGCCAGCGGAAACTCGTTGCCCTCAGACTTTACCGGTGGTGGGCATCCGCAGGGTTCTTTTTCCTGGTCGACCACCGATTGCAGGCTGCCGTGCTCGAACATGACGCGCTGGCCGGGCTGCACGCGGTAGACGCCGCCCTCGAAGACGCTGCTGACGACGACATAAGGCGCGTTGGCGCCGGCGTTATCTACGCAGGTATCGCCGTGCTCGCCGAGCCGCACTTTTACATCGGCCGCATTCGGGCCGCCGATAAGAATACGGAAGTACGGCGTCTGCAAGGTGTCGGCATTTTTTTCGCGCGCGGTGCTGGCGGCAAAACTCATCTCCACTGCGCCGCGATCGAGCGCGATGAGCAAACCTGGAACCTCGCCGACGGGCGCACTGGCGTCGGCTGCAAGCTTGACTGTGCTTGAGGCGCATATTCGGAGTGTTCCTCGATAGGGCAACGTGACCTCTGCCGTGGCCGTGCCGGCAGAAATGCTGCCGCTGGCGGTGAGGTACGCGCGACCGTTCCAAGTCTGCAAAGAGCCTGCGACATCGAGGGCCGCTCCGGGGATCGACTTGTCCAGCGGAACAATGGCGACGGGAGGTGTGGCGAAGGTTGGGGACTGATCGGGCTGCGCGGTGGGCGCTGGCGGCTCGTTCGCGGGACTTGCCGTCGGAGTTGTCTGCGCATAGAGCGCCGATCCGGCGATTGAGAAAACGCTCAGGGCTAATGCCCAAACGCCTTGGATTCGTAGTCGCGCTGCGACCGGTGCGGGCGTGGACGCCCGCACGACAGCTGGTCTCCCACCCCAACAAGCCAAAAGCGGGCTTGCCGGGGACCCCGGTCTGGAGACCGGCGGTACTTCGCGTAAGGTGCTTGCGCGGCGAGTTGTGGCCTTTGGCGTTCCGTGCATGACTTACATGTCCAGGAAATTGCGGATCATTTGATGGCCGCCTTCGGTGAGCACACTCTCGGGGTGGAACTGCACGCCCTCAATGGGCAACGTGCGATGGCGCAGACCCATAATGACAGTTTCACTGCCGGGGCCCGATCCGTTGGCTTCCGCGGTCCGCGCCGTTACGGTGAGCTCGGCGGGCAGCGATTTCTGTTCCACGATGAGCGAGTGATAACGCGTGCAGGTGAGCGGCGTGGGTAGGCCGGCGAAGATGCCTGTGCCATCGTGATCCACCGCGCTGGTCTTGCCGTGCATCAAGGTTTTGGCGCGGACGACCTTGCCGCCGAAGGCTTCGCCGATGGCCTGGTGGCCGAGGCAGACACCCAGAATCGGCGTTTTTCCTGCCATATGGCGAATGAGGGGGACCAGGATGCCGGCCTCTGCGGGCGTGCACGGGCCCGGCGAAAGCAGAATGCGCTCCGGCTTCATGGCCTCGACTTCTTCGGGCGTGACTTCGTCGTTGCGGCGCACCACGACCTCCGCGCCCAGCTCGCCCAGATACTGGACCAGGTTGTAGGTGAAGGAATCGTAGTTGTCGAGGACGAAGACCATCGTGAGTTCCAGTGTAGCGCGAAGGTTGTCCCGGGCCATGAGAATTCCTCTTGACAGCCGCCGGACTTTGCGTCATTATGTGTCGTATACGACGTATCGTATACGACGGAGGTAACATCGTGGCATTCGATCCCCTCAGCGCCATCGACTACTGCTGGAAGCTCATCGCCCTGTTTTGGCTTGCCGGAATGCTATTCACCAAGCGCACCGAGCGCTCCGGGCCCCTGGGGAACCGCGTGGCGCAGAATCTGCTCGCGCTGCTCGGCGGCCTTTGCATTGGCGGATTCATATTCCCAGGCACCTGGATGGACGCATATTTTGTTCCGCACACGCGCGCGATGGAGCTTGCCGGCTTGGCCGCGACTGCGATCGGCTGCATTTTCGCAGGCTGGGCGCGCCTTACGCTGGGTGCGAATTGGAGCGGCCGCGCCATGGTCAAGAGCGGGCATGAGTTGATCGTTAACGGCCCCTACGCACTGGCCCGCCATCCGATCTACACGGGACTTCTATTTGCGCTTGCCGGAACTGTTCTCGCAGTTGGCCGTTGGCGCGGTATCGTTGGTTTCGTTATCATCGTTGCGTCGCTTGCGGTAAAGATGCGCCAGGAAGAGCGCCTGATGGAGCAGACCTTTCCTCATGCGTATCCTGCCTACCGCACGCGCGTGAAGGCGCTGATCCCCGGCGTGCTTTAGGAGATTTGCGGCATGCCAGCAGAGCAACATCCCGGCCGGCAGGGAATCCGGAAGATCGGTGCGCAGGCCGAACGCATCGACAGCGACCTGGCCGCCATCCGCCATGCAATGCGTAAGCCTGCGGAGGCGGAATTTGCTCAAGCGGGCCTCACCGTGCCACAGACGGCGCTGATGCGTGCGGTGGTCCTTCAGAACGGTGTAAGTCTGAAGGAACTGAGCCGCCAGTTGAGTCTGGCGCATTCCACGGTCAGCGGCATCGTGGACCGGCTCGAGGGACGCGGCCTGCTGGTGCGACACAACGACCCGCAGGACGGCCGCATCAGCCGCATTCATCCGGCGCCTGAGGTCAAGGAATTCCTTCGCACACAACTCCCCGCTCTGACGCAGGGCCCGCTTCAGGCGGCTCTCAAGCGCGCCAAGCCCAGAGAACGCAATGCCATCGAACAGACTTTGCGGCGACTGCGCCAGCTCCTTGAAGAGGCGCGGTCGCCCGCCGTGTAACGCGTCAGTTGCGCCCGCTCGCGCCTATCTGCAAAACTGCTGATTGACCATGGTCCTTCACTTTCTGATTCAGGGCCGCGTGCAGGGCGTGGGCTTCCGCTGGTTTGTGCAGCGCGAGGCCAGCGAACTCGACCTGCGCGGCTGGGTGCGCAACACCGAGGAGGGCGACGTGGAAGTTGTCGCCGCCGGCGAGGCAGCCGACCTCGACGAGCTTCGATCCAGTTTGAAACGCGGCCCGCGCGGCAGCCGCGTCGATCGCTTCGTGGAACACACGCTCAACGACAGCGAAGGGGAGAGCCTCGATTCGTTTCGCATTGATGGGGCGTGGTGAAAAAGACAGGGACTAAGGGACTAGGGACTAGGGACTAACGAAAGTTGCGGTCACGCGTAAAGCGAGAGCAGCCCTAAACTAAATCGCAACCACTGCTTCCTCGGAAGGTGTTCTAGTCCCGAGTCCCTCAGTCCCTCAGTCCCTTAGTCCCTCAGTCCCTTAGTCCCTTAGTCCCTGTCTTTAGTAGACTGGGAACGGCTCACCGACAATCGATCTGTGACCGAGGAGCGACGCACTGCCATGTCTGAAACCAGCAAGCCTGTGAACGTAGAGGACCTGAAGAAACTGGTCCGCACTGTACCCGATTTTCCCAAGCCGGGGATTCTGTTTTACGACATCACCACGCTCCTGAAGGACAAGACCGGATTTGCGCAGTTGATTGACGCGATGGCCGCGCATTACATCGGGCGCAGGGTCGATCTGGTGCTGGGCATTGAGGCGCGCGGCTTCATCTTCGGCCCCGCGCTGGCCTATCGTCTGAACGCCGGATTTGTTCCGGTGCGAAAGCCCAGGAAGCTGCCCGCTCCGGTGGCTCGCGTGACCTACGACCTCGAATACGGCACCGACACGCTGGAGATTCACATGGACGCGATCGCGCCCGGCCAGAATGTGGTGCTGGTTGACGACCTGCTCGCGACCGGCGGCACCATGGAAGCTACCGTGAAACTGGTGAAGCAGTTGGGCGGCGTGATTTCCGGGTTGGGGTTTGCCATCGAGCTCGATTTTCTGAAGGGGCGCGAGCGCTTCAAGGAATACGACGTGTTCAGCCTGCTGCACTACGACGAGTGAGAGCGGAGCTAGCGGAGTTGGCGGGGTTGGCGGAGCTCGCAGTGTTAGCGGCGCTTGAACCGTGTCCACACCGTGTCCACTTAGTTTCGTGATGATCTTGGGCGAGCGCGGGCGCGGACGCCCGCGCTACAGCCGGTCGGGAGACCGGCGCTACATTTTGTCTATGCCTCTTCTGTCGTCTCTTCTGGCGGCTCCAGCGAGCCGCCGCCGGCCGCGGATTCCTGCTGAAACATCAGCGCGTCGGCAAAGCGGTAGCCGACGTAGACATCGGTGAGCAGATAGAGTGGGCGCGAAGGGTCGTCCTCGATCTTCTTGCGCAGTTGACGCACGAAGGTGCGGAGATACTCGACTTCTTCGCGGCATTCTGCGCCCCACACGGCGGTGAGCAGCTTGGCATACGTCACCACGCGCCCCGCCCGGCTCATCAGGCAATACAGAATGTCGAACTCCTTGCGCGTCATCTTCACCGGCGCGCCGCGCTTGGTCACGCGCCGCTTCAATGGCTCGAGGCGAATCTCCCCAATCTCAATCGGCGCGTCTTCGGGCCGTGCCGGAGCGCGCACACGCCGCACCGCGCTGCGAATGCGCGCGATCAGCTCCCGCGTGCTGAAGGGCTTGGTCACGTAATCGTCGGCGCCCAGGTCCAGCGCCTCCACCTTATCCTCTTCCTCGTCGCGCACGGTGAGCATGAGCACCGGCAGGCGCGGGGCGAAGGTGCGGATGCGCCGCAGCGTCTCGATGCCGCCGATGCCCGGCATGTTGATGTCGAGCAGCACGGCGTCGTAGGTGGCGTTGCGCAGCACTTGCAGCGCCTCCTCGCCGCGCGAGGCTTCAGCCACTTGAAAGCCCAGCTCCACGAGCGGAGGCCGCAACGCCCGGCGGATTGCCGATTCATCGTCTACCACCAGAATGCGGATTGCCTGCTGCATCATCCCGAACTCTCCTTTTCGTAGTGGGCCAGTTTGAACAAAACCGTTTCGCGGGGGCTAAAGCCCTCAATCATTTCATTGCCCTTACGGCACGACTAAAGTCGTGCCCTTTCACGACGGCTTCAAACTGTCTCACTACTCTCCTTATCCATTGTCAGAGGAATCGCTGCAAAGAACGTGGTACCTTCCTGCTCGTCGCTGGTCACCCACACGTAGCCGCCATGGATCTGCGCCGCGCGCCTGGCCACGGAAAGTCCGATACCCGTTCCGGTGGCACGATTGGCATAGCCAGAGGAGCGGTAGTACCGGTCAAAGATGCGCTCGCGGTCGGCCATGGGGATTACCGGCCCGAAACTGTGCACGGAAAAAATCGCCTCTGCCCCGACGGCAAGAACCCGGATGGTGATCGTGGTGCCGAAATGCGAGTATTTGCACGCGTTGTCAATGTACTGGGTCAGCAGCATCACCATCAACTGGCGGTCGCAGCTCAGCATCATGTCCTCGTCCTCGATTTCCATGGCAACTTTCATGCTGGCCAGGCGGTCTTTTAGGCTGCTCACGACCTCTTCGACGAGCGTTCCCGCATTCACGCTCTCGACGTGAATGGAAACTTCGCCCGCATCCAGACGCGCCGTGGTCAGCAGGCGCGTGGTCAGGTCGCCCAAGAGGCGCGTCTGCTCGTCGATCAGAGATACCAGCTCCGCCTGCCCTGGCGAAAGACGACCCATCTCGGTCAAGCCTGTGGACGCCGCGCGAATCGCCGTGAGCGGGGTCTTGTAGGCGTGCGCCAGACTGTCGAGCACGGTGGAGCGCAGTTGTTCTGTGCGCCGCTCGGTCTCGATGCGGCTTTCGTTGGCGAAGGCGCGATAGCGATCGAAGGTGATGGCAATGAGCGATGCAATGGCGTTGTTGATCAAGGGGCTGGTGTCGCCGCGCACCACCAGGCTGCCGATGGGCACCGCGCCCAGGCGCACCACGCGCCGTCCAATCCCGCTCGCCGGATCGTCGTCCGAGGTTTCGAAATAGTAGACGTTCTGCGCCATCTCCTGGGGATCGACGTTCCAGTAGCCTGCCTGGTAGACGTCGTGCAAATCGGCGTCGAAGACCGCGACGGCTTCGAGGTCGAAGATATCGTGCACCAGCTCGGCCAACTGCGGCCCAGGCTCGATGTACAGGTTCATCTGCAGGGTGCGCCGCGTGAACTCGTAGAGATCCTCCATCTGGCCGCCCCGCGACTCCGCCTCGCGCGCGTGCTCGGTGATGCGCGACGAAAGCCGGCTCACGGTAAGGGCCACCAGCACAAACACCACCAGCGCGATCGTATTTGCCGGGTCGGCGGCCAGGGCGAGCTCCGGATGCCGCGCCGAATACCAGCTTTGCGCCACTACTGCCGTGAGCGAAACAATCGCGGCCTGCCAGAAGCCGCACAGCAGCGCTGTGGGAACCACGATCGACAGATAGAGCAATGCGGCGATGGGAGCCAGCCAACTGAACCAATGCGCCAGCGCCGCCATCAACACCACGATCACTGCGCCCAGTGCGGACTCGAGCGTGAACAGAAGAATGCGTGTACCCGAACCGCGCGAGCGCCATGGCCCGAAAACCGAACGCATAAGGTAGCTCTGAGTCAACCCTGCACTCACCTTCTGTTCTCGCATGCCCTGTGTCCACGCCGGGGTGCGCAGCCAGGGTCAGTTCTGGAAGCTCGGACAGCCCGCACTCGAACCGTCAATCTGCAGAGATAGCTGCCGCTGCCCTGTGGAAATCGCCGCCGCCGCAATGCGGAATGGTCTTCAGATTCGTGCGCCTGAGCAGGAGAAAGTAAAGTTTAGCAGGTTCTTTAGACGTTTTTCACGGTGCGCACCGGCTCATCCAACCCTCCTCTGAATGCGCCGTAAGGCCCTGCGCGCAAAAGGGGATAGCGGCCATTGGGTCTGGCTCCGGGGAAATCTTTTTCTGATCCTCATATTTTCTTTATGCTTTGTTTGCAAACCTAGTGCTAGACAGTTTCACTTTTTTCACGGCTCCAGGCCCCTACGTTGACTGCCGATAGTTTCTCCAGGCAGTCTCAACCGCAAGTGTGTGTCATTCCCTGCAACCTCGAAAGGCCCCCGCACGGGGCTTGAGTGGGCGTGCGCTGTCGCGCCTAAACGATCTCACTATGTCTTGCGTTCTTTCACAAATTTTTGTTTGGAGGATTCGTGTCGATGCAATCAAACGCTGTGGTCCTACTTCGATCCATTGCTGGAGCCGCGATGACATTGGCGCTCATGGCTGCTGCACAAGCCCCCGCCCCCTCACCGGAGCCAACGTCAACGCCGGCCGCACAAAGTCCCGCACCTGCGCCCCCCGCCGCCCCTGCAGCCGCTCCCACGTGGAGCGTTGGCCCCATGGATCTGAGCGGGTTCATCGACGGCTACTACAGCTTCAACTTCAACCGGCCGACCGCCAATTCCCTAGGCGACCAGATCAACCAGCTTTATAACTTCAACGACAAGACGGATCAATTTGAATTAAGCGCCGCCAAGCTGACGCTGAACCACGATCCCGATCCGATCGGCGCGCATATCGACTTCATGTACGGCCGCACCAACACGCTGATCAACACGCCACCGGTCGACAGCACCTCCGCCGATCAGCTCAACTACATCGAGCAGGCATTCCTGAGCATCAAGCCGCCCAAGGGCAAGGGCTTTGAACTGGACTTCGGAAAGTTTGTTACCTCGGCCGGAGCGGAAGTGATCGAAGCCAAGGACAACTGGAATTACTCGCGTTCACTGCTGTTCGTGAATGCAATTCCCTACTGGCACTTCGGGGTGCGCACTTCGTACCCGGTGTCGAAGACGGATACGGTCGGCTTGCAGCTGGTCAATGGCTGGAACAATGTGTCCAAGTCCCAGGGCGGAGTGACGGGCGTGTTCACGAATACGTACACCAAGCCCAAGGCCGCATGGGCCATCAACTATATCGTCGGTCCGCAAAACTACGGCACGACCAGCGGACTGCGCAACCTGATCGATACAACTTTGACGTTGACGCCGCCAGGAAAATACACCGCCTACATCAACTACGACTACGGCTCGAACAGGGATGCCATCGTAGGATCGGGTGAGGGCGCGTACGGCGACACCAAGCTGCATGACTGGTGGGGCGTGGCCGGAGCGCTTCATGCGCAGGCCAACCCCAAAAACGCCATCGCGCTGCGCGGTGAATACTTCAACGATCCCGACGGCTTCCAGACGGGTACCCCGCAGCACCTTGCGGAAGGAACCTTCACCTATGAATACAAGTGGGTAGAAGGCGCGCTGGTGCGGGTTGAATATCGCTGTGACGCATCCAACGTGAACTTCTTCTCCAAGCAGGCGAATTACAGCCTCAGCAAGGGCGCCGTAAGCCAGCAGCAGACGCTCAGCATCGCGTTCATCGCCTTCTTTGGGCCCAAGCGTTAAGAACACATCCTCGATCGTTCCTTATTTCGTCCTCATGAGCCGGACGATAGACTCGGCTCACCGCTAATCAATCGGGACCGGCCAGCACTGCACCTGGCCGGGACCGCCCTAACCAACGTCGCATCTCGACCCGGCGTTCGCGGTGGAGGATGTGCCGCAGCTAGTTGTTTTCGCAATTTCCCGGGGGCCAACCACCGGGAGCAGCCAGACGAATTTCAACCCTCAGGAGAATATTCATGGCAGATCAGAAAGCACCTCAGATGCAGGCTACGCTCGGCCTCACTGGTTTAACCAGTAATGCGATGGCGCTCATCGCACCCGGCGCCTTCCTGTGGCTCACCTTCTTCATCCAGGCGACTACCGGCGTTGCCGGCCAGCCCTCGACAGCGCCGTCCATGTGGATCGGCATCTTCGCCGCGTTGTTGCTGTGCCTAGCGACCGCCGTATCCTACGCCGAAATTTCCAAGCTCTACCCCGGCACCGGCTCCAGCTACTATTACGCCGAGCAGGCCATGCTCTCAAAGGACGCCGGGTTCAAGTACGCACGCATCTCCAAGTTCATCGTCGGCTGGGGCTCGCATCTCTACTACTGGGTCTATCCCGGCGTGATGGTGGCCGTCACCGGTATCTTTGTGGGTTACGTAGTTGGCTTCCTCTATCCCAGCTTCCTCAGCGGCTCCAACCCCGGACCTGTGTTCATGGGTTCAGTAGCGGTCGTGTTCTCGTTCTTTGTCGCATGGATCGCATCCAAGGGCGCCGGCGCCTCCACAGCCGTCAACATCGCGATTAACATTATTCAGATTTCCGCGCTGATCGTGTTCAGCGTTCTGGCACTGGGCTATCGTGCCAACCACCCGGCCGGCACACCGGCCTTCCAGTACGACGGCCAGACCCAGAAGACGTTCACCTACCAATTCGCCACCAATCCCAAAGACAGTTCCATCATGCGTGACGCAAACGGCGATCCGCTTCCGCTGCTCGATAGCACCGGAAAGCCGACCCCGTTCACGATCGACTATCCAACCACTGACTCGAGCGGCAACTTCCTTACCCATCCCAACGCTGCTTCCGTGGTCGGCGTGCACAAATTCAGTTGGATGTTCATCCAGGCAACGGTTGCGATTCTCATTCTGGTCGGCTTCGAATCGGTCACCTCGATGGGAGGCGAGGCCAAGAATCCAACCAAGCATATACCGATCGCCGTCATTGCCTCGCTGCTTATCCAGGGATTGTTCTGCTACCTGTTTGAGTATTTCTGCGCCAATTACTTCCTCAACTCGGGGTATACGATGCAAAGTGCGGCGGCTTCGGCTGCGCCCATCGGCGACATGATGATCATCGTGGGCGATCAGTTGCTGGGCCAGGGCCATGGCAGGTACTTCATGCTGATCGAGGCCTTCACGGTGTTCCTGGCGCTCATCGGCACCACGCTGAGCTGCATGAACACCGGTGCCCGCGTGACCTACGCCATGGGCAAGGATGAGGAAGTTCCCGAGCACTTCGGCCTGCTGCATGCCGAGTCGCTCTCGCCGCGGCGCGCTATCTGGACGCTGGCCGTCATCTCCGCGGTCATCGGCGTGATCGCCGTTTCGCTGGCCTTCGGCGATGCCGGCGCACCCAGCGACGCATCGATCGCTGCCCTGCCGCACAACATCTTCTCCAGCTTCGGCTATACCACCCACGACAAGATGGCCGCGCTGCCCAACTCGCTGCTTGCCATGACGCTCACCTCCAACTTCGGCACGTTTATTCTCTACGCGCTCAGTTGTTTCCTGTGCATGGTCGCCTACACCGGGCGTTCGGACTTCAGCATGCTCAAGCATTGGCTGATTCCCGGCTTCGGTTTGCTGGCGAACCTCACCTGCATGGCCTTTTACGTGGCAGGACCGTTCTTTAACCTTGGCACTAAGATGGAACCATTAACTGCCCTGGGCATCTCCGCTGTCTGGGGCCTCTACGGGGCGGTGTACTTCATCCGCTCTTCGAAAGCCAAAGGCAAGTCGACAATGTTGAGTAGCAAAGAGCAAATCTCGTTGTCCGAACGTTAAACTCTGATTCAGATCCTGGGTGGATCTCCTCTCTGGCCTCGATACGAGAGGCCGGAGAGGGGGTTCGCCCAATTGCGGTTTTCAAGCGTGATTCCCTCATCCCCTGAACGGAAGCCTTCCGCTACGACTTCGCGAGATGCTTCACACGGCGGCACCCATGTTAGATGTACAGTTCGGCCAGGCAAGCGACTTCGGCAAAGTCCGCACCAATAATGAGGACGCCATGGGGTCGTTTATCCCTGCATCGCGCCAGCAGACGCGGTCTCACGGTTATCTTTTTGTGGTTGCCGACGGAGTTGGCGGCATGGACCTGGGCGAAGTGGCCTCGTCAACCGCGGTCTCCGTGCTCACCGAAGAGTTCGGCAAAGCGCAACCCGGATCCATGCTCATCAGTCTTCTGCCGCGGCTGATCCAGCGCGCCAATGCGGCGGTGCACGATTGCACGGTGAACTCGAAGCACAACGGCCATAGGATGGCCACCACGATCGTGGCCTGCGCCTTGCGCTATGACCAGGCCGTAGTTTCGCACGTCGGCGATTCGCGCTGCTATTTGGTACGCAACGGCCAGGCGCGGCAGATCACGCAGGACCATACGCTGGTGAACGAACAGCGCAGGATGGGACTGATCTCTCAGGATGACATCGCATCGTCCGATTCGCGTCATGTGCTGATTCGCTCGGTGGGGCCGGAGATGTTTGTTTCCCCGGACACCACGGCCGTCACTCTGCAGCCGGGTGACGTGCTGGTGCTCTCTACCGACGGGCTTCACGACGAGATGCGCGAACCGGAGATTGCCTCCATTGCTTCGCAGAAGAAGGACGCCACGCAGATCGCTCGCGAGCTGGTGGCGCGCGCCGTGGAGATCGACGGCGGCGACAACACCACCGCGCAGGTAATTCGCGTGCGCTCGGTGGAGCAGGTGGGCATGTATCGCGGCCGGCCTTACAGGCTGCCGATTTGAGAAGAACAGGGACCAAAGGAACAAGGGACCAAGGGAACAAGAAAGCAAGGGACCGAAGAATCAAGGAAGTCTTCGTCTGGCGACAAAAAATCGCTCACCTCAGGTCGGCTGGATTCCCGCGTTGCGGACCTGCTCCCCGGCTCCCGATCTCCTTACGAATTCCTTAGTTCCCCGCAGCTCTTTCCCGATACAGTTGAGAAAGCTACCCGATGGAGCCCGAAGCACGATGAGTTTTTACGATGCACTGGAGCCCGGCGCACAGATCGATTCCTACCGCATCGATGCGGTGGTTGCGCGCAGCGGCATGGCCACAATTTACCGCGCCACGGACTCGCGCGACGGTCGCACCGTTGCATTGAAGATTCCCCATCCCGACATGGAGGCCGATCCGCTTTTTTCCGATCGCTTCCAGCGCGAGGGTGCTATCGGCGAACGCCTCGACCACCCGAATGTCATGCACGTTTTTGGTGGTGAAAAGCGTTCCCGCATTTACATGGTGATGGAATGGTGCGAGGGCCGTTCGCTGCGCCGCATTATGGACGAAGGGCGGCTCTCCTACGACCGCGCCGTCCACATTGCCGAGGGTGTACTCAAGGCTCTGGCCTACATCCATGCCAACGGCGTGGTGCATCGCGACCTGAAACCGGAAAACATTCTGGTTGACGACAACGATAACATCAAGCTGATCGACTTCGGCATCGCCGGCGATTCGTCCTCGCGGCGGCTGACCTATGCTAACTTCACCACCGCGCTGGGCACGCCGGATTACATCTCTCCCGAACAGGTGAAGGGCAAGCGCGGCGACGGCCGCACCGACATCTACTCGATGGGCGTGATTCTCTACGAAATGCTCACCGGTAAACTGCCCTTCCATGGCCCCACGCCGCTGGCCGCCATGAACGACCGCCTGCTGAATCATCCCACGCCGCCGCAGGTGGCCGACCCCTCCGTCTCCCCACAAATGCAGGAGATTCTTTACCGCGCTCTGGAGCGCGATCCCAGGAACCGCTATGCCAAGGCGGAGGAGTTTCTCCACGATCTGGAACATCCGGAAGAGGTCGGCGTCGAGGACCGCACCGAAATCCGCGACTGGCAGAACCGCAAGTCGCCCATGGTTCGCAAGCTCCTCTACTACGGTGGTTTGGCCCTCATTCCCGTGGTCATTCTGTTGCTCATGATTCTGATCGCCCACCACCGCTGAGAGGGTTTTCCACACCCCATCTTCCAAATCTTGACGAATTCTTTATGCGGACCGCTCAAGGATTTGCGTGAAAACCACATCTGGCACGACCTGAAACAGGATCGCAGTGGAGTCATCAAAGTCCGGGCGGTGACCGCTTCCGTTCAGGTTGCTTTGCTTCGGGCGCGAATGATAGATTTTGCGGGAAGGGTTCCGCTCTATCTTTGCGCCGCCAGAAGTTTTGCCCGCGGGGCGGGTAAGTTCTTAGTTGTCCGGTGAGCACAGTTGGAAGCGCGTAACCTGGTAGCCAAAACCATTAAGAGGAACCGGCCCGCGGCCCGCGAAGTCCGCGAAAATCGCCTGCATCGCCTGTCCGACACGGAGCGAAATAAGCAAATACGAGTGTTTTTCCTGGCTCCCAAACTCCCTCGAAAACCTCGCTCCGTTTGAAGTGCATTTGCCAGCACTCCGAACCGCCGTTCGGAAGCAATGAAAGGAGTAGTATGTCCACGGATTATCGGAACTTTCTCGCTCTCTCCTACGAGGAACTTGAGACCCTGAACCTGCAGGCCAAGGCTGACCGCACCAAGCGCACGGCCGCCGGCGAAGTTCGTGAAAAACGCCTGAAATACCTTACAGACGAGAAGCGCATCAAGGCTGTGACTGTCTTGTTCTCCGATCTTGAGGGACGCCTGCATCTGCTCGACTATGACAAGAAGTTTCTACTCGGCTCCTACGAAAACCTGACGTTCGACGGCTCGTCGATCCGCGGCTTTACGGCGCAGAAGGAAAGCGACCTGCGCCTGGGAATCGACTGGAGCGCTTTCTACTGGGTGCCGGCCGATGTTTTCGGCAACGGCAAAGTACTGGTCTTCGGCAATGTCATCGATAAAGACGGCACCCCTTATTCGGGCGACCTGCGCGGCGTGTTGAAGAACTACTCCGAAAAGCTGTTCAAGGAGCAGGGCTACACCCTGAATGCGTCTGCTGAGATTGAGGGCTTCCTGTTTGCCGGCAAAGACGCCGAGCAGCGCTACCACGAGACGGGCAAGTTTGAGTTCATCAATACCGGCGGCTACTACCACGTGCTGCCACTCGATCCGCTGCGTATGTTCATCGACACCGCCGCCGAAGTGCAGCGCGCCATGGGCTTCCAGAACGAAAAGGATCACCCGGAAGTGGCGCCCAGCCAGTTTGAGATCAACTTCAGCTATGCCGAAGTGGTAGCCGCGGCCGACCAGATTCAGCTCTACAAGCTGCTGTGCCGCCAGATTGCCAACAACATGGGCTACACGGCCAGCTTCCTGCCTAAGCCGATCGTGGGCGTCAACGGCAGCGGCATGCATACCAACGTATCGGTTTCCAAAGGCAAGACCAACCTCTTCTGGGACGAGAAGGGCGAGGAGCAGTTGTCAAAATTCGGCTGGGACTTCCTGGATCGCATCTTGACCCACGCTCTCGATCTTTGCCTGATCTTCAATTCGAGCGTCAACGCGTATCGCCGTCTCGATCCACACTTTGAAGCGCCCAATCAGATTCGCGCTTCTGCCGTTGACCGTGGCGCCATGGTTCGCGTTCCCATCGGCAACCATCGCTCCATGCGCACCGAGGTGCGCGCGGTAGCGCCGGACGCGAATCCCTATCTGTCTCTCTACAGCATCTTCAAAACTGGCATCGACGGCGATATTTCAAAGGCCAAGGACCTGCGTGCCGGCGGCCGTTATCTGCCCGACAACATCCAAAAGGCCATCGATGATTTCACCGCATCGAAGTGGATCGCCAAGGTACTCGGCGCCGATGTGCAGGGACGCTATGCGGATCTGAAACAGGCTGCTGCCAACCGTTCGCCGCACGATCTCGGAAGCATTGTCAAGGGCTCCGAAGTGCAGTTCCATCACTCGGTCTATAACCAGTCGTTGTGGAATTTGTTTTAGCGATCAGCCAACGATGAGTACCGCCGGTTCACAGCCGGCTGTCGCGGAGGCCTCCTGGCCTCCGCGATTTTCTTTTGGGCGACGATGCTGCGTCAGCGCTCGAACAAACTCAACGGAATCGCCGTTCCCATTGCCCGGTAACCGGCCGGCGAGGGATGCAGGTGGTCGCCGCAATCGTAGGCGGGAAGCAAGCGATCGGGATGCTCGGGATCGCTGACAACACGGTCAAAATCGATGACGTCATCGAAGTGGCCCGGGGTGCGGATCCAGGCGTTCACTGCTTCACGGTCGGCCTCCTGGGCCGAGCCGGGATGGTAGTAACCCGAGCCGGAGTAGGGCGTGATCGTGGCTCCAATCACGCGAATGCCATGCGCGTGAGCGCGGCTGACAATCTGCTCGTACGCGGCTTCGATACGGGCGACCAGGGCGGCGTGTTCGGAGGGCGCAACATCGCCGCGGCGCGACAAAGCTCCAAGATCGTTCACTCCCTCGAAAACAACTACCCAGCGCACGCCGGCGGGCGCCAGAACATCGCGGTCCAGGCGCGCCAGTGCGTCGGGCCCGAGCCCGTCCGTGAGCAGATGGTTGCCGCCGATGCCCTGGTTGGAAACACCAATGTCCTGCGTCCTCGGCGATTGCTGCAGGCGCTGGGCCAGCACGTCGGTCCAGCGGTCGTTGCCGTTGGTGGTGGTGGCGTGGCCATCGGTGATGGAATCGCCCAGCGCCACTACCGATGCCGCGCCCGGCGAGGCCTGCACGTCGATGGAGGCGATCTGATACCAGTGGTCGACCTTGCCCGCCCCGTCGAGGACCGGCATACTCACCTCGTCGCCATGCACGTAATACGAGGTGGAGCGAGAGCCTGGATGGCCGGTCTCCGGCACAGGCGGATCGTCGAGATGAAAGCTGATGGCAACATCCGAGAGCGGCTTCAGCGCGTAAGCGATGGGATCGGAAATGTACTCTGCGCCGGGCGGGATGGTGACGTCAAGGGCGCCGCTAAAAGTGAGTGCGTGGTCTGTCGCTGGGTCGATCGCGGAGCCGTCGGGAGCCAGGGGCTTGGCGATATGCACCGAGGTGAAGTGCAGCGCCACAATGCCCATCACATTAGAGAGGTGGACGCGGAGCTCGCTGCCGCCCATGGAGACGTGCACGATCTGGCGCAGCGTGGAGTCGCGCAGGTAGTCGGCGAGCAGCGTGTTCTGCGGCTCGGGGATTTGCTGCGACGCGCCCCAGGTGGTGACCCAGAATTGATGGGGCGCTTGCTGCGCGACCCCGACGGCGGAGAAGGCTAGAACAATGAGCGCGGCAGCTATGCCGGAGCGGGCAGGCTGGGGACGAAGCATGGCAGATCACCCCTAAGTAAATCGATTCTTCAAGCCATCTTACCAGCCTGGCTCACGCTGCCGTCACGGCGGCTTCAATCTCTTCCGTCAGGGCTTCAGCGGCGGCGAGGCAGTCTTTGCGGGTCACGTCGCAAGTTTGAAGTCTGCGCGAGAGACACCATCCATGCCCCATCCTTTTCGCGCACTTTGCTGAGAGCTTGAGTTCACCTGGACACGTTCGAAGCAGCCGGTTTGCCTCAAGCCGGCCGGTCTTCTTATGTTAGGCTGATTGCAATCTCCCGGGACATCAATGAACTACACGGAGGAGCTTCGTACGGAGAGGTTCAATGAAAGTTATGAAAGCACCAATTCTCGCAGCGTTCTTAGCGGTGACGTTGTTGGGCAGCGGGGCGACGTGCCTCGCGAAGGATAGCCTGCCCGGCTATGTTGGCATCTGGGTAATGACGAAGACTGAATCCGCCATCGTCGGAACAGGTATCACAGTCGGACCCGGCGGTTCCCCTCAACTCACACTGAAAACGGCCAACACACCGGTTGAAGTTGCATTCGTCTTCTTGCTGAGTTCGAAGGGCGACGTCTACGCGACGGTAAGTCAGATCCTCGTCGGCGGCCAGACGACGCAAGACGTGCATTACTCCTGGAAAGGCAAATTCGATGGCAGCGACTACCCCGTGCAGGGCGACCCGGACGCAGACACCTGGTCCTATACGCAGGTGAACGAACACGAGTTGCAGCAGACTGCTAAAAAAGGCGGGAAAGTCGTCCGCCAGGCAACCCTGTCGTTCCATGGTAAGAAGTGCACCATCTCAGGGGGCGGAACGACTACATATTACGAAAGAGAGCATGTAAAAGGGGAAATGGACGTCGTGCCTTAGGGAGATCGCCGGCAAGAGTTCGAGCGCATACGCGGCACTGGTGAAGGCATGTCAGGATCGGCTTCACGGCAGGTGATGCCGTGATGGAATCAAAACCGAATTCGTTCTTGGAAAGCCTCGATCAAGCACGGCCTTCCACATTCGTTACGGCCTGAATTTCTTCGGTCAGTGCCTCGGCGGCGTCGATGCAGTCGTTGCGGGTCACGTCGCGATGCGTCACGAGGCGGACGGCATCCGGCCCGAAGGCTCCGGCGAGTACGCCGCGGGCCTTGAGCCGCGCTGCAAGATCGGCGGCGCCCTTCCCCGCTGCCAATCGGAAGACGACGATGTTGGTTTCTACTGACGTGAGGTCGATCGCGACGCCCTCGATGTGCGATAGCGCTTCGGCCAGGAGGCGCGCGTTGGCGTGATCCTCGCGGAGATGCTTTGGGCCGTCTTCGAGCGCGATGAGCCCGGCCGCGGCAAGAACTCCCACTTGCCTCATGCCGCCTCCCAGGCACTTGCGCAATATGCGCGCCCGCGCCATGCGTTCTGCCGAACCGACCAGCATGGAACCTACCGGCGCACCGAGGCCCTTCGACAGGCAGAACATCACTGTGTCGAAGCCGCGCGTCAGTGTTTGTACGTCGACGCTGAGCGCCACGGCGGCGTTGAAGATGCGGGCTCCGTCGAGGTGCAGCGGCAACTTGCGTTGTTTTGCGTTTTGGACGATTTCATCCAATACTGCGAGCGGCGTGACCCGTCCGCCGGCGAGGTTGGCGGTGTTCTCGATTTCGATGAGGCCGGTGGGCGCGCGGAAGGGCCCTACGGGAGTGATGGCGGACTCGATGTGTTTCCAGGTGAGGATGCCGCCCTCGGCGGGCACGGCGCGGATGAGGCAGCCGGAAAAGACCGCTGTCGTCGCCATCTCGAAGTCGAGAATGTGGGCGCGCGATTCGGCAATCACTTCCTGGCCGGGCTGCGTCAGTAAGCGGATCGCAATCTGGTTGCCCATGGTGCCGGTGGGAACAAACAGCGCGGCCTCGCGGCCGAAGATTTCTGCCGCGCGACGCTCGAGGTGATTGACGGTCGGGTCTTCGCCGTAGACGTCGTCGCCCACTTCAGCGGCGGCCATGGCAGCGCGCATTTCCGGCGTGGGGCGGGTTACTGTGTCGGAACGTAGATCAATGATTGCGGACAATGTCTTTCGCCTTTCCTGCCTACTAGAACTGGTTGCATAAATAGTCCGAGGCGATGAGGAAGCTTCCCTCAGGGGCTAAAGCCCCAATGTTTATGCGGCTTTTACGGCACGACTAAAGTCGTGCCCTTTCACGAGACCATTTATGCAACCAGCTCTACGGAATCTCCTTCATCGGCAGCTCCATTACAGGCGAACGCTTGCCATCCTTCTCCGCGTAGGCCCAGAGGCCGTGAAAATTCGCGCGGATTCCCGGCTGCGTTTTCAGAAACGCGCTCAGCACCGCCGTTGCTTCTGTGCGCAGCGCGGCTGGATCGGTGACGCCGGTGGATTGATAGACCACGCCCAGATCCGCCTCGCGCAATGTAGGATCGAATCCCACTGCCTCGATCTTCCAGGTGCGATCGCCATCTGGCAGCGACAACGGAAACGCGCTTTGCGGCGAGGGCATGATGAGCGCCTGCTCCTGACGCAGTTTTTCCAGATTCGGCGAGGAGAGAAAATCTACCGGCAGCAGCAGGTAGCGGGCCGCATCGTAGCTGTACCAGGCGCTCCACGGGTCGGCCTTGGCCAGCGCGCGCCCGCGCACCCAGTACCAGACCCCGTCGTGCCCATCGAAGACGCCGGGACGAATCGTCAACCCAGCGAGTTTCCATGCGACCGCCGCGCCGTCCCATGCCAGAATGATCCCGATCTGCCCTGCCGACGGCGCTCCGGCAGCATCGGCCAGCACCACGGCGTAACGACCGGGCGGCAGATCGTTCATATTGACGGTCACGGTCAACGAGCCTGCGGCGTTGGAGCAGAAGAACTGCGTGTCCTGGGGCGCAGTCTGCTCGCTCGCGTCGAGGAGATAGAGATTACGCAACTGGAAATGGCCGCCCTTGAGCAGCGGCGCCGCCTGTTCAACCGTCGCACGGATTCCGTCCCACTGCGACGCTTCCTGCGGCAACAGCACGGCTTGCAGGGTGGACTCATCCTGCGCCGTCACGGCGTTTGCCACTTTGGTGACGATCGCGGACAGCGCATCGCGGTCGAGCGATCCGAGCTGGGGCTCGGGGGTGCAACTCGCCGCCCAGCTCGTCCATGGCGCGGACAGAACCGCTGACGCCATCAAAACTATCCAAGCCGCATTCACACAGCTCAAGCGCATCGCCACCTTCATCCTTTTTGACGGGAAAATCTCTTTTTTCGACGGCCCTATGAGCGTCGCCCGGCCACTGCTAGTCTAGTACAGTAAGCGGCTATGGATCGCGGCGAGCGTGTGCCGCGTTCTGCCGCAAGGAGCCGATTCCGATGCGAAGCTTCGAACCGCAGCAGCCGGAATCCCCTGACCGCGCTAAAACGCGAAGCGGGTTCCGCGCCCTGGTGCGTCGCCGGCCATGCGCCGCCACGCGACCTCTGCCTGCACTTCTCGCCGCATCGGGATTTTTCGCGGCGCTATTTGTCTCTGGGTTGGCGCTGGCCGCGCAATCGCCTGCTCCCGCGGCTCCGGCACCCGCGCATCCGGCGGTGCATCCACGCAAGAAGCCCTCAGCTCATAAGCCCGCGGCCCAATCAGCGCCGGCCCCTGCATCTATCGCGCAATCGGCTCCGGTCCCTTGTCCTGCAGCGGGATCGGCCCCGGTCCCCTCGCCCGCGACGCCTTGCATTCCCAACTGGCCCGCCAACAAGAGACCTTCTGAGGCGTCGGTTGTCTGGGACAGCCACGGGCTGTTCATCCAAGCCTCCAACTCCAGCCTGGACCAGATTCTGAGGGACATTTCGCTGAAGACCGGCGCGAAGGTGGAAGGCATGGGCGCGGACGAGCGGGTTTTTGGAACCTACGGTCCCGGGCCAGTCCGCGATGTGCTCGGCGAGCTTCTGGAGGGCTCCGGCTACAACATTCTCCTGGTGGGCGATCTGGGCCAGGGAACGCCGCGAAGGATCGTACTAAGCGGCCGCCCCACCGGCGCTGCACAGCCCTCCGCCCCAAGCACTACAGAAGCTGACGACGAGCAGATGACGGCACCGGAAGCGCAGCCGACCGGACCGCAGCCTCAGATACCGGGAAGTATCCCGCCACCGCCCGTGCCGGCCCGCTCTCCGCAGGTAATGATGCAGCAGCAGCAGCTAATGGAGCAGCGCCGAGAGCAGCAGATGCAACAGATGCGGCAACAGCAGGAGGAGCAGCAGAACAATCCAGAGAATCCGCAATAGAGGGATGGGGCCGCCGGCTCGCAGTGAAAAGCTGAAAGCTGTTTTACGCGATCCGCGGCGCCTGGGGCTGGGTTTTCACAAGGGCTGGCCGGCGCGGTACTCGCATCAACGCAAAACCCACGCGCAGAATCGCATAAGCGGTGAGAATGCCAAACGCCAATGCGCCCAGGGACGCCAGAATCAACATCGCCAAATCCAGCAAATTTGCCATTGCTACCGCTTCTCCGTGGTGTGCGCTACGGCCGCAACGTGCGCGTCCCGCCGCCTGTCGTCAAATTCCGGTCGACTTAGGGTGCCGGCAAGCCTGACAGGCGTCAATGCGATTGTCGCAGATTACTGACCGCGTTGACCCTCATTTCTGTTGCCAAATAGAATACCCCTAGTGCCATTGGTAATTCGCGTCTCAAAACGGACCTGCCGTCAACGCCCAGCTCATTGCGGTTCTCCCATTCGTATAGAACGGAGCCGCAGCCGTTAAGTTGCGTTTTTCTAAAGAAAACGACCCATTGCTCGATCCAAAGAACCCGTAGGAATTGGAGAACCGTCGTAGCTATCACACACATTTCGGTGCGGGGGGCGCGCCAGCACAACCTGCGCGACATCAACGTGCGCATTCCCCGCAACGCGCTCACCGTGGTCACCGGTCTCTCCGGCTCCGGCAAAAGCTCGCTTGCTTTTGACACCATCTACGCCGAGGGCCAGCGCCGCTATGTGGAGACGCTTTCAGCCTACGCTCGCCAGTTTCTTGACCAGATCGAGCGGCCAGATGTGGATTCGATCGAAGGCTTGAGTCCGGCCATTTCGATCGAGCAGAAGACGACCAGCCGGAGCCCCCGCTCGACAGTTGGAACCATTACCGAGATCTACGACTATCTGCGCTTGCTCTACGCTTCAGTGGGCACGCCCCACTGCCCCAACTGCGGCCGGCCCATCGCTCGCCAGACCGCCGAACAGATCGTGCAGAGGATCCTGGAACTGGGCAAAGGCGAGCGTGTGACGGTGATGGCGCCCATTGTGCGGGGCCGCAAGGGAGAGTTTAGGGATTTGCTGGATCAGATTGATCAGCAAGGGTTTCGCGCCCGCGTGGACGGCGAGGTACGCGATCTTTCTGAGCCCCTTGCACTGGACCGCCGCAAGAACCACAACATCGAAGCCATCGTCGATCGTGTGCTGCTGAAGCCCGAGGGTGCCCCCGGTCCCTCGCAGTTGGGGACCGGGGAAGGAGCTAAACCAACCACGATTTCGGCGGGGAAGTTGTCCGCTGAAAAGCGTCTGGCACAGGCCGTGGGCAAAGCCCTGCAACTGGCCAATGGCCTTGTCCTGGTGGGCTTTAATGACGGCGATGAGCAGCTTTTCTCCTCGTCGATGGCCTGCCCCGATTGCGGGCTCGACGTGCCCAAGCTCGAGCCGCGCAGTTTCTCTTTCAACTCCACCTTCGGCGCGTGCCCGAACTGCCACGGCCTTGGCTCGCTCTACGATTTCGACCCAGCGAAGGTTATTACCGACTGGTCGAAACCGCTGCTCGACGGCGGTCTGGGGCCGGGTTCTTCGTCGCAATATCTCATCAAGCTCATGCAGCTTGCGGCGACACGCTACAAGATCGACCTTAAAGTGCCCTTTGAAGATTTGCCGCCAAAGCAGCAACACATCTTGGTTTACGGTCCGCCGAAAGGGGAGACGTCGCGCACGGGATTTCACGGCATCCTGGCCTACTTGCGCGACAACATCGAGGAGGCGCGCAGTGACAGCTACCGCGAGTACATGATGAGCTACATGTCGGCGGTGCCCTGTCCGGTTTGCCGCGGCAAGCGCCTGCGTCCGGAGTCGCTGGCCGTCAAGGTCGGAGGGCTTTCCATCGCAGACTTTACTGCCCTCCCGCTCAATCGCGCGCTTTCGGCGGCCATCAATCTGCAATTCACTGAGCGCGAAGCCCTCGTCGCCGAGCGACTTCGCCGGGAGATCGCCGAGCGCCTGGAATTTCTCTGCGCCGTTGGCCTCAGTTACCTTTCGCTGGACCGGAATGCCACCACGCTCTCCGGCGGCGAGGGACAGCGCATCCGTCTCGCGACGCAGATCGGCTCGCGCCTGCGTGGGGTTTTGTACGTGCTCGACGAGCCCTCCATCGGCCTGCACCAGCGCGACAACAATCGCCTGATCGAGGCTCTGGAAAAGCTCCGCGACCTGGGCAACACGGTTCTCGTGGTCGAACACGACGAGGAAACCATCCGGCATGCCGACTTTGTTCTTGACCTTGGACCGGGGGCGGGACGGCTGGGAGGGCTTGTTGTCGCGGAAGGCACGCCGGAGCAAATTATGGCGTCGCCCGCGTCGCTTACCGGCCGTTATTTGAGCGGCGCGGCCACCATGCTGCAACGCACCCAGCCACGCAAGCTCACCGGCAAGTGGCTCACCATTACCGGAGCGCGCGAGCACAATCTGCAGGACGTGAACCTGCGCATTCCCCTCGGCGTGATGACTGTTGTTACCGGCGTGAGCGGCAGCGGAAAAAGCACCCTGATTAACGACATTCTGTATCGCTCGCTGGCCAAGTCGATTTACGGCTCGCGCGAGGAGCCTGGCGCGCACGAAGCGCTCACCGGGACGGAGCAAATCGACAAAGTCGTGCGCATCGATCAGTCGCCCATCGGGCGCACGCCGCGCTCCAATCCGGCTACGTACACGGGCGTTTTCTCGCCCATTCGTGATCTTTTCTCCATGTTGCCCGAGGCGCGCGAGCGCGGTTACAAGCCGGGCCGCTTCAGCTTCAACGTCACCGGCGGCCGCTGCGAGGCCTGCCAGGGCGACGGACAGCGGCGCATTGAGATGAATTTCATGCCCGATGTGTACGTGCAGTGCGAGGTGTGCAACGGACGCCGCTACAATCAGGAGACACTGGCTGTGAAATTCCACGGCCACTCTATTGCCGACGTGCTCGACCTTACGATTGAAGACGCTTTGCCGCTGCTGACCGACGTGCCGCAGGTGCGCCAGAAATTGCAGACGTTGGTCGATGTCGGCCTGGGCTACATTCATCTCGGCCAGAGCGCGACAACCCTTTCGGGCGGCGAGGCGCAACGCATGAAGCTGGCGCGCGAACTTTCCAAGCGCCAGACCGGCAAGACTCTCTACCTGCTCGACGAGCCCACCACCGGCCTGCACTTCGACGACGTGCGCAAGCTGCTGGAAGTTCTGCACCGGCTCACAGATCTCGGCAACTCGGTCATCATCATCGAGCACAATCTCGACGTGATTCGCAACGCCGACTGGGTCATCGATCTCGGCCCTGAAGGCGGCGAAGACGGCGGCCGCATTGTCGGCGAAGGCCGTCCCGCGAAGATTGCCGCCACGCCGGGCTCGTACACTGGACAATTTTTGAAGCGCTATTACAAGTTCACGAACGGCCGCCTTACGCCTGCGGATGCGGAGGAGGATCTCTTTTTGCCCTCAGCGGCCGGCGGCGACTCCGACTCCGCAGCGAATGCCGTCGATCCTGATCCGGCTGCAACGACGGGCACCAACGGCAAGCACACGCGGGAAAAAAGCCAAGCCGCAAGCACAAACCGCCGCACAAAAAAGACCGGACGTCCATGACCGACCCTCACGAAGACGACGCACGCGAGCCGGTGATTTTGCCCGGTGACGAATCCGCAGGTTCCGGCGTAATGCCGGCGCTCGACGCCGCGCCGGAGCAAACCACTGCGTATACGTCTCCTCAAACAAATCTCGACACGAATCTCGGCGCGGATCCAGCCGGAACCGCGCAATCGGGACCGGTCTACTCCTACGTTCCGGCTGCGAGCATTCCGGCTGCGAGCCCTCCGCCTGTCGGCCCTTCGCCTTCAAGTTTCGATCGGCCACTCTTCTATTCCTACTCAGAGCCGCCGGCGCGCCGCTTTGTGCGCATCCCCAATTTCGGCCATCTTCTGCTTTTATCGCTGCTGATTACTGTCGCCTTCAGCATTTTGATGATCGCCCTGGCTCTCGTCTCACACTTTCATCTTTTCGGCTTCCGGCTTTCGCAAAAATCTGCCACCGACCTCGGCTTCAACCTCGTCAGCGAAGTCATTCTCTACCTCGTCACCTTCGGTTTCAGCCTCTTCGTTTTTCCCATGGTGTGGAATGAGAGCCTCTTCGCAGGATTGCAATGGCGCGGCAAGGTGGCGCTTTCAAAATTCAAGCCGCTGGCCGCAACGGCCGCGGGCTGCTTCGGTCTGGCAATCCTCGACCAGGTTGTGATGCCCGGCCCCGCCAACTCGCCCATTGAAAAAATGATCAGTTCTCCCGGAGCAGCGTGGCTGATGTTCGCTTTCGGCGTCACCATGGCGCCCTTCTTCGAGGAGATGTTCTTCCGCGGTTTTCTTCTGCCGTCGCTTTGCACGGCATGCGACTGGATCGTTGAAAAGACGCAGCACTCGCTTCCCCGTCCCCTCGACGCCAACGGCCATCCACAGTGGTCGCTTCCTGCCATGATCATCGGCTCCGTGCTCACCAGCGTTCCCTTTGCTGGATTGCACGTCGACCAGCAGGGCCACGCGCTGGGGCCGTTCCTTCTGCTGATCGCCGTCAGTCTGATTCTTTGTG
Organism: Occallatibacter sp.; assembly: GCA_031296305.1. Taxonomy (GTDB): domain Bacteria; phylum Acidobacteriota; class Terriglobia; order Terriglobales; family Acidobacteriaceae; genus Telmatobacter. Next base: position 17,822 of record JARLFZ010000021.1, on the reverse strand, counting down.
CGGTGCGCCTCAAATTCAGGTCGCTGGCCGCCAGTACACTGGTCCACGCGAGTTACAACTTCTACATCTTTTCTTTGACCCTGGCGGTGACGGGCGGGTTTCGGCACTTCGACAAAATGTAGGCGGCGCCAGGTACCATCGATTAATAGTCGAGGAATCCAATGCAACGACTGGTTCCGAAACAAACATTCTTTATTCTCGTGCTCGCGGTGAGCGTTCCTTTAAGCTACGCCTGTAGTTTTCCCATCGGCTATTTCTACCAGGTTTCGAATTTGCGCGGCACTATTGTTGGGGTAGCCAACCATGATCTGCGACATGAATCCAGATTGATGCGGCAGCGAGTGACGCAGGAAGGACTTCTTGTCACCCTCAGGGAATACCGTTGGCCAGTTGAGGACAAGGGCAAACTCAGAATAATTGCGCGAACAAAGACCGGAAAGAACGGTGAATTCGACCTCAGCAATGCGCCGGATGGTCATTATTTTCTCGACATCGACACGCTGTGGGGCGGCGATACCTACACCATCCAAATTGTCCATCGCCTCCAGCGCAACCAGTCAGTGTTAATTGACGTCTCACCTGTTTACCCCGACTGCACGGGCGGGCATGAGTTCGTAATTGTCCATTGACTGGCGGCTTCCGCCACTTTGACAAGACGTAATAAGCAGCCGGTAGCCCGTAGCTCCTTCGCATCACAAGCTACGAGCTTCCGGCTAGAATGGTCTCGATGACCTCGCAAAGCTACGCTCAACAACTTCTCGCCCTCCTCGCCCGCACCAGCTTTAAGCTCGGCGAGTTCAAACTTTCTTCCGGGGCGACAAGCGACTACTACATCGATTGCCGCACCACCACGCTGCACGCCGAGGGCGGACGCCTTACCGGGCACGCCATTCTCGAGCTGCTTGAAGCCAACACGATTGACGCGGAGGCTGTGGGTGGAATCACCATGGGGGCCGATCCTATCGTCTCCAACGTGGCCACGGCGAGCGCCTGGCGCGCGACTTTGCGGCCTGACGCGCCGCTGCTGCACGGATTCCTCGTGCGCAAAACTGAAAAGGCTCACGGGACGGGGCGCCGCATCGAGGGCTTCTATCGTCCCGGCGCGCGTGTCGTAATCGTCGACGACGTCTGCACCACGGGCGCCTCTACCATCGCTGCGATTGAGGCCGCGCAGGAGGCGGGCATGATTGTCGCCGCCGTGGTCTGCATAGTGGAGCGGGAGGAGGCCAACGGGCGCCCCGCCGTCGAAGCTGCTGCGCACGGGGCTCCGTTCTTGCGGCTGTTTACTGCCAATGACGTCCGCGCCGAGCATGTGAAGCAACTGGCGGCTGAGAAATCCTAAGCCGGGATTTTCTCACAGATATTCCTTTGACGGACGAGTTGGTGCATTTTCAATCGCCGCTCTCCGGCGGGGGTCGGGAGACCCCCGCGACAGCCGGCCTGGAGACCGGCGCTACAAGTTTTCGGCGCGTTCGACAAATGCGGGCTGGCTGCAAATACGCAAAGGGCAGGCCCGTATGAGCCTGCCCTTTTTCTCGGGGATGATCAATTACTTCAATTGCACCATGGGGAAGCTTCGCGCTACTCGTCAACCGTGGTTGGCGCCTTGCTGGGGGGCGTGGCCTGGCCGGTCACTGCGGGCTGGTTGCTGGGGGCGTTGTCGCCGTTCATGTTCGAGAGCAGGCGAACCTGCACGCGACGATTTTCCTTGCGGCCTTCCGCCGTCTTGTTGTCCGCGACGTACTGATCCTTGCCGATACCGATCAGATAAAACCGGTGGGGCTGGATGTTGTACTTCGCCGCCAGATACTGCACTACCGCATCGGCGCGACGCTGGCTCAGTTCGTAGTTGTACTGCGCCGGACCCACCGAATCGGTCCCGCCAGTCACTTCAAGAATGTAGCTCTTCGCGGAGCCTAACTGGCCGGCGAAAGTATCCAACTGCGCCTTGTCGTCGGTGGTGAGATTGGCCTTGTCGAATCCGAAGGTCACGGAGGTCTTCGTCACTTCCCTGTAGTTGTCGAGCCCTTTCACCACGCTGTCCAGGGTGTCGGCGCGATGGGCCACGTCGTTGGCTGCGGTGTCGGCCGTATTTGCCTGCTGGCTTGCATTCTCTGCGTTCGCGTTCGCCGAGTCGGCTGAGCTTTGCGCCTTGGTGATGCCCGCCTGCGCGCGGTCATTCACATCGTGAATCGCCCGGTTGTTCTCCGCCGACTTCTGGTCCAGTTGATCGGAATGATTGATCAGCGGTCCCGTCTGCGTGCGCACGTAATTCTTGCTGGCGCACCCTGACACTCCAAGCGCCACAAGCGCCGCGGCGGTCATCACAAATCCAAATCGCTGGCTGGTCATATTTCTTCACCTTCCGTCTTCTGCCTGGGGAATTCCCTGCAGTGAGAGTTTCTTGCTTCGCCCTGGAGAAGTGCACGCCGCTATCCAATCAAGGGAATTTAAGCAAGTATTTTAAAATGATGACGTTAGGCGGACACCTCAAACCGTCAGCAGGCGCAGAAAGCATGTAATTTTTACCAAACCCGGTAATGATTGCTCACTAGCGGGCTGCCGCAACCATGGGCGGTGCGATCGTGCGATCCCACCCTAAACGCCTAATGCGCGTTTAGGATGGGGCAACCGAGAATTTCGGGGCGAGATTCAGAGCGCCGTTCCCGCTATCCTAAGAACTGGCTTCGAGCGCATCGAATCCGTCCTCCTTCATGGACCTCTACGAAAAAATCCGCAGCCTGCCCACGCAACCCGGCGTGTATCTCTACAAAAACGCCGAGGGCGAAGTGATCTACGTGGGCAAGGCCAACAACCTGCGCTCGCGCGTGCGCTCCTATCTGCTTGAGGCCTCGCAGGCCAATGCAAAAACCGGCTCGCTGATGCGCGAGGCCGTCGACATTGAGTACATCCTCGTCGCCAACGAGCACGAAGCTCTCGCGCTCGAGAACAATCTCATCAAACAGCGCAAGCCGCGCTTCAACATTTTGCTGCGCGACGACAAGACCTACCCCTACGTGAAGCTCACGCTCGCCGACCGTTTCCCCAAGGTCTTCGCGACGCGCCGCCTGCGCAAAGACGGCGCCGCTTACTACGGTCCTTACTTCCCAGGCAATCTGGCTTATCGCGTAGTCGAGCTGATTCACCGCAGTTTTCTTTTGCCGAGTTGCAAGGTCGATCTCTCGCGCTACCATCCTCGCGCCTGCCTGCAGTACTACATTCACCGCTGCCTCGGCCCTTGCGTCGAAGGCCTCACCACGCCCGAGGCCTACCAGGACGCCGTCCGCGACGCACAACTGTTTCTTGAAGGCCGTCACGCGGAGCTGGAGCGCACCCTGACAGCGCGCATGATGGCCGCCGCCGAAGCCGAGCAGTTCGAGGCCGCCGCGCGATTGCGCGATCAGCTTTCCACGGTGCATCAGCTCGAGGAGAAGCAGCGCATCGCGACGGCGGAGTTGGGCGACGACGCCGACGTCTTCGGCTACCACTTCGAAGACGGTTCGCTCGCCGTCAATCTCTTCCACATGCGCAACGGCAAAATCGTGGACCGGCGCGAGTTTTTCTGGGAAGACTTGCCGAGCCTGCTCGACGCGGGCGTCGAACAGGCAGGGAGCGAGGGAACAAGAAAGGCAGGGAACAAGGGAACGAAGGAACAAGGGAGCAAGAAAGATTGGGACAAAGGGAACGAGGGAACAAGGGCACAAGAAAGCCAGAACACCGAAGTCAGAGATCAGGTCTTCAACGCTGGCGCGGTCTTCAGCGCATTGCTCAAGCAGCTCTACATCGACCAGCAGTATGTGCCGCGCACCATTCTCTCTCCGGTCGACTTCGACGATCGCGAGACTCTGGCCGCACTCTTGAGCGAGCGCACCGGGCACAAGATCGAAATCGCTGTGCCGCAACGCGGCGAAAAACGCTCCCTCGTCGATCTCGCCGGACAGAATGCGAAGCAGTCTTACACGCAGCGCTTCCGCGTGCTGGAGCCCTCGCGCAAGGCTATTCAGGAGGCGCTTGCAGATGTGCTGATGCTGCCCGAGCTTCCCCGCCGCATCGAGTGCTTCGATATCTCGCACATCCAGGGCGCGGAGACCGTTGCCTCCATGGTGGTGTGGGAAGACGGCAAGATGAACAAGTCGGCCTATCGCAAGTTCAAGGTGAAGACCGTTGCCGGCGTTGACGATTTCGCCGCCATGCGCGAGGTGGTGGAGCGCCGCTATCGGCGCATCCGCGATGCTGCCGCACTCGTCCAAATTGAAACTTCCGCGAACGGGCACGGCTCAAGTCTTGCCGATCACGACGACAAAAACGACGGGGCTTTGGCCCTTGAGGGAAGTTCTTCCCGCAGCAAAGAGCCCAAGACCATGCCATCACTTGTCCTCGTCGACGGCGGCCTGGGCCAATTGCACGCCGCTGCCGAGGCGCTCGAGTCGCTGGGTTTTACTTCGCAGCCGCTCGCCTCCATCGCCAAGAAGGAAGAGATCATTTATCTCTACGGCAATGAGGATGAACCCATCGTTCTCGATCGACGCTCGCCCGTGCTCCATCTTGTGCAGCTTATTCGCGATGAGAGCCATCGCTTCGCCGTGGGCTATCACAGGCAGCGCCGGGCGATGCGGGATAGAGACTCCGAGTTGCTGAACATTCCCGGTGTGGGTGCGCAGACCCGCCAGCGTTTGCTCACGCATTTCGGGAGTCTGCGCGACGTGCAGCAGGCTACGGCTGAGTCGCTCGCCGCCGTGGTCTCGCGCAATACGGCGGAGAGCATCTGGCGGCATTTTCATCGGGAATCAACGACGGGTTAATTGCAGTTGGCAGCCGGCGGGGGTCTGGAGACCCCCGCTACAACCGGTCAGGAGACCGGCGCTACTAATTCTTGCGGCGTGCGAGGTGCGGTGCTATACAGTGGCGTGATTCACCTGCGGCAGGCTTTGCGAGACCCATGCCAGGAGGTCCCTTGGATGCACGGGCTTCGACAGCAGGGTAAATGTGTGCCCGGCGCGCTCTGCACCTGCCATCAATCCGGCGGTGGCCGCGTGGCCTGAGAACAGAAGAACCTTGCAGTCGGGAAAGATGCGTCTGATGGTAATCGCTAGTTCAATGCCGCTCATGCCCGGCAGCGATACGTCGGTGATGAGCAACTCAGGCGGGGAGAGCAATGCAATCTCGAGCGCCTCTGGCCCATCGTACGCGGTGGTTGCGGCATATCCGCTCTTCGAGAGAATTGCTGCCACGGTTTCGGCAATCACCGACTCATCATCGACGACAAGCACGGTGCGGCGATAGGGGCTGGTGTCGGCTGGTGGGGCTTCATTGATGGGGACGACTGGGGAGTTTCGTCTTCCATTACTCATGTGAAATCACCTCTGAATGCACCGTAGCAGCATTCTTTCTTAACGGGGAGAATCTTCCTGCTACGGGATAAATCTTTTAAGTTGAGGATCTTTACGTCGTTAAAAGACCGCTTCTACGAACTGTTGAAGATTTTTTCATCATCGTCTGCGAAATTTTCCCATAGGATAAGCATACGTTTAGACTTGATTTGCATCACTATTGCGAGATACGATTTTCAAATTAGGTTGCTGATACGCTCCAGATTTCTATCTGTGCGTGGGGAGGTCCACGGTGAAGATGGATGGTGAAGCTATAGAGCTGAATTTTGAGTCGATCCTACAGGCCGATGTCCCCAAGGGTCGCGACGGCAAGCATAAGCGGATTGTCTCCCGGCTCCTGAAGGATATCGATCAACTCCAAGCGGGAAAAGCACTGAAGATCCCCCTGGAGGCGTTACCGGACTCCAAGGAGAACATTCGAGCCGCTCTTAACCGCGCCACCCACTTGCGCGGCATTGAGGTCGCCACGTCAAGCGACGCCGAGTACCTTTATATCTGGAAGACGGAGCCCCAAGAATAGCGTCGAAAGAGAGATCGGACTTTTTCGCTGGCGGGACAAATGCCAGTGTTTCAAGTTGGCGTACAGTTTACTTTGCCCGCACCAGTTCCCTCTTTTCGACCACGATCCGCTGGCTGCACGCGTAGCAGTAAAACGCGTTCATTGGGCCCACGCTGGAGATCTTCACCCCGCACCAGGGGCAACTTCCACGCACCGCACTGATGGCGATGAAGGGCCCTATGATCGGCGCACAGATGCCGGCGACGATCATGGGAATTCCCAGCACCATCCACGGCCCCACCATCAAGCAGATCAGTGTTCCGTAGATGATCAAGACCGGCGCCATGATCAGGCCCAGGACCAGCCCGCTGATTCCGCCCTTTACCGGCGCCTTCTCATGTTCCGGGTGCGCTTTGGCAATCTCCCCGTGTGCGTTCTCAGCTCCGCAAAGGGGACAGAACTTCCATGGGCTTTCGAGGCGCGTTCCACACTTTTGACAGGCTCCACTCATCTTGAGACCCCTCCTTCACAGGCAAAGGTTCCACTGCGATGACGAAGTGTAGGCCCGCTCAAACACGCTTGCCCGTGATTCCCATCACCTGCTTACCTCCATCTCAGCTACGACCGCGCCGTCGCCGCGTAGAAAGCCGAATACGCGCGCCGCTATCAGGCGCTCATGCACTGCGATTCCGCGCCGAAGCGCTGACGCTCGCGGGGCTAGCCCACGAACGGATAGAACGGGGATGGGATAGATGCTTTAACTTAAATGGGCGGGATGGTAGGCTTCAGCCGCAGTTGGCAGCAACACTGATCCGGCAGTACCCAGCCGGTGTTCCACCAGCGCAAGCAGGTCGCTGGGCCGCACAGGCTTGCTTAGCAGCGTAAAGTCGTAGGGCGCAAAATGGGGCGACCGGATCAGCTCAGGCGTCGACGCCTGACCGGAGTAGAGCAGAATCTTGGAATCCGGGTACACGCGCTTGATGGTGATGGCAAGTTGGACTCCGCTCATGCCCGGTAATGCAACGTCGGTGATGACGAGCTCGGGCGGCGAGAGGAGCGCCCTTTGAAGCGCGCTGTTCCCGTCGTATACGGCCTCGGTCGCATAGCCGTTTTGGCGCAGGATTTCTGCAAGGGCGTCGGCGGTCACCGATTCCTCGTCCACAACCAGAATCCTGGAACGTCTTCCGCTTTTGTGAGAAAGCGACGCCTCGCTGGCCAGCGCCGCTGACGGGGAGACTGTTCGGCCCATAGACACTTCTCCTCACTACCACTTTTGATGTAGCACGTTGCGTTCCATATATCCGGTTCGGAGAATTTTCTGGAGTTCTGGTGTAAATTCAAGGATTTGCAGGCATTGGGACCCAGGCATCCTTGGGGATAAAAGCCTGTAGAAGGTGAAATTTTTACCCAATGGCGTGATTTTTACCTGCCGTTAAAGGGGATCTCCGGCCACCTTTCGCGCTGGAAGCCGGCCGCGAAGCCTGATACGATAGCCATCGCCTGACAGATTTTCGCACCCACTGGATTCCGGAATGGACGCCGTACGTATCGACAAATGGCTCTGGGCGGCGCGCTTCTTCAAGACCCGCGCCATGGCCTCGCGCGCCTGCGATCTGGGCCGGATTGAATCGAACGGCTTCCGCGCCAAGCCCGCACGCGACGTCCGCCCCGGCGATCGCCTGCAGATCGAAAACGATGCTGGGCGCTTTGAGATCGATGTCCTTGGCGTGAGCCACATCCGCGGCCCGGCACCGGTGGCGCAAACTCTTTACCGCGAGACTGAAGCCAGCCGTGAAGCGCGTCTGCGCGTTGCGGAAGAGCGCAAAACCATGCAGCAGTACGCGCCCCTGCCGGTGCATCGGCCCAGCAAGCGCGATCGGCGGCGCATTATCCAATTTCGCGGCCGCGCCTAAACAAAGCAAAAGGCCCGGGCGCATTGCCCGAGCCTCGCTCGTTTTCGACCTATAGAATTCGTGGTGCCGGTTACGCCAGCAGGCTCTTCACCTTCTCTTCAATCACGCTCTGCGGGACGTAGCCCACAATCTGATCGGCTACCTTGCCGCCCTTGAAAAACAAGAGCGCCGGAATGCCGCGGATTCCAAAACGCGACGGCGTCGCGCCATTCTGATCCACGTTCACTTTGGCCACCTTTAGCTTGCCCGCGTAAGCCGCGGCCACGCTATCCACGATCGGTGCAATCGCTTTGCACGGACCGCACCAGACAGCCCAAAAATCCACCAGAACCGGCTCCTCACTGCGCAGCACTTCCTGGTCAAAATTCGCGTCGTTCACTTCCAAAACACCTAACCCAGCCATGATCCTCCTTGCGAGTCCCAACGGTCATTGTACAGGAAACCGTATACATATCGGATGCGCGTGGATCAGCAAAGTCGCAAGCGCCTGCGCGCCTTTGGAGGAGCTTCTGGGATTGCACGCGGACGCTGGCGGCGAGGACGCCGCCAGTACAGCCGGTCAGGAGACCGGCGCTACATGAGTGCGCAATTTACGGTCAAACTGCACAAAGAGAAGCGCCCGGATCCATACAGGATCGCGGGCGCTAGAGCAGCCCTCCCCCAGAACTGCTCACGCAGCGAATGTAGTTGTTAAATGAATAAATGGCAAGCAAACTTAGGTAATGTGTAGGGTAACCATGGACGAGGTGATTATCTACCTCGGCAACCACCTTAACTCATTGATAACGCACAGGCTAGCCACGCATTATGCGCAATAATCTCACCGAACTTATTTAGTTTCAGTAGCTTGACTAGCTCCGACCCGCGAAAACCGGCAGATTGTTAACTCCGCCGCAACGCGATTTTCGGTCACTTTTCCGATGGCGGAGCTAGCTGCCTGCAAGCTCTCTTCGCCTTCGACGACCATCAGAACCGCCGGGCCCGCACCACTTAAGGCAACACCTAGAATCCCATCTTTCCCGACCAGGGGGAGCAAAAGCGGCAGCAGCGGGCAGAAGGTCGCGCGATAGGGCTGGTGAATGCGGTCGTTCATGGCGAGGCGCAGCAGATCGCCCCGCGCTTGGGCGAACGCCAACCCAAGGACGGCCACCGATTGCAGATTCGCCACCACGTCTTCCATTGAGTAGGTTGCCGGCAGCACCGCGCGGGCTTTGCTGGTGGCCAGGGGCTCGGACGGCAGCGCCACAATCGCACGCCACTCCTCGGGCGGGTCGACACGCGCCACGTGCACGCGCCTTCCCTCGCACACCGCACTTACAAATCCGCCCAGCCAGCATGCCGCGACATTGTCGGGATGTCCTTCGAGCGCATACGCCTCTTCGAGAACCCGATCCGTGTCCCAATTGAGCTGGCCAAAGTGCGCCGCCAGGGCGATGGCTGCCAGCCGCGAGGCTGCCGACGAACCGCATCCCATGCCGAGCGGGATTCCGTTCGTCAACTGCAACGAGAGCGGCACAATCGGCCGCCCGTTGGCCTCGAGAAGGTCCTTATAGATTTCGAGAATGAGGTTATTATGGAGCCGCCCGCAACGCTCAGCGTCGCGCCCGGTCGCGGAAATTGCAAACTCCTCCGCCGCCGCGGCCTCAATCTCCAGGGCAAAGTCCAGGGCCACGGCGACGGCATCGAATCCGGGGCCGAGATTCGCAGAGGTTGCGGGCAAGCGGAGCCGGAGCCGATCCATGGTTCGCGCGTCCTTCATCCTACTTGACCCTTCAGGGCAGCCAGCACCGCGGCGGGAGTCGCATCCAGGGTGACGGCGTCGCGGCGCAACGCGTCGATCTCAGTCTCGTGTCCCTTCTTTTCTTCATCGGTCAGCAGCGTGCCGCGATGGAAATCGATGGTGTAATCGGCATCCTTGAGCGTATGCCCCGTGAGCACCAGAACCACCGTCTCGCTTGACTGGATCGATCCTTGCGCACACAACTTTTTCAGCCCAGCTAGCGTCACCGCCGAAGCCGGCTCGCAACCCAGTCCCTCGGCGCCGATCTCCGCCTTGGCAATGGCAATCTCCGTCTCGGTTACGTCGAGGCACCAACCGCCGCTTTCTTCAATCACCTTTGCAGCCTTGCGCCACGAAGCCGGATTCCCGATGCGAATGGCTGTGGCCCGGGTGTGCGCTTCCACCGGCTCCAGCGAGGTGCCGTGATTCGCGGCTATGCTGCGCACCAGTGGATTCGCACCCGCAGCCTGGATCACCGAGATCTTCGGGATGCGCGCTATCAGGCCCAGTTCGCGCATCTCCCGAAAGCCTTTGCCCAGCGCCGAGCTGTTGCCCAGGTTGCCGCCGGGAACGATCAGGTGGTCGGGCACATTCCAATCCATGGCTTCGGCAATTTCGAAGGCCGGCGTCTTTTGGCCCTCAAGCCGGTAGGGGTTCACCGAATTCAGCAGGTAAATCGGCGCCTGCTTCACAATCTCGGTGAGCACGTTCAGGCAGCCATCGAAATCCGTCTTCAACTGATAGGTCACGGCGCCGTAATCCATGGCCTGCGAGAGCTTGCCCCACGCGATTTTGCCATCGGGAATCAGCACCAGCGCGCGCAGGCCTGCACGCGCCGCATACGCCGCCATTGCCGCCGACGTGTTGCCCGTGGACGCGCATGCCACCCACTGGAATCCTCGCTCTTTGGCCACGCTCAACGCCGCGGTCATGCCCGTGTCCTTGAACGAGCCGGTGGGATTCATACCCTGGTGCTTGGCGAAGATGCGATCGATGCCGAGCGCTTTTGCCGCGCGCGGCAGGTGATACAGCGGCGTATTGCCTTCGCGCAGAGAAATGGCGTTGCCAAAGCTATCCAGAATCGGCAGCAGCTCGCGGAAACGCCACACGCCCGACGCGTCGAGTGCCTCTCCCGAGCAGCGGCGTTCACGCCAGAGCCACTTCAAGGCTCCGGGATTCGGCCGGTCGTGTCCCCCGCGCTGGCTCCAGCCCGGATACTCGACCTCAAACAAATCTCCGCACTGGGCGCAGCGAAAATCGGGTCGCGCCTCTGCGCCCGCAATCCGGCTTCCGCACCCGAAACAGCGCAATTGATGCAAGTTATCGTTCATAATTCCCTGGTGTTAGCCTACCAGTGTACGGCGATTCTTGCTGTGGATGGAGGGTTTGCTGTTGATCTCGAGGGCGTTTTTCGCCGCAATCTTCGCGTGCGTGCTGGCCACGCCGCTCGGCGCGCAGGCTCCGTTGCGCGTCGCCGCGGCTGCCGACCTTGAGCCGGTTCTGCCGCCCATTCTCGCGCGATTTCAGCAGGCCACCGGTGTCCATGCAGAGGTTACTTACCAGGCCTCAGCCATGCTCACTACAGAAATCGAAAATGGCGCGCCTTTCGATCTTTTTCTATCGGCTGACCTGAGCTACCCTAAGAAACTGATCGACGATGGGCTGGCGGACGCGGCGGGATCGGCTGATTCGACTACGCCCATCATTTACGCTCGCGGCACGCTCGTTCTGTGGGCGCGGAAGGATTCGCATCTGCCACCGCCGTCGCTCGATTTGCTGCGCTCGCCGGCCCTCAAGCGGCTCGCCATCGCCAACCCGGATCGCGCGCCGTATGGCAGAGCTGCCGTCGCGGCACTGCAAAACCTCAATCTCTACGACGCCCTCAAGGCACGCCTCGTTACTGCGGAAAATATCGCCCAGGCTGCGCAGTTCGCCGACTCGGCTAATGCGGACGCGGGATTGATCTCGCTGACCTCTGCGCTCACGCCGCGCCTTAGCGGAGACGGGACGTATTTCGTCGTTCCGCGCAATCTCTATCCGCCCATTGAGCAGGGCGCGGTCATCGTCAGCAGCACGAAGCAACGCGCTGCCGTGCACAAGCTGCTCGACTTTCTGCTCTCGCCAGCAGTGCAGGCGCAATTTGCCAAGAGCGGGCTCACGCCGGTGAGGTGACATTAGCGGAGTTGGCGGAGCTAGCGGGGTTAGCGGAGTTGTTCAGTCAAGAATGGGTGCGGGCGCGGACGCCCGCACGACAGCCGGTCTGGAGACCGGCGTTGCATGCCGTAGTCTGTTAATGGAAATGGACTGGCAAGCTTTTGCACTCTCGCTTCGTTTGGCCACGGTGACCACGGCGATTCTTCTCGCCATCGCCGTGCCTCTTGCGGCGCTGCTGGTGCTGGGGCGCAGCCGCTGGCTGGCTGCGCTGGAAGCTCTGGCCACACTGCCCATGGTTCTGCCGCCCACTGTGCTTGGATTCTTTCTGCTCGTCCTGCTCGGCCCCCGCACGGCCGTTGGCCGCGGCATTACGGCGCTGCTAGGCCATCCGCTCGCCTTCTCCTTCAACGGCCTCGTGGTCGGATCGGTGATCTACAGCCTTCCCTTTGCGGTGCAGCCGCTGGTGGCCGGTTTCGCATCGGTCGACACTGCGCTCGTCGACGCCGCGCGGCTGCTCGGCGCAGGTCCCGTGCGTGTGGTCACGAGCATTCTCGTTCCTCTGGCGCGCCGCTCGCTGCTCGCCGCCATCGTGCTCAGTTTTCTGCACACCATTGGCGAATTCGGCGTCGTGCTCATGCTCGGCGGCGACATTCCCGGCTCGACGCGCACGCTTTCCATCGTGCTTTATAACCAGGTGGAAAACTTCGACTACGCCGCCGCCAATCGCACCGCGGCCATTTTGCTCGGTATGAGCGTTGTCGCCCTGGCACTGATCTACTCCAATGCGCAAAGGCACGGGGGCGCGTCCAAAACGCAAGAGCGCGGAGCGCGCCGTGCTTGAGTTCTCTCTTGATGCGCGGCGGGGCAGCTTCCATCTCCAGGTGGAATGCGCGTTTCACTCCGACTGGACCGTGGTCTTCGGGCCTTCGGGCTCGGGTAAAAGCACGTTGCTCCGTCTGCTCGCGGGCCTCGACCGTCCCATACGCGGCCGCATCGCTCTCAATTCCCGCACGCTCACTGACACCGCCATCGGCTTGCATCTCGCGCCCGGCCGCCGCTCAACTGCGCTGGTCGCGCAGCAGCCCGCGCTCTTCCCTCACCTCAGCGTCGCCGCCAACGTGGCCTATGGCCTGCGCGGTCTCGATCATGCAACCCGCGCGGCACGTGTCGAAGAGATGCTCGCCCTCGCCGGTGCAACCGATCTCGCAGGGCGTCGCCCCCAGGAACTCTCGGGCGGCGAGGCGCAACGCGTGGCGCTGGCACGCGCACTCGCACCCGCGCCCCGGCTTCTGCTGCTCGACGAGCCTTTTTCCGCGCTCGACGGCGTGGCGAGCGATGCGCTGCTGGAGCGGCTGCAATTGTGGCTGCGGAAAAATGCGGTTCAGGCTGTAATGGCCACGCACGACGTGACGGATGCATTAGCTACAAGCGCCGAGGTATTGTTGCTGCGCGAAGGCCGCGTGATCGCGCTAGGCCCTGCGGCGCAAGTTCTCGCTGCTGAGCGGGAGCGGATTGCGTTGCGACTGAGAACGATTTAAAGATCGTGTATCGTCGCTTTCGAGCCAATGCTGTTGATAAGAGCCACTATTCCCCAAATCACAATCAGAAAGACATCGAGAGGAAGAAGCCAAATCAGCACATCTTTAACTTGCCCCGCGCGGAAGTTGAGCATTTGAAATCGGTCATGCTCAATCGAAAAATCGTAGGTTGCAATCTGAATGTTGTGAAGGCCGCGGACCACCACAACGAGAAGAGGCAGTATCAACAGATGAGCCCAGAATACCCGTTGCCACTTTCCTTTCGCATGGGTTCGCTGAATCTTCCACGAATGTTCCAGCAGAATAATATTCATGCAGGTTCCACCTAAGGCTAGTGCGCAAAGGCTCCAAACCCACACGACCGCATTCGGCGTTTCCCCGCTAATTGAATCTGCGAAGGGGTCAGCGCGGAACGTCAAATAGGAAACTAATACAGCAGCGATGAGGCTCCAGAATCGAATCAGAAACTGCTTGGCGCTTCCCATCTCTCTCATCTCCCAAATCAGGCTGTCGGCATCGACCTCCGCTAGAACCCCACGATCTCCGGCTCCATCTGCAACTGGATACCGAACCGAGCCTCAACCGCCGTCTGAATTCTTTGGGCAAGCGCCAGTATCTCTGCGGCCGTTGCGCCGCCGCGATTGATCAACGCCAGCGTGTGCCGCGACGAGATGCCTGCCGCGCCCATCGCGTATCCCTTGCGGAAGCCCGCCTGCTCGATCAGCCACGCCGCGGAGATCTTGACCAACCCGCCCTCTGCGGGAAACATGCGTACCGCAACACCGGAATCCGCGGCAATTTGCTTTACGCGTTCGGCAACCACCGGCGCGACCGACGGGTTCTTGAAAAAACTGCCCGCACTGCGGCAATCCGGATCGCCCTCGACCAGCAGCATTCCCTTGCTCTTGCGGATTCCGCGTACCGCCTCTGCGACCTCGGCCAGCGACGGCAAGTTCTCCCGCCCGCTGAAATGCGCCTTAAGCTCCGCGTAATTCAATGTTGGCGCGACCTTCTTGCGCAACCGGTAATCCACGCGCGTCACCACGTACCGCCCTCGATCCGTGGTGTTGAAGCGGCTCCTGCGATACGAGAATCCGCAGTCGGCGTTCGCGAACTCCACGAACTTCTGCGCCGCAAGGTCGAACGCCCGCACGCGCTCGATGACCGATGCGACCTCCTGCCCGTACGCGCCTACATTCTGCACGGGAGTGCCACCCACGGTGCCGGGAATTCCGGCGAGGCATTCTATCCCGGCCAATTCGACCTCCGTGGCCTGCTGCACGCAGTGCTCCCAAGGGGTGCCGGCAGCGGCGCGCAGCAGTTCCCCCTCGAGTTCCATGCCCGTGAACGCAATGTGCAGGGCCAGACCGTCGAAGCCCGTGTCTGCCACCAGCACGTTGCTGCCGCCGCCCAGCACAAACAGCGGCACTTCCCGTTTACGCGCCCACAGGCACGCCTCGGCAATTTCCGCTTCGCTGGTGGCGTCGACAAGCCAACGCGCCGGGCCCCCTATGCCAAGGGTCGTCGACGGCGCCAGCGCGATGTTCTCGAGAATCTTCAAAAATCAAGACTATCGCAACGGGCGCAATTCGGAATCGTTCTGTCATAGGTGCGGGCGAGGACGCCCGCACGACAGCCGGTCTGGAGACCGGCGCTACGCGGCTGCGTGCCGGCTGAGTGATCCTAGTGCGGACGCGGCAGTAGCCTCGCGCGGCCCCAGCACGTAGAATAGTGACAGGCAGCTTCTCCTGCCGGAGGCAAACATGTATCCAGAATTGATGGTGATCCCTATGCGCGAGGAACTCGTGCGTGCCGGGATCAAGGAAACCCGGACGGCCGAAGAAGTTGACGCCGCACTGGCCGAGCCGGGAACGACCCTGGTCGTCGTCAACTCCATTTGCGGTTGCGCGGCGGGCAAAGCTCGCCCCGGCATCCGTCTCGCGCTCTCAAACACCCCCAACCCGCCCGATCGCAAGATCACGGTGTTTGCCGGGCAGGACCGCGAAGCCACGGACCGCGCTCGCAGCTACTTTGAAGGCCATCCGCCCAGCTCGCCCGCGGTCGCCATCATGCGCGACGGCAAGCTGGTCTACCTGATGCAGCGCGCCGTCATTGAGCAGTCCACTGCACAATCGATCGCCGACGAGCTTCTGCGCGCCTTCGACGCCTACTGCGCCAAGACGACGGCGTAACGCGGCAACTATCTCCGCACGCACAACGGCCTCTCGCACAGAGAGGCCGTTGTTTTTGCTCTTCGATTCCCGCGGTCTTAATCGGCCGCCTGCGCATTCTTCATCTGCTGCACCTTGCTGTGCTTGCGCGAGTAACTAAAGTAGATGATCAGACCGAAGAGCAGCCATCCAATCATCACCTTCCATGTGAACAGGGGAAGGCGCGTCATAAGAAAGAGCGCCGAGATAATACCAAGGATCGGTACCAGTGGAACGAGCGGCGTTTTGAAAGGCCGCGGCAGATCGGGACGGCGAACGCGCAGAACCCAGACGCCTGCGCTCACGATGGTAAAGGCCAGTAACGTGCCGATGTTGACGAGCTTTGAGAGTTGCTCCACATCGAAGAACGCAGGCATAACGGCAACAAGGACTCCGACGACGATGGTCGAAATCCAGGGCGTCCGGAATTTCGGGTGAATGGCAGAAACCCAATGCCAGAGCAAGCCGTCTTTCGACATGGAGTACAAGACGCGAGACTGGCCGAGGAGCATGACGAGCATGACCGTGCCCAGGCCAAATACTGCACCGATGGTTACGAGCAACTCACCCCAACTGACGCCGGTGACTTTGATGCCCAGCGCAACCGGAGCCGCCACGTTGAGAGCCTTGTAGTTCACAAGGCCGGTGAGAATGGTGGAGACGATGATGTAAAGGACGGTGCAGATGACCAGCGAGCCCAGTATGCCGATGGGCATGTCGCGCTTGGGATTTTTCGCTTCCTGCGCGGCCGTCGACACTGCGTCGAATCCAATATAGGCGAAGAAGACCGATGCTGCTCCCACGGCGATGCCGTTCATTCCGAAATTGCCGTGGCCGTCTGCCTTGGGAATGAACGGATGCCAGTTGTGCGTAGCAAGATCGGGATGCTTGATGAGGAACCAGCCGCCAACAATGATGAAGATGGCGACTACGGTGAGCTTGACGAAGACAATCACACTGTTAAGATTGGCCGATTCTTTGATGCCAATCACCAGGACAGAAGTCACGACGAGGATGGCAAGGAAGGCCACCAGATTGAATGCTCCGGTCGCGTGCGGAAGCAAAGAGCCGTCGATTCCCGACGGAAGTGAAGCTAGCGGCATCCACTCGCTCTTGAAGAAGACGAGTTTTGCTCCGGGCGTCGCCGTGAATTGTGGCGCGATATAGATATGAAACTGCGCCAGCAGAGCCGTAAAGTATCCTGACCAGCCCGAGGCGACAGTAGCAGCGCCGAAGCCGTATTCGAGACAGAGATCCCAGCCGATGATCCACGCCACTAACTCGCCCAGTGTCGCGTACCCATACGTATAAGCCGAACCCGCAATGGGAATGATCGATGCAAACTCGGCGTAACACAATCCGGCAAAGGCGCAGGTAATGCCCGCAAGCACAAAGCTGAGAGAAACCGCCGGACCTGCGTTGTTAGCCGCCGCTGTTCCGGTGAGCACGAAGATACCGGCGCCGATAATGGCCCCAATTCCCAACGTGATCAGGTTCACGGCGCCCAGCGAACGCTTTAGTGTGTGCTCACCCTGCTCGCCCGCTTCCGCGGAGAGCATCGACATGGGCTTAATACGCAGCAATCGGGAAATCAAAGGGCGGCTTCCTCCCTGGTGATTAAGTTGAATGGGACAAAACTGTGTATGGCAAAATGCGCGTGCAGGAACCGTAACGCAATCATACGACACGAAACCAAGGGCTTACATGATGCCGGCCCCAGCCGCGCGACCTGCCTCCTGCGTTCCTTGCGGCTGTATCGATTCCGGGCAGCGTCTGTCCCGCTTCAAGGCAGGAATGCCTCGTTTTGCGGCGTACACTGTCCTGGACTTGGACGGTTTTGTCTTGTTTCCGGACACTCGTGGCACTTTTAATGAAGTGCCGCCTTCCACCGCCGGAACTCGGCCGCCGGATCGGCGCTGCGGAAGATGGCCGCAGCCACGGCAATCACACTGGCTCCTGCCTCCAGGACCGCAGGCGCGCGCTCGAGCGTTATTCCTCCCACAGCCACCAGCACTGCACTGGAGCCGGCTTCCTGCCGCAGTTTGCGTACGCCTTCCACGCCAATCGGGGCCTTGGTGGTTTGCTTGGTCGTGGTCGCGAACACCGGGCCGATCGACAGGTAATCCGCGGGCTCTTTCAGGATCCCCGGCAACAGCGCCTCGCTGCCGCCGAAGGTGCCCACGATCCGTCCGGGGCCCACCAGCCGCCGCGCTTCTGCCGGCGCTGCATCGCCAGCGTCGACGTGCACGCCATCAAAACCCGTCCGCTCAACGAGGTCGGCGCGATCGTCGAGAATCAACTTCACCTTTCCCGCGGGCAGCGCGGAGCGAAGAATCGC
>JARLFZ010000020.1 GCA_031296305.1 Occallatibacter sp. | reverse complement strand
CGCCGGGCTGGTCGCTGACGCGGATGATCTGATGCAGGCGGCACTCCATTTGCACTTTGCTTTCGGCCACGCGCGGGGGCTTTACCAGGTCGCTCGCGATCGGTGTCAATCTCGAAAGCTCGAATTCATCGATTTCGGGTGGTACGTCGGTAGAGCACAGGTTCATCTGCTCGGCAAACTCCTCGGAAACGATGTTGACGACGAACTCGCCGGTGGCTTCGACGTTCAACAACGTGTCCTTGTAAGGGCGCGGGCCGGTGCGGACGGCGGTGCAGAAGCAGACCACCGGAGGGTTTGGAGCTGCACGCGGTGAAGTAGCTGAAGGGGGCGAGATTCCGGGTGCCTCTCAAGTCAACGCTGGAGACAAAGGCGATGGGACGCGGCACGATCATGCCGATCATGAGCTTATAGATGTCGTTGGGCGCGATTTGGGCGGGATCGAGGGTGCGCATGCTGAGTTTCTCTGCTGAGAGGGCGTGGACGCCCGCACTACAGCCGGTCAGGAGACCGGCGGTACTCGAAACTAGACGAACAGATCGTTATCGCCGGAGGCACGATTTGCTTCCGCGCGCGACGCGCCTTGGGTGCTGCGCAGGGACTCGATGACAGCTTTTGCGGAAGCGAGGAACGCGGATAGCTGACGCATGGGCTTGGCCACGGTGTCGGCCATAAAGGAGCCGGCGCGGTCTACGGCGTCGAGCACGTTGGACAGCATGGAGTCGACGCGGCGTGCCTGACGCTGCGTGCGCTCAATGATTTCATCGGCCGCTGCTTGTATGTCGGCGGTCTGATTGCGCAGGGCGCGTGTGAGCAAGGCGAGGTCAGAGGCGGTCTGTTCAATCTTCGGCGCGACGCGCGCGAGGAGGTTGCGAGTGTTTTCGATGAGCGGCATGACCGAGGAGCGCAGGTCTTCTACTTCCTGGCGGATGGACTTGGCCAGCTTGCGCAGGGCGATGAGCGCGGCAAAAAGGACGATGGCCTGAATCAACATGGCCAGCGCCACCGCGGCGACCAGGGCGAGCTGAATGGTCTGATTATCGAGATTTGGCATGGTGTTGCCCTCGCGCAGAGGTTCTGCGGGCTTCAAGTCAATACCGGTGGGGCACGCTTCAGGGGGCGAAGCGGCGTTACGGCATTTCTCCTTCGATCATAGCCTTCCCGGATGACGCGCAAGCTTCAAGATTTTCTTGAGGAAGACGCAACTTGAAGCTCAGGGCTTTGGAACACATCCGAATTTGGCACGGATCCGAAGGAGAAATGCATTGCCCGGAGCCGAAACGGGAGCTTGTGAAACCTGCTCGCGCGCGCGGGGCCGGAAGGGACAATACAACCGCATGAGGGCAACCGTATGAGGCCCGATGGACCTGGACCCGGAACCGCCTGGTCTCAGACCTCGTGGCTCTCGGGCTCGGTGCTGGATGCCTCCTGATACGCCTGGCGGCCCGCATCAACGGCGGCGCTTACCCGCGTGGTCTGGTCGGCGACCAGGTTTTTGCCCCGCTCCACAAACTCTTCCCACTGGGCGCGTCCGCGATCGATGGCGTCACGGCCGCGATCAACGTATTCGCCCACATGCTCCTTGCCTTTGTCGACAAAGGCGCTCACATGTTCCCTGCTCTTGTCGACCAATGCGGAGACGTTCTCCGCGGCCTCGCGCGTGCGCGCGCGCAGATACTCTTTGCCCTCACGGGCGCCCTGCGCGATGTCCTCGCGGGTTTCACGGCCACTCTTGGGGGCGTAAAGAATGCCCACCAGAGCGCCAACGCCCAATCCAGCCAGGAACCACGCTAATCCGTAAGATTTGTTTTCCTCTGACATGACGAAATTTCTCCTTTCGCTGCTTTAAAGCCGTTCTCCAATTATTGCAGAGCAGAACCGCTGCCCCCTGAGCGTCGTTTTCGTCAACAAAAAGGAAAACGTCACTTGCAGGCCCGTTGGCGACTCCTCAGCAATTGGAGAACCGCCGCACAAAGGGTGCCTGAGGGTACCAAACAGTCCAAGTTTACAGCAAGCCACCGGCGAGATGCCGGCTTGTGGAGAACGCTAACGCACTGTGCTGCTCCCTGAAATAGGATGCGAGAAAGGGGCACGGGGTTGGGGAGACGAGACAGACTCCCAGCAAAGATCGGAGCAACACGATCACCCACCGCAGCGGCAGGAGTGCGTCAGAACCTCGGCAAAGTGGAGCGCTTTGACGTGAGCTAGTTGGTCGAGCTGCTCGCGGCAACTGAAGCCGTCGGCAACCACAATCGTGGTTGGCCCCGCGGATTGAATAGCCGGGAGCAAGTCCTGGTTGGCGATAGCCTTCGAGACCTCGAACTTATCGGCTTCGAAACCGAAGGGGCCGGCCATGCCGCAGCAACCGGCCTGGATAAGTTCGACTGCGGCGCCGGCTTGGCGGAGAAGCGCGATCTCGTTGCCCGGGCCGCCGAAGACCGCCTTGTGATGGCAGTGGCCGTGGAGAAGAATGTGCGCGCCCCCGAGTGCGTTCTTGAAGCGGCCGGAGACGAAGCTTTCGGGCGCGCGGGCGGCGAGAAAGTCGGCAAGAAGCCAGACCTGTTCGCTCAGACGTTTGGCGCGGGGATCGCTGGGGAAAAGTTCGAGGAGCTCGTCCTTGAAGACGCTGGCGCAACTGGGTTCGAGAAAAATGAAGGGAAGGCCGGCATCGATTTGCGGAGTCATGCGCCGGAGAACCTGCGCGAGATAGGAACGGGCGGCGGAAAGCAGGCCGAAATCGTAGAGCGGGCGGCCGCAACAGATGTGGCCGCGAGGGGTTTCGACGTGGAAACCGGCAAGATTGAGGACGGTTTCGGCGGCCTGAAGGGATTGCGGATGGTAGTAGTTGTTCCAGGTGTCGGGCCATAAGAGGACTGATTGCGGTAGGCTGCCCGTCATCGCTTCCCCGGTCCCCAAAGGCGAGGAACCGGGGGCACCCACGGAGTTTTGGACGAGGTTTGTGGAAGGACGGCGCGATTGCTGGAAGGTTTTCGGCGCGAGGCGCGGCAGTTGCCGCTCTTGCGCGACTCCGGCGATGCGCTTGATGAGCGGACTGCTCAGAGGGCCGGTGAGGATGGCGTTGGTGAGGGCCGGCGCGAGCGAGCCGTAGCGGGCGAGGCGGTCGGCGAAGCCAAAGATGTAGTGGTGCAGCGGGTGCAGGCGGCCTTTGTAGCGCTGGGCGAGAAACTCGGACTTGTAGGCGGCCATGTCGACTTGTACCGGACACTCGGATTTGCAGGCCTTGCAACTGAGGCAGAGATCGAGGGCCTCGTGAACGGCATGGCTCTGGAAACCTTCGTCGCGCAGTGCGCCGGAGAGCATTTCCCAGAGCAGGTGCGCGCGGCCACGGGTGGAGTGCTGCTCCTCGCCGGTGGCGCGGTAGCTGGGGCACATGACGCCGCCGACGGTGTTGCGGCAGGAGCCGACGCCGACGCAGCGTTCGGTGGCGCGGGCGAGAGAGCCCTGGTCTTTTGCGAAGGCGAAGTGGGTTTCCCCGGTCCCCAGGTGCGAGTGACCGGGGGCACCCGGATTTTCGCCGGTCGACGGCGAGTGGCGGAGATTCTCGATGGGATCGTAGACGCGGACCGCGTCAGAGAGCTTGCCAGGGTTCATGCGGTTGTCGGGATCCCAGAGGCTCTTGAACTCGCGGAAGGCTTCGATGAGCTCGGGACCGAACATCTTGGGCAGCAGCGCCGCGCGAGATTGGCCGTCGCCATGCTCGCCGGAGAGCGAACCACCAAAAGAGAGCACGACATCTGCGGCGCGATCGATGAACTCGCGGAATTTTTCTATTCCCTTTGGAGTAGTGAAGTCGAAATTGATGCGAGTGTGCACGCAGCCCTGGCCGTAATGGCCGTAGAGCGGGCTGCGGAAGCCGTACTCGGCCATGAGCGTGGTGATGGCGCGCAAATAGTTGCCGAGCTGCGCAGGCGGAACTGCGGCGTCTTCCCAGCCCTCGAAGCGATCGGGCTCGCCGGGCACAAAAACCATGGCGCCGAGCGCGGACTCGCGCACACGCCAAACAGAAGCGGCTTCTTCCGGCGTGCAAATGTGCGCCGCCGGCGGGGAGGGCCAGGATTGCGCGGCGCAGGCGACGGATTCGGCCTTGGCCTGCGCTTCCTCCGCGGACCACGCGCCCATCTCGACAAGCAGATAACCAACTCCGTCCGGCAACCGGTCGAGATCGCGTAGAGCGAGGCCTTTGCGGCGCATGAAATCGACGAGCATGAAGTCGAAACCCTCGAGGCCGATGGGCTTGTGTTCGAGGGCAAGCGGGACGGCATCGGCTGCTAGAAACGCATCTTTGAAACCGAGCACGGTGAGCACGCGGAAAGGCGGACTGGCGGTGAGGTTCAGCGTGGCGGAGACGATGTTGGCGCAGGTGCCCTCGGAACCCACCAGCGCGCGGGCGACGTGGAAGTTGTTCTCGGGCAGCAACTCGTCGAGGTTGTAGCCGGAGACGCGGCGGGGAATGCGGGGGAATTTTTCGCGCACCAGGGTAGCGTAGCGGTCACGGAGTTGCGCAAGGCCCGCGTAGATTTGACCCACGCGGCCGCCGGCGTGAATGAGCGCTTCGAGCTCGGCAGGCGGCGTGGCGCCCACCGTCATCCTGGTGCCGTCGTAGAGAACGATGTCGAGCGATTGCACGTTGTCGACAGCTTTGCCGCCGAGCAGGCCGTGGACGCCGCAACTGTTGTTGCCGATGATGCCGCCGAGAGTGCAACGCGAATGCGTCGCGGGGTCGGGCGCGTAGGTGAGGTGATGGAGTTCAGCCGCGTCGCGAAGGCGGTCGAGCACGATGCCGGGTTGGACGCGCGCTGTCTTGGCCTGCGGATCGATGGCGGTGAGCGCGTTCATGTAGCGCGAATAGTCAAAGACTACGGCCACGTTGACGCACTGGCCGGCGAGGCTGGTGCCGGCGCCGCGGGGCAGAACGGCAGCACCCGTGGCGCGGCAAGCTGCCAGCGCGGCCTCGACATCGGCGGCATCGCGGGGGAAAACTACGCCGATGGGCAACTGGCGATAATTCGAGGAATCGGCGGCGTAGAGAGCGCGCGAGCCGAGAGCGAAGCGGAAGAGAGCGGAGGAATCTGGGCCGCGCAGGGATTTTTTCAGCAGGCTTTCCAGCTCGCGATGCGCCGAGAAACGCTCATGGTCGAGCGGAGCGGGATTGGAGAGGATGGAAAATGAAGAATTGCTCACGCTGAAATGGTAGCGCGTTTGGTAGCGCGGGGCTGCGCGTCAGCGCGAAGGCCACTCTTCGACAACCACGCCGAGATCGTTGAGCTGCTGGATGGCGGCTTCAACATTGCGGCGGACCTTGGGACGATCTTTGGGCGCGGCGGAAGGCGATTCTGCAACCGCGATCACGCGGCCGTAGGGCCACGCGCCGGCCGGGATGGCAGCGACCGCCTGAGCGAGATCGGAGGGCCGCAGTTCGAGTTGCTGGCGGCGGGCGGCCTCTGGGCGAAGCATATTTCCCTGCCCTGCCGGGGCGGGATTGGCGTCGGGCAGCAGAATGCGGAGCGAGATAGTGTCGGGGCCGACCGAAAGAAATGGATTGTTCCACGCGGCCGGGTCGTGAATATCGATATAAAGGCTTTTGGTGGGCAGAGGAATCTGCTCCAGTTCCGCGCGCTCCTTTTCGAGCTCGGTTTCGTTTGCCTGAACCTTCTTCTCGACCGATTCTGCTTTTTTGGCGACTTTTTTGACTTCCTGCTCTTCCTTGCGGCAGGCAGCCAGCACAATGGCCAGCAGCGCGGTCATCACGAAGATTTTCTTGAGGGAATGGCGAAGAATCACAAGATCAAGGATAGCAGGGTGGACGCGTGCGTTGCGGGGCGGGGCGTCTGCAGGGCGGGACGGCGTGAGGGGCATCACGGCGCGGGTCATTGAGAAAAGACTAGTCTGCAGGCGAACAGGGACGGAGGACGAAATGGGTAAACGCGTTGTGGCTGTGGTGGGCAGTTACCGCAAGGGCGGAGCAACGGAGAGCGCCGTGGAAGCGGTTCTGGAAGGCGCGCGGGCCAGGGGCGCCGAGACACGAACCTTCCATCTGCGGGAGCAGCAAATTGAATTCTGCAAGAACTGTCGCGCGTGTACGCAGACGCCGGGCACGGAGCGGGTCCGGTGCGGGCAGCAAGACGATCTGGAGCCGATGCTGAGAGAGATTGAAGCGGCGGATGCGGTGGTGCTGGCCTCGCCCGTGAATTACTACAACGTGACGGCGATTTTCCGCAGGTTTCTGGAACGGCTGCTGGGATTTGTCTATTGGCCTTGGGGACAGAATGGGCCTGCGCCGCGCACCAAGGCGCAGCCGCGCAAGGCAGTGCTGTTGGCTTCGTCGGCCGCGCCGGGATTTCTGATTCCACTGGCGACGGGAGCGCCGCGTGCGCTGCGGCTGGCGGCAGAGATGCTGGGCGCGAAACCGGTGGGCAAGTTGTGGATCGGGCTGACGGCGGGAAAGCCGGATTGCAAATTGAGCGAACGGACGCTCCGGCGCGCGCGGCGCATGGGCGCGATGCTGGCGTAGGGAAGACAGGGAGCAAGGGAGCGATGAGCGATTCTGTGCGGGCGTGGACGCCCGCACGACAGCCGGTCTGGAGACCGGCGCTACTTCCCGATCAGGCTGCGGGCGATCGAGTCGAGCACACCGTTGAGGAAGTTGCTTGACTCCGGCGCGCAGTAGCGGCGACCAATTTCGAGCGCCTCATTGATGACCACTGGAAAGGGCGTGGACTTGAAGCCGATCAGTTCGGCGACGGCCATGCGGAGCAGATTGCGGTCGACGGCGGGCATGCGGTCGACACGCCAGTGCGTGGAGTGACTCGCAATCAGCGCGTCAATCTCCTCCTGGCGCTCCTGGGCAACGCGGAAAAGGTCCTCGGCGAATCCCCGGACTTCGAGCTCGACGGGATCGCCGGCCATCCAGAACGTGGCGCGCACCTGGTCGCCGGTCTGGTGACCCACGTCAGCCTGGAATAGCATTTGCATGGCAAGTTCGCGGGACTTGCGGCGATGGCGGCTGGTCAAGCGGGACCGCCTTGCTGCACCTTGCGGTGCAGACTCACCATTTCAATCGCGGCCGCAGCGGCCTCAAAGCCCTTGTTGCCGGCCTTGATGCCGGCGCGGTTCAGTGCCTGCTCCAGAGTTTCGCAGGTGAGCACGCCAAAGCTGTGGGGAATGCCCGTCTCCTGCTGCGACTGGCCGATGCCGCGGGCCACTTCGTTATAGATGGCCTCGTAGTGGGCGGTTTCGCCGCGCAACAGGCAGCCCAGCGTGACGATGGCGTCGACGCGGCGGGTGTTGGCACTGGCGCGCGCCGCGGCGGGAATTTCCCACGCGCCGGGAACGCGAATGACCTGAATATCGCTGCGGTCAGCGCCGCTGCGCAGGAGCGCATCGAGCGCACCCTCGAGCAAGCGATCGGTGACCACGGCGTTCCAGCGCGAGACGATGATGGCGAACTTCATTCCCGCGGCAGAGAGATCGCCTTCGAGCGCGACGGGCTTGCCTTTCACCGGGTCGGACCACGCCCAGAAACTGAAGCGGAAGCCGGGTTCGGGCTCGACATGGAAGATGCGCGATTTCCAGTGAGTTTCAGAGATGGGAGAGAGGCGGCTGACCGCTGCGTCGCCGGACTTGTCTGAAACCGCATGGGCTCGCAGCCACGCCTCGGCCACCTGATGAATGGAGTCCAGCGATGTGACTTCGATGAGGAGATCGGCTGTGGAGGGAAAGTGGCCATCTACGAATTCGAGATTGCCGAGCGGGGCCATGAACGAAGCGCCGCGCGAGTTCTCTTCCTGCCATCCTTTGCCGGGGGCAAAGCCGAGAGCCCTGAAAAAGCCGCTCAGCCGTTCGTAGGCCGCCGCGTTGCCGGCCGGACGCAGAATCGAAATGCCCTTGATCATGAGTTGATTTTAGCGGAGCTAGCGGGTTAGCGGGGCTAGTGGAGTTTTTGTTCCGGCGCTGGACAGGGGCACATCGTCCCATCCTTTTCCGCAAACACGCGAAAAAGGATGGGACACGGTGGCAGCATTCAGGGGCCCGAGAAGAGACTACGTGACGGAGCGCGGCTTGACGGCGATAACGGTTGTGGGAACTACGGTGTTGGCTCCGGGGGCGACGGGATAGAGGCATCCCGCGTCGTTGCCGCCGGCAGAGAGCGGCGTGCAGGCCGGCAGGTTCGGACTGTACTGCTGCGAATCGGTGGGCGGAGCGGACGTGCTGACGTTGGTGGGAATGCTGATGAAGTGGATTTCGTTGTCGCCGGCGGTGGAGACGAAGAAGATAGTGTTGTCGGGCGAAAACGTGCCGGTGAGTGGAGCGGTAGGTGGCGTGGCCGAGGCAGCGTCGGCAAACTTGACGTAGCCCACGGGGCCGATGCCGCTGGCCTGGGGCAGGTAGTAGGGTAATTGCACTGCCGTGGTGGACGTGCTGGGCGTGGTGTAGGTGACGAAGGCGATGGGCGCGGCCGTGGTGGTGGAAGCCGTGGTGGGCGCCGCGCCGGTGACGACCTGATTGACGGCGGTGGCATTGGTGACGCCGGTCAGATTCACTGTGCCATTGAGCGTGGGGTTGGTGGAGAGGGGCTTCATGGTCTCCACCTGATTGGGCGGCGTGCCGGTGGTGGATTCAGGGCAGAGCGGCGTGGCCGAAATGGCGACTCCGATGTCGCCAAGCGTAATGCTGCTGCCGCTGAGCGAAGCGCCGAGCATGTGGGCGCCGTCGGTGGTTGCTCCCAAGACGCTGGTCGGCAGATTGAGGGAATCGCTTTGCGGATAGAACTGAATGCTGGCATTGTTGCCGACCGTGCCGGAGGGGCACCAAGTGTGGGCGACGGTAGAATTGCCGGCCAGATACGCGCCAATGCCGGGGACCGTAACGGCCACGTTCTGGGCACCACCGGAGGCGGTGAGATCGTAGGTGCTCCAGCCAGTGTTGACGTTGTAGACGTAGAGCCTGTTGGTGTGATTGGCCCCGGCCGCGGCGTTATCAACGATGTAAAGGGTATCGGAATCGGGCGTCCAGGCGGCAGCCACTCCCATTCCGCCATAGCTAGCTGATGGGCCGGATGAGGTGTTGTAAAGATAGAACAGCCCGCGGACCTGATCGTTGATGACCAACTGATTGTTGTTGGGCGCGACGGCGAGCACGATGCCGGGTGCCGAGGTGTCCTGCTTGATGAGGGAGTTGCCTGCGGTGGAGTAGATCATCAACTCGCGGGGCGAACCGAAGTAGATGCTGTTGCCGCTCTGGTCCATGATCATGGAGTTGGGCACGAAGGGCAGGCGCACTGTGGAGCCGGGATTGCCGGTGAGCAGTTCTATGGAAGCGAAGTACTGCGACTGGCCGGGCGCCCCGAACCAGACGAAGTCGCTGGTCGTGCCGGGGACGGTTATCCCAACGGGATTGGAAGAGAGGGACAGTCCGTTGCCATTGAGGCCGAATTCATTGATGGGGGCCGGATTGCAGGCAGATGGCTCGCACACCGCATAGATCGATGCGACGCCGGGGTAAGCGGCGGTGATGGCGCCTCCGCTGCTTACCGTGATGTCGACGGGGTTGGTGGATTCGTAAGAGATGTTCAAGCCATTGATGGGGTTGCCAAGCGTGTCGAGGACCGAGGCGGTGAGGTTTTGCGAGACGCCGCCCCTGGTGACGACGCCTTTGGTGCCTCCGCCAGCTAACGTGACGCTGATGGACTTGGGCGGGCAGGTGGAGAAGTAGCCGGCCGACGATGCCGATTGCGCGATGGTTGCCGTGATAGAAGTGGTGCCGGGCTGCTGCGCGGTAATGGTGGTCTGGGGATTGGTGAGGGTTCCTGGGCTGATGCTGGCGACGTTGGAGTTCGAGACCGAGAAATTGAGCGTGCCGATGGATGAACTGCAATTGGGAACCGAGGTGACGCCCGGGGCCAGACCGGCTGTGCAAGCATAATTTGCCGGGGATACAGAAGGCGGAGCGCAAAACTCGTACTGATTGCCGTTGCTGACGTAGCAGGCCTGGGCGTCAAGCGACGCCTGCTGGTTCTGCGAGAAGCATTGCTGCGTCGAGGAGCTGGAAAGCGACGTGGTAGCCAGACTGATGGCGGTGACCGGCGCGTGAATGTATACGGCGACTGGATTCGAGGTCACGGAATAGGCAGTGGCGGTGATATAGGCAACGGAGTAAGGTAAGCCGCCCGTGGATGGCAAAGGATTGGGGTAGTAGCAGTAGGTGTAGTCGGCGATACCGCCGCCGGTGTTGCGGTTCCAAGTGCCGGCGCAGATTTGGCCGCCGGGAGAGATGTCGACGAGTTGATTATTGGTGGTGCCGTAGCTAACCGAGTTGGCACCAATCGAGGCCGAATTCTGCTTGCAGGTGAAGGCAGCGGGAGACTGTATCTGGGTAGTCTGCCCGTAGGCCAGCGAGATGCCTGCGACCTGCGGCTGCAGGATGATGGAAGTGACGTCGGTGTCCTTCGGGCCGTAGCCGAGGCCGTTGCAGTAGTTTCCCTGCGGATTGCGCACGCAACCGGAGATGGAAATTCCAGCCGGAAGGGCCAGGCCAAGCAAACAAACAAGCGTCAAGAACCGCCGCATGAATCCTCCCCGCTCCGCGCCGTCGAACCGCGGAACGGTCGCTAAGAACACGTAAAGAAAAATGAGTTATTGCCTTCCCACTTCGAGCGCCGGGTCGGCCCGTAACAGGTGGATCGCACCCAGGCTCGAGATCCCCGGCGGCACACTGCCGCACGCGGCCGAAGAGGCGAGACGCACACTGAATACTCCAAGAAAAAAGTGTATCAGGGTGGGCCTACGTCTGGCATTGAACCGGATTGTCAGGTAGTGGGGCAATTTCAAGAAAACCATCCCTCGGAGGCTGAAGCCCGCGTTCGTTTTACGGCCTTTACGGCACGAGTGAACTCGTGCCCTTTCACGTCTTGGGGCTTTGCGGCACGAGTGAACACGTGCCCTTCACGACATTTTGAAACTGCCCCACTACCGGATGTCCTGCGGTTCCGATCACACTGATCATCTGGCTAATAGACTGGCGCGGGGCCGGATGGGGAGCAAAAGATAGGGACTGAGGGACTAAGGGACAAGGGGCTAAGGGACTATGGGACTGCAAGGCTGCAAGACTGCGGGACCGCGGAAACAACAGATTTGCGTGTCAGGGGGTGGGGGGCATGTACTTCGCAAACCACTCGATTGCGCGTTTCTGGACATCGCGGCGGTGGGCGGGGTCGGAAAAACCATGGCCTTCGTTGGGGTAAACGACCAACTGCGCGGGGACGTGAAGGTCGCGCAGAGCATGCCAGAATTCAAAGGATTGAGGCGCGGGACACTCGCCATCGCGGTCGCCGACGACGGCGAGTGTGGGGGTGCTGACGTTTTTTATGTAGGAGATGGCAGAGCTTTTGGCGTAGACCCGCGGGTCGTCGTATACCGAGGCGCCGAAGTAGGGAATCATCCACTGGTCGATGGAGTTTTCGCCGTAATAAGAGAGCCAGTCGGAGATGCCGGCCCCGGCCACCGCGGCCCGGAAGCGATGGGTCTGGGTGACGGCGAACATGGTCATGAAACCGCCGTAGCTCCAGCCGGTGATGCCCACGCGTTCGGGGTCGACGGGATACTTGGCCAGAACCGTGTCGACCCCGGCCAGAATGTCGCGGAGGTCGCCGTAGCCGAAATCCTTGCGATTGGCGAGGGTGAAGGCCTCGCCTTGGCCGAAGCTGCCGCGCGGATTGGGCATGAGGACGAAGTAGCCGAGGGAGGAATAGCCGGTGGCGCTGAAGCCGCCGCCACCTCCATTCCAGCGGGCAGCGACATCTGCGGCAGGACCGCCATGGACCTCGACAATGAGCGGGTATTTCTTGCTGGGATCGTAGTGCGCGGGGAGGAGGAGCCATCCCTGAATGTGGAAATTGTCGTTGGTCCAGGTGAGCGAGACGGAATCTCCCCAGGTGGGCTTGAGGCCGTCATTGAGATGAGAAAGCTGGGTGAGGCCGGAGGAGTCGGGGGATGCGTCCGGAGCATCCCCGGTCCCCAAATGCGAGGGACCGGGGGCACCCACAGTTTGCGGGGTACCCACAGTTTGCGTCGAAAGCGCGGCTGCGGCGGGGCCGGCGGCGTAGATCTCCGGAGGCTGGTTGAAGGTGCTGGCCTGAAAGACGAAGAGGGAGCGATCGGCAGTGACGGCGAGACTGTGATCGGAGATGCTGACGCCGACCGTGCCAGGGTAGGAGAAGACTGGCGCGGCGAAGCTCGTAGTGACGCTTGCGCTGGTGCGGTCGCCCTGCAGTTGGAAACGGACGAGACGGTTGACGCCGTCTGCGAGTTCGCAGGTGAAGAAGTGCTCGTCATCGCCCCAGACGATCCACTGCGATGAGGCGGGGCGGTTGGGGGTGAGATTGCGAGGTTGGCTGCCGGTGGCGTTCTCCTTTGCGTCCCCCTTTGCGTCAATGACCCAGACGTCGCCGCCGGTGACGCCCTGATCGCTCATGAGGCCGCCGATGAAGGCAATGGCCTTGCCGTCGGGCGACCAGCGGGGAAGGGCGACTTGCAGGCCGTGGAGGGGTCCAGAGACATCGGACGGAGCGAGGATTACGGAGGGTTTGGAATCCGATGCTGCTGTTTGCGTATAGATTTTCGCTACCCACCAGTTGTTTTCGCCGGGAGGATCGGCAGCGACGTAGGCCAGGGTCGTGGAGTCGGGAGACCAGTCGAATTCATAGACGTGAAGGTTGGCGGGGGTAAGGAAGACAGGCGCGGCTGGCTGGGGCGCGGCGGCAGCAACGGCGGCGACGCGCTGGACCTCGATGCCGTCTTCACCGATGACGCCGGAGGGCGCATCCATGGCGGCGAGGGCCCCGGCAGGACGGGTGGCGCCTTCGACATAGAGGAAGGCGATGCGCTTGCCGTCGGGCGAGAAGGCAGGCGCGTTTACATAGCCGTGGAGATCGGAGAGGCGCCGGGGTGGGTTGCCGTCGAGATGCGAGAGATAGAGGTCGGATTGCCCGCCGAGATCGGCGCAATCGGAGAGAAAGGCGAGGGCGGCGGAGTCGGGCGACCAGGTGGGCTCGGATTCAGTGCAGGAGTTGCCAGGCGAAGGGGCGGCGGAAATGCGCTGGGGCTGGTCCAGGTTGCCGAAGGAGCTGAAGAGAATGACGCCCCTGTCAACCCAGGCGAGGCGCTTACCGTCGGGCGAAACGGAGATCTGGCCGGGGGTGATGGCGCGCCGCTGGCTGGAAGGCATTCGGCCGGGGCTGGCTGAGGTGGGCGCCGGTGTGGAAGTCTGGGCGCAAACGGGCAGGAGGGAGGTTGGGCAGAGGACGAGCGCCAAGGCGGCGCAGCTGAGGCTGCGATGCGAAAGTGGCATAGGAAAAATGCTAACAGCAGGGATTAAGGGAGCGAGAGAGCAAGTCAGCAGAGTTGGCGCCGTTAGCGGAGTTAGTGGACTTGGCGGGATTACGAAGATTGAGGCTGGGTCTGAAACACCTTGGCCCGAATGACAACGTAAATCCAGCAAAATGGCGAACTGTCAAAACTCAAACCGGCTCACCGAAGGGTGCACCCGAAGAGCTTGTCAAAGGTTGGCGAGGGTGATAAGGGGCGCAAGTTACTGAAACTAAATACTGATGCAAGGAAAAAACATTTGCAGATCATTCTTGCCAAATTGGGTAAGCTTAGGGCATTCGTACTGAAATCAAATTTACGAGCGGGAACGCGGCAGGAGCTTTCCGGGACTCCCTGAGTCCGCGGCCGCGGGATGGAACTCGTACTCAACGCAATTCTGCGTTCAAGATGGGGCAAAGGCGGAAGGGCGAAAGCAGAGACCGCAAGGGCAACTTGGAGAGAGTTGCCCTTTTTCTTTTCCGCGGAAAAAGTGCAGAGGTCGGATCGGTAACTGGAGTGGGAGCCGAAGTGGGATGAAAGCATGGAGGACGGCGAGAAGAAGCTGGCCAAGGTGAATTGGTAGTGATGAACGACAGGAACTGATGGACTAACGAGCGAGTCAGCGGGTTAGCTTGTTAGTCGAGTTAGTAACGTTTGCGGAGTTATCTGGCTGGCGAGTGAGTCAAGCTGACGAGTTAGCAGACCCACGAATGTTGTTAGGGGGACTGAAGGACCTGGGGTTGGAAGCCTCGCGCGGTGCGCGAAGATGCGGTAGGAAGAAGGACACGATGGGAGTGAAGCTCATGAAGGACGAAGGGTTGCGGACGCCGGGCCGGCGAGTCAGCGAGCCAGCGAGTCAGCAGGTTCGCGACGTTCCCCCCCTTTTCGCAAAAAGCGCGAAAAGAGTGGGGCACGAATCGTTAGCGTGGATGGGGCATGGACTTGGAGTTATGCGGCGGCGTTTCGCCGCCCAGTTAGCGGCGGGCTTGCTGGCCATGGGGTTGGCGGCGATGGCGTGGGCGCAGGGCGTGGCGACGACAACGCTGCAGGGGACCGTGTATCTGGCGAACGGGCAACCGGGCGCGGGGACACTGATCATCAGCTGGCCGGGATTTACGACGGCGGCGGGCCAGGCTGTGGTCGCGGACTCGATGACGGTGACGATTCCGCCGGACGGCTTTGTGAGCGTGCACCTTGCGCCGAACCTGGGCGCGACGCCTGGGGGAGAGTACTACACCGCCGTTTATTACATGAGTGACGGCACGGTGAGCACGCAGTACTGGGTGGTTCCTGCGGCGGCAAATGCAACGCTGTCTCAGGTGCGGGCGCAGGTGATGCCGGCGGCGCAGGCAGTGCAAACGGTGAGCAAGGCGTACGTGGACCAGGCGATCACGGAGTTATCGCAGAGCCTGCTGACGGCGTCGGGCGGAACGTTGAGCGGGCCGCTCTATCTGAGCTCCGACCCGACACAACCGCTGCAAGCGTCGACCAAGCACTACGTGGATACACAGGTGGCGACGGCGCTGCCCCTGACCGGAGGGACGTTGAGCGGAAAGTTTAGCGCCCTCGAGATCGGTGCGGCGTACCAGGCGGATCAGTTTCCCGGTGCGGACATTGGGGCAAAGATCCAGGCGTGCGTGAACGCATTGAATGCAAGTTATGGCGGCACGTGCGACGCGCGGAATTTTACGGGGAATTTGTCGATGGCATCGAACCTGACGATTGCCACGGCGAACACCGCGGTGCTGCTTCCGTGCGCAACGATTGCAACCGCGAACCAGGTTGTGGTGACGGCAGGGACGCGCAACGTCTCGCTGCGGGGATGCGCGCTGCGCGGCGGAACGGCTGCCAGCGGGAGCCAGGGCGGGACGGTGTTTGCCTACTCCGGCAATGGGGCGATGGTGGTGGTGGGCGATCCGACGTATGCCGTAGATACGCCGGGCTTCCACATGGACAACGTTGCCATCAACACCACCGCAGCGACGAGCGCAACCGCGCAGGGACTGGTGGCCTACCGCACGCAGGAGATGGATCTGGAGAGCCTTTACTTTCTGGGCAACGCAAACCAAACGGGCACGACGCTGGATGGAACCGGGAATTACACGGGCGGCACCTTCCTGGACGTTCAGCTTGGCGGGTTCGGGACCGCGGTGAATGCGATTGGGCACCAGGTGACGAATCCCGCGACGACGGACTGGCTGAATGCAAGTACCTTTGTGCGGCTGCATATCAATTGCCCGACGGCGAGCGGAAATCCGATCAGCGGGACCTACGGAATCAATTTGCAGCAGGGTGATGGCAACACATTTACGGGCGGAGATGTGGAGGGATGCGCGACAGCACTACATTTGGGAGCGAATGCGCAGAACAACACGATAGTGGGACTGCGCAACGAAAACTCGACGAATCAAATCGTGGCAGATGCGGGCAGCCAGTATAACAACTGGATGACCGGCGGTACGATGTTCACGGGAAAGCTAACCGACAACGGCACGCGCAACAGCTTCCTCGATACATTTCACCGGAGTTTCAACGCATTGAATGGTGACTGGTATGGAAGCCAACAGGACGCGACACCGACCAATCATTTCCGGCTGGGAATCGGTACGGGGAATGAGCGGGGACTGCTGAACGAGATTCAGACGGACTACGGATACCGGTGGCTTTACGGCTTCGGCGACGGCACGAGTGGGCAGCAAGTTTACCAAGTGCAGGACTTGCTGAATAACGTGAACAGGTTGCAGATTCAGCAGTGGAATCACGGACAGAGCAGCACTAACAACCAGACGGCGTTGAATGCGGCGGGCACGGGGAATGTGTGCTTCAACTGCTCGAACAACGCGGGCACTGGCGGCGTGAGTTTCTCCAGCGGCGGGGCGACGCCTGCGACGGAGGCGACCGTGGACAACGCCGGAGACGCGCAGTTCAACGGAACTTTGCAAGTGGGCGGGACGTCGCAATCGACGGGAACTATGACAGTGCGCAACAACGCGGACGCAGAAGTGGACTACTACCTGTGGCCAGGACTAACGACGAGCCAAAAGGGTTCATACACTTATAAGGACTGGAACGGTAACAGCCAGTGGTACATGGTGAAGGACGCGAGTAATAACTGGGCGCTGAACTCGGCGGTAGGCGGACTAGATACCTTCAAGGCGTACCAAAGCACAAACAGCGGCGACACTTATATCGATGCCAGCAACGCGGCGGGACATATCCGGCTGAATTATGAAAGCGGATCGGGCGCGGAGACGGATATCTACTCGGGATCCAGCGCTAACTTAGTCGCGGCGTTTCTGGGCCCGACCAGCATCAAGTTTCCCGGATTGGCCGCATCCTCGGGGCACTTCTGCCTACAGGTGGATTCATCTGGATATCTCACCAACACGGGTGCGGCGTGCGGATCCGGATCAGGGTCGGGAGGAACGAGCGGCACTATTAACTCGGGAAACTCGGGACAGATTGCGTATTACACAGCCGGCGGCACGACGCTCGGCGGCATGAACGCAGTTCCATTGACGTCGGGTGGGACCGGAGCGACGAGCGCCAGCGGAGCCATTGCCAATCTGTTGCCGGGAGTGGCGTCGGACGGGAGCAACGGGATTAGCTTGACGGGCAACCTGAAAGTGGCGAAGGCGATTCCAGCCCTCTCACCATGGTGCGACATCCGCTCGCAGGGCGCCGTAATTGACGGCGTGACGCCCATTGATAGCGCGGTGCAGGCGTGCATCAACATCGTGGATTCCGTTTACGGGGGCACAGGTACCGTGCTTCTTCCTTGCGTGCGGCAGAACAACACAGGGCCGGGATGCTACCTCGCAAATTCATCCGCACTTACCGGGCCAGTCGCGGGAAACGTCAAGTTCATCGTGCAAGGCAGCATTCAACTAGGTTCTAGTCTCGTGGGCTATGGTTGGCAGAACTGGTTTGGTGACACAAGCGGAAATTATGGTCAGTTTCAAACGGGGTCCACACCGGGTACGTTTCTTGGTCCGAACGTCACGGGAACGCTTGGCACAGCCATCTCGGCCCCAGGCACGGCAGTTACGGTCACGCCGACATTCACTTCGGGCACTATCGCCACTTTGCCTCCTGGCTCTGCAATTACGATTGCGGGCTTAACTACTTCTGCGGCTACAGCCACTCGCGTTTATCCAAGTCCTGTTTATGGATACTCAGAAGTTACTGTACAGCTTGCTTCTCCGGTTCGCATTCCGCCCGGTGAACTCTTTACCCTCTCTGGATGTTCAGACGCATCGTTCGATGTGACGAATAATGCGGTAAATGCATCGGACTACACTGCACAGACACTTACCTTTTTCCAACTCAGTACAACGTCTTCGACGGCCACAGGATGTACGGTTACAGGATTCAATGAAGATGCGTATGAGTCCTCGCACATTTTCTGCTCCAATGGCGTGCCCTACCCAGGATTCACATGCCCTTCAGAAAATACGGTGGGGTCGAATAAGATCACCATTGCGGTGAGCCACGCTCACAGTGCCAGCGACCAGTTTGGCGCAGTGGCGGTCGGCCCCGCGCTCAATACGTTCGGACCGCAAACGTGGGACAGTATCTTCATTGAGAGCTGCTCCGGAATGTGCTTCTGGGCTGATGGCTCGACTAACTTAGTCATGAATCACGTCGGAGCTAGTGCAGCTGGGGTCATTACTTCGGGCGCTATTGAATTGAGCGGCCTCTATCTTTCACAGCTTCATGATGTGTTTGGTCAGATTTCGACGTTTCCGCAAGGAGGTTGTGGAGGCGGAGTGTATTCTAACTGCTCGCAACCAAGCTATCCTTACGCCTTACGTTGTGATGCTGGAGCGTCGGGTCTATATTATTCCGCTACCGTGAGTGGCTGCTTGTCGGTTGACATCGATCAAGGTAGTGTGTTTGTCGGCGGTATCAAGCTCGATGGTAGTGGGTACGAGGCCGTGACCGGTTTGCCTCGGCTTACAAGCACCATGTACGAGGAGGTGTGGGGCAACGCTATCACTATCGATAACAGGTGGCCGATCCAAGCCGGGACCTGCTTGTCGCTTAAAGACCAATATTTACAAGATAATGTTACGCAACTGGCTCAGTATCTTGTGGGTTACACAGATGGAGGAATTCAACCCAGCGGGTGCGTGCAAATAGATAACAACCAACCTATTGATACTGGAAGTCTTGTTAACCAATATTTCAATGGAGTGCTGCCAGTGCAAGATGCCAATGGTGCTACTCGAGCCATACCTCTAAATAACACGGCTGCAAGCGGTGTCTACAACGAGGGCAATCTGCTGGCAGGTGAGATCGAGAATGAAGGCGCAAGTTTCGGACCGCAGATAGCTACTTACGGCTCCCTACCTATGACCAGTTACTCAGTGTCTTCGTGGAGCAGTCTTTGTGCAACCGCGGGAAACTGTACCGTACACGCGGTTGTCGGTCCCGATGGGCCAAATGGTCAGGCCGTCTCTGCGGAGATAGATACGGCCAGCACGGGCGCGGATATTATCATTGGTTCAGATACTCGTGCTGTGTACCCAGGCGACCATTACATCATCTGGACATGGGCACGACCGGGATCGGGAACGAATCAAAATTATCTTGCAGGGATCGTCGGTGGCCAGATTGCTAATAGCCCGATCTACATCAGCAGCGGAGCTGCTTTCGCTCCGACAGCACAGACCGGCAATTCACCTAACAGTTGCACCCCGGCTGGCTTCGGTTCAAGTTTGGCCAAGAATGGATGGGCACCACAAGTGGGAATCTGCACTTTCACATCAGGAAGCAGCGGAAATCCAACTACCATTTCTTACCATCTGATCGCATCGAATGGCGCTACTTCATATACGTGGGGGAACCAACTTGCGGAGCCGGGTTGGGCATTCATTCCTGGCCCTAACAATCCTGCTTGCACGGCTGCGGGTACCTGCGATCTGAGTGCGGATCAAATCGAATTGGCGCGGCGGGATCAGTACCACGGCTTTGTGCCCCCCGGCATGAGCGCGGGTACGGCGGCAACGGGAGAGACCGTGTCGGCGAATGGTTATAAAGTGAATGGCACGCCGCTGAATGCTCCCAGCGAGACTTACAACGCGTCTGCTAGTGGATCGATCACACTTCCTTCAGCGGATCGCGCGGAGGCGACTTATGTGTTGAGTGGCAACGTGACGGCGTCGATCGGCGCAGGCACAGGCGGCGGAAAAGTGACAATCTTTGTTTGCCAGCCCGCGAGCGGGGGCCCGTACACGTGGACTTGGCCCGCGAGTTGGAAAGGCGGCGTGACCGTAGGTGCGACTGCAAGCACGTGTTCCGAGCAGACGGGAACGTATATCTCCGGCCTAGGCGATTGGCACGGAGACGCCGGCTCGACCAACGTGCCGAAATGAGAAAAGCAGGGACTAAGGGACTGAGGGAGTAGGGGCCAGGGACTTATACATTTAGACATTTACGGATTAAGAAACAAGAGGACCGAGGGATCCAGAAAACAACGGAGCGAAGGCAGGAGCGGGAACGCAGCTGGCGTGCATAGCGCCGGCTGCGCCGCCGGACGTAGCGGTGTGGGCAGACGGCGAAGGACCAAGGGGCGAGCAGAGGAAAGTGGAGGAGAAGAAAGATGAAGGGTTGGATGCGGGTTTGGATTTTAGCGGCAGCGCCAGTAGTCGCGTGGGGCCAGGCGTCGACGGGTTTGCCGGCGCCAAGCGCCAACGGGATCGGCGGAGTGCCGGTTCCGACACTGGCCACGGGTTACCTCTACTACAACAGCAGCACAAGCAGTTTCGCGTTTCAAACGCCGAGCGGATCGGGCACAGTGAACAACTGCGCTTCAGCCTATGCGGTGGCGTACTACGCCGGAAGCGGGACGGCGGTGAGCTGCTCGGCGGCATTCACGGGTCTGGGCTACTTTTCGACGGGGTCGGCGCCGACTACGGCGACGGGGGCGCAGATTGTGAGCGCGATCGGATCGACGGCGGTTGCGAACGCGACAAGTTTCACGGGCAGCTTGAGCGGAGACGTGACTGGGACGCAGAGCGCGACGACCGTGGGCAAGATCAACGGCGGCAGCGTGCCAACATCGTCTTCGGCAAACTGCACGAACTCGAGCAGCCAGATTGTGGCGTGCGCAACGACAGGCAGCGGCAGCGTCGTGCTGGCGACCAGTCCCACACTGACGACGCCGGCTCTGGGAGTGGCCAGCGCGACCAGCATAACCACCACCGCTTCATCAACTCTGAAAGGCAGCGCGAACCTCTTCAACAACGCGTCGGCGTCGACGAATGTTGTGGAGATCCAGGCGGGAACCAGCGCGGCACAGACCGAAGAGCTGCAATGGCAAAACTACAGCGGAGCGGCGGAGTGGGATAACACGGTTGATACGAGCTACACGTACCGCATTCAAGACGCCGCTCACAGTAGTCTCGACCGCATTACGATTTACCAGGGCGGCGGCAATACAAATATCAATGCCGGCAATGGCGCCTACGACGTGTGCCTGAACTGCGCGGCGAACAGCGGCACGGCGGGACTGGTGGTACAAAATGGGGCGTCGTCCCCAGCGACGGTGCTGACCGTGACGGGAAGCGGCAACACAACAGCGACGGGGTTTGTGTCGGGCAAGTTCTTTATTGGCAGCGGCACGATGACGCTCGCGACAGGTGCAGCTGCGGGATCGAGTCCATCGATTGCCTGCGCGACAAACCACTTATGCGATGGCGTAAGCGGCACGGTGACGCTGACAACAGGAACGAGCCCGACGACAGGAACGCTGGCAACGATCTCGTTCCCCAGCACGCATACCAACTACGCCAACTGCATGGTGATGATGGAGAGCGCGAGCGCGGTGATCACGTCCAATACATGGACGGAGAGCACGACCGCGATCACGATCACAGCGAATACGGCGCTTACGGCTTCGACCGCGTACACGGTGAAGTATTGGTGCGGCGGGAACTGAAGAAAGGTAGCTGAGTTAGCGGAGATTGCTGGGTTAGCGGAGTTAATTTGAGAGTTAGTGAGGGGTTAGTGGAAGCCAGGGGAGATTGCGGGCCGAAGGTTGAGGCGTGGGGAACGCACCTGGAGGACCTGCGGGTCGACGAAATGGAACGGAGCGACCTGGAATGCCTGGGGAAGGCTCTGGACCACCATCCCAGAATCCTGAGCGGACCCACCGTGGGCATGGTGCTGGCAGAGAAACTGCTGGTGGTGAGGACGCGCGAGGGGCGGCCAGGAAAACTAAAAGCGAATAAGGTACAGCGCGCCTTCGAGAACAAACGCGGACAGCGAAATATTGTGCTGAAGGCGCGGCAGATGGGGCTGACGACGTGGGTGGCGGCGCGGTTCTTTCTGAAGACGATTACACAGCCGGGGACGCTGACGCTGGAAGTGGCGCACACCCAAGAGGCGGCGGAGGAGATCTTCCGCATCGTGCACCGGTTTCTGGATTGGATGCCAGATGGTTTGCGCGAGGGTGCGCTGAAGACGGGGCGGGCGAACGTGCGGCAGATTGTGTTTCCGGAGATGGACGCGGAGTACCGCGTGGTGAGCGCGGCGGACCGGAATGCGGGGCGGGGATTGACGGTGCAGAACCTGCACTGCAGCGAGCTGGCGCGGTGGCCGGGCGACGCGGCGGATATCCTGGCGGGCTTACGCGCAGCGATGGCGCCGGGTGGAGAGCTGATTCTGGAATCGACGCCGCAGGGAGTCGGCGGGTGCTTTTACGAGGAGTGGCGCAAGGCCGGCGAGACGGCAACGGTGCGGCACTTTTTTCCGTGGTGGATGGAGGCGCGCTACCACTCGGAAGCGGTGGACAAGGCGAGCTTGACGGACGAAGAACGCAAGCTTATGGAGCAGCACGAATTGAAGCTTTCGCAGATCGCGTACCGGCGGCGGATCCGGGCGGATTTTCGCGGGCTGACGGCGCAGGAATATGCCGAGAACGAAGAGCGCTGCTTTTTGGCGAGCGGCGAAAGCGTGTTTGAGCTGGCGGCGGTGGAAGCGCGGCTGAAGACCGCTCCGGAGCCGGTGGAGCGGCGGAAGAACGGAGATCTGGAGATATGGCTGCCGCCGGTGAAGGGCAAGGAATACGTTGTGTCGGTGGATCCCGCTGGAGGCGGAAGCGACGGCGACTACTCTGCTGCACAGGTGCTGGAGATGGAGACGGGCTTGCAGTGTGCGGAGTTTGCGGGCCACGTGGGCGGACTGGAGCTGGCGCGGTTTGTGACCGGGCTGGCCGCGGAGTACAACGGAGCGTGGCTGGTGGTGGAGCGTAACAACCACGGCAGCGGAGTGTTGGCACTGGTCGAGACTGCATGCAAGTATCAGCGCGTCTACTCGCACGGCGGGCAAACAGGTTGGCTGACAACAAGCGTGAGCCGACCAGCAGCTATCGCGCGGCTGGAGGCGGCGCTGGTGGAAGAGCCGGAGCAGTTCCAGAGCCGGCGGCTGCTGGGCGAGTGCCGGAGCTTTGTACGGCAGCCGAATGGGAGCTCAGGCGCACAGTCGGGGACGCACGACGACCGCGTAATGGCCATGGCGATCGGGCTGGCGGCACGGGCGGAGTTGGCGGGGAAAAAACGCGGCTTCTAGCGACTATTTTGTTGCTGCTGGCTTGTTGGTTCCGGGGAGGATCTTCTTGTATATCAAGCAGTTCGCACGGCAGGAACGGCGCGGAGCTGGTAGCTCGAGGCTGGAAGCTGCTTTTTGAGCCTTCCCTTCCCGGCGATTGCGCAAGTGAGCGAATCCCCCTACAATATTGATAGCGAAGAATTAGAGGAAAGGTCTGTCTGTCGATGCCCAAGGAAAAGATTCATCCCAATTACGCCGCGGTGCGCGTGATGTGCGCCTGCGGAAACAATTTTGAGACACGGTCGACCCACAAGGGCGACATTCACGTGGAAATTTGCTCGGCTTGCCATCCGTTCTTCACGGGCAAGCAGCGGTTGGTCGATACGGCGGGTCGCGTGGAGCGGTTCCGGCGGAAATACGCGAAGAGCGACAAGGCGATCGCGGCGGCCAAGTAGCCGGGGCGCGAGTTGGACGAGTGAGCCTCTGCCGCGGCGGAGGCTCACGTTTGTTTGGAGGAAGACGGCTGTTCGCTCTTAGCCATTAGCTTTCAGACGTTCCTCGGCGCATTGATCTGAGTGCTCTTGTCTCGGATCGCAGTTCCGGCTCGAACGGGCTTTGGGTAGAGAGTTGGCAGCCAGAGGCTTAAAGGCATTTATGGCAGGACGCGGATTCACGGTGAAGAAGCGCTGGGACAATCCGGTGGAACATGCCATGCCTGCGGAGGCACGGGTACCGGCGGAGGTGCGGCTGGGCGCGGTCGCGGTGCGGCCAGCGACGGTGCTGGCGCCGATGGCCGGAGTCACCGACACGGTGTTCCGGCGGTTCATTCGGCACGCGAGTTTGTTTTCCCACGCTGAACTTGGAGTAAACGCCGACCTAGCTTCTCACATCTCAGAATCGAGAAGTGGGGCGCCCGATTCTATGGGAGATTCGCAGAGTTCTGTGGGTGAAACGCAGATCGATGCATCGATTACGAATGCGCAGTCGGGTTGCGGGCTGATCATGACGGAGTTCACATCGGCGGATGGGCTGAGCCGGATGCGCGAGACCAAGCGGCGGCGCTACCTGACGTTTTACGAAGACGAGCATCCCATTGCAGCGCAGTTGTTCGGATCGAATCCTGAGACTCTCGCTGACGCGGCGCGGATTGTGGAAGAGACGGGCTTCGACACCGTCGACTTGAACCTGGGCTGCCCGGCGAAGCGCGTGGTTGGGTCGAACGGAGGGTCGGGCCTGTTGCGCGATCTGCCGAGGATCGGCGAGATCTTTCACGCCATCCGCAAGGCGGTGACGATTCCCTTTACCGTGAAGTTCCGCATGGGCTGGAATGAGAGCCAGATTGTGTGCGTGGAGCTCGCGCGGATGGCCGAAGCCGAAGGGTTGAACGGACTGGCGCTGCATGCGCGCACGCGCGAGCAGGGTTACAGCGGCCAGGCGCAGTGGAACTGGATTGCCGCGGTCAAAGAAGCGGTGCGGCTGCCGGTGATCGGAAATGGCGACGTGCGCACGCCTGAAGACGCGGCGGCGATGGTGGCCGAGACGGGCTGCGATGCGGTAATGATCGGACGTGCGGCGCCGGCGAATCCGTGGATCTTCCGGCAGATTGCGCAATATACTGCGACGGGCCGCTATGAGAAGCCGACCACCGAGGATCGCTACCAGATGATTCGCGCGTACTTCGAGATGCTGATGGCGGAGGCCGAGGCCACGAAGGATTTGCCGCGCGACGCGAGGATGGGCGACCCGGTGGGCAAGATGAAGCAGTTCGCCACGTGGTTCACGCACGGCGTGCCGGGCGGTGCGAAGCTGCGCTCGGCAATTTACCATGCACGCTACGGCGCCGATGTGCTGAGCGAGGTGGAGCGGTTCTTTGTGGCGCGCATGGAAGCGGGCGAGAGCGCTGAACCGGAGATCGACGCCGAGAGCGAAGACGCGGCACGAGCTTTCGCTGATGCGGCGCTGGTTTGCGACTGACGGATTCTCGCCCGCGGAACTCGAATTACACGGCGCGCCTGGTAGGGAGTTATCCTGAGTTCCACTTCTAACTCGGCGCCCGGAATTGCAGAAAGAATCAGGCCTTCCGGGAGACTTCCAGATAGTCAATCCTGGCCATGTCTTCCTTGCGGATGGATGCACTCATAGCGCCCGCGACAATTTCCTGCGCGCGTAATCCGTCGAGATGAGTAATCGGAAACGGCTTTCCTTCGCGGCAGCAGACCAGGAAGGTTCTGAGCTCTTCTTTATAGGCCGCGCCGTAGCGATCGATAAACTCCGGAAGTGGCTGCTCGTATCGCCGCATCTCAAAATTCCTGAATGCCAGCGGCTCTTTTGCTTCGCGGGTTCCGTAGGCCTCGACCATCACTTCAAGCAGCTTCTGCTTGAAGCACCCAATACGAATCAAACCCTTCTCGCCATAAATCACGGTTTCGCCGCGATAACCCGATACGTGATTGCGTGTAACCTGGATTTGGGCGATAAGCTCATCGCCAAAATCGAGAATCATTAAGGCATCGTCAAAATCTTCCTGACAAGTCGTCAGCTTGTGGCTATAGATTCGCGAGCCGATCGCGAGGGCGAGCTTCGGCTTTCGACCGGAGAACCAGACAACCTCGTCCACATTATGGACCGCCATGTCGGGGAGAATGCCGGGGCTTGCAAATCCATCCGGCGCAGGGCCCGAATCCTCGAGCGATGAGTAGATCTTGAAGATCCGTCCTATCGCGCCTTGATCGATAAGCTGCTTTGCAAAGCAGATGGGCGCGTCGAAGCGCCGCTGGAATCCCAACATTAGTGCCTGTGGATGCTCGCGCTCGAGAAGCTCCGCATATTCGCGATCGCCTTGCAAGGTACCGGTAAGGGGCTTCTCGAGAAACACTCGCTGTCCGGCCTGAATCATCATCAACGAGTGCTCTCGATGCAGCGGCGTATTTGTAGCAATCACCGTGACATCGCACAGGCCCGATTTCGCCAGCCCTGCGATGTCATCGAACACGGGCGTCGAACCGCCGGTCAGCGAAAGAAAAGTGTTCGCGGCTTTCGGGTCGGTGGTGGAAACGCATGTGAGGCGGCACAGATCCGACTCCTGCGCCAGTTCGTGAATATGCAATGCATGGATCATCCCCATGCGGCCAAGACCTACCACGCCTACACGAATCGGTTGAGTCAAAGATTTGGACGACGACGTAGAGCCCTGTATAGACATGGTGCGCACTCCTCATAAGTTAAGGAAATCTACGTATAAGGTAGCAGGAGTCACTAATTCGTGCAGGAGCGAATCCGGCGTAGGTTGTTGATTTTAATTATTGGTCGGGGAGTCCAGAGGTTGAGCGTTGGCTTGGGCAATGCTCGCTGACTTCATCTTCGGTATTCCATGCTGATGACAATCGGTGCATTTGACCCAGTGAATATTGTGCTTGCTTTGAGGATTGGCATAGGTGGTGTCCATTTTCTCTACGTCAATCCCGCAGTGAGACATCTCGGGATGACAGGTCTTGCACGATGCAGTGGTGTTCTGGCTATGGCCAATGTGGCAGGAGAGGCAGCTCAAGCCCTCATGCACGCCCATCGGCGTGCGGTCGTCGCCGGAAGCCACTTGCGGTCCCCAATGATGTTCGGCTGCCGGCGTATCCGTGTCAGGCGTTCGCGGCGCATGGCACTGGTAAC
The DNA here is from genome assembly GCA_031296305.1 of Occallatibacter sp. Lineage (GTDB taxonomy): Bacteria > Acidobacteriota > Terriglobia > Terriglobales > Acidobacteriaceae > Telmatobacter. Next base: position 18,969 of record JARLFZ010000020.1, on the reverse strand, counting down.
AGATTGACTGCCGTGCGTCCTGATTCATCTTCACCGGCCGGGAACCTTCGTACAACTGCGGAATAGGCAACGACACCGCGGCAAAATGCATTCCCTCTCGCCGATCAAAATAAGCCAATGAGCTGTCGGCCGCCGGGCCTGCCACCGAAAAGCGTTTGGCCGGCTTGGTCTGCGGCTCATCTTTCTCATGCATCTGGTGGCAGGCCTGGCACGGCATCGTAGGCTGATCGGCAAAGCCGAGACGAATGATATGCCATGGGCCTTGCGCGTTTTGCGGCTGCACCAGATCGCGCACCGGACCGCTGAAGTGCATGCCGTGGCAGCGCAGACAGTCATCCATCAGGCGACGTTTGCTGTTATGCACTGGGTCGGCAAAGATCTGACTGTAGGTTGCGCTGTGCGGGCCGGCAGACCAGGCTGCGTAGTCCTTCTGGTGGCACTTCTGGCAGTTCGGGACCATCGCCAGCACGTCTACATCGCGCAGACGGATGGCTTCAGGCTTGGTGCCCATCAGATGCACGCGGATGTGGCGCAGTTTTGTCGATAGGCTTGCCTCATGGCAATCCATGCAACCGACATTCCGGTGCGGCGAGGCGTGCACCGCTCCCACGTAGTCCGCCATTTCGTGGCAGTTTGCGCAGCCCTGGCCATGTTGCGATGTGTAGTACCAGGACGCGCCGAAGACGCCGCCAACCGCCAGTGCAACGGCCAGCGCAACCGCTATGGCCGCAAACTTCACGTAGCGATTCATGATCTGAATCCCGTTCCCTTCCAATTTCGGACCAGCGAAGCGGAGGCATAGTAGGCGACGGCCATGATGGTAAGCGCAGGATTGAAGCCTCCGTTTGTCACATGCACGCTGGAATCGATGACGAAAACATTGTCTACACCATGAAGCTGGCAGGTGCGATTAACAACCGAACCTTGCGGATCGTTGCCCATGCGGCAGGTGCCGGCCTGGTGCTGGCCGGCGGGAACAACATCGCTATGGTTGGAGAGAGATCGGGCCTTATTCGCGTCAGGCCCGCGAGTGAGCTTTTCGGCGTTCTGGGCCTGATTGAGGAGGCGGGTGTCGATGGCGCCGGCCTCGAGGAGCCACTTGCGGGCGCGTTCGGCCTGTATGTCGCCGATTTCGTAAGTATGTTCGTGGCAGTTGCCCTGGATGCGGGCAACGGGTATACCCCACTTGTCTTTGACCGACGGATCGAGGGTGACGCGGGCCTCGGCGGTGGGGATTTGCTGAGTGGGACCGATGATAGCGATGGTGCGGCGGTGCCAGTCGCGCATGGCCTTCTTATGCGCGAGGCCCCAGCCGGGGGTACCGCTGGGCAGGCGGTCAATGGTGTGGATGGGCAAGCGGACAAACTCGTTGGCCAGCATGCCGCCGCCGCATAAGCCGGGCGTGCCGTGGTTGTAATCGCAGACGGCGATGTCAGCGCCCGGACCGATGTCGTCGTAGGTGTCGTAGGCAAAGTAGCCGAGGGCGCCGGTGTACTGGTGGCCCTGCAGATTGCGGCCGACCATGTCGTAGCGGTTACCGAGGCCGTTGGGAAAGAGGCGGCTCTTGGAGTTAAGCAGCAAGCGAGCCGACTCGATGGCGCAGCAAGAGACGATGACGATGTCCGCGAGTTGCTCCTGCAGATGACCGTGGGCATCGAAGTACACCACGCCGCGGGCGCGGCCGCGATCGTCGCTCAGAATCTCCTTCGCCATGCACTCGGTGCGCAACTCGCAGTTGCCTGTGCTCAGCGCCACGGGAATGACGGTGTTCTGCGAGCCGTTTTTGGCGTCCACCTCGCAGGCAAAGCCACAGCACCAGCGGCAGCGCATACAGGGGCCGCGGCCGTTGTAGGGCACGCTGTTGCGGGCCATGGGAATGTGGAAGGGATGCAGACCCAGGCGCTTTGCGGCCGGCCCAAGGATCTCAAATTCTCGGCCAGGAGGCAGAGGCGGCATGGGCAATCCGCGCCGACGTGGGGGGTGAAATGGATCGTCCGCATAGTCTCCTGAAACGCCAATCTCGTATTCTGCTTTCTCGTAGAACGGCTCCAGGTCGTCGTAGGAGATGGGCCAGTCTTCAAGCGAACTTCCTGGAGGCGCCCCGTAGGTCGAGCGCATCTTGAAGTCCTGCGGCATGTACCGCCAAGCCTGGGCTCCCCAACTGAGCGTTCCGCCGCCCACGCAGGCGGCATTGTTGGAGTAGGGACCTTCGCTGGGCACGAAGGTGTGCAGCTCGCCTTTGGAGTTGACGACGATGCGCGGATTTCTGTCGTCATCGGGGCCGAAGGCGTTGCCCAGGACGGTCGTGCGCTGGTTGCGCAAGTCGTCTTTGCGACAGTCGTTGGCGGTATACCAACTTCCGCGCTCCAACAGGACCACGCTAAGTCCGGCGACGGCCAGTTCCTTGGCCACGACGCCGCCCGCTGCCCCGGCTCCGATGATGACTGCGTTCACCTGCTTCATGAAGGCGAGCCCTTTCTCAGGTCGTATTGGGCACGGCCCAGCAACGGCGGCTCTTCCAAACCCAGCATGCGCCAGCTCACGGCATCGCGATTGCCGCCGTGACGTGGCGAGCCGTAGTAGCCCTCAAGCGTGTGTGTGCGCACCAACTCAAAGAACGCGTTGGACTCGTGCTCCAGTGCGCTGACTAACTCAAGCTGTTGCTCCTCGGACGCATCGGCAAGATCCAGGCCAAAGCGATTGCGGCTCATGGCGTTGGCCTGCTCCAGACCGTCCCTATAGGCATCCTGGTGGCCGCGGAAGTGACGAATAAGCTGGCGATCGATGAAGGTGAGAACGCCCGCTTGCGAGGCGCTGGGAAATTGATCGGCGGGAACAATCTGATCGCAGATCGCCGCGAGCGTTCCGGCCTGGCCATCGGTCAGGTACTCCCAATTCCCTCGCGCGCCTGCTCTGCATCCGACGGCAACAGCCATACCGCCAAGCGCACTTGCGGCAACGAACTGCCGGCGCGTCAGTTGTTCTGCCCGCTCGTCGGATTCGCTTTTCATCGGCACCCCGCTGGTTGAGCGTTTACTTCTGCATGAAACTACTGAACCTCACCGACGTAGACACCAAACGGCCCCAACTGAATCTGATCAAGCGATGACGGATCGGCCGCGCCTGGAGTCTTGAGCAGCGTCTTCAGTTTGTGCGTGCCGGCGCCTGGTGCATCATTCGCCAGGTTCACTGTTTGCGGCTGGGCCGTGAAATTCACGCTGATGACAACCGCAGGCGCGCCAGCGGCCTGACGCATCCAGCTAAGCACTTTTGTGTTTTCGGTGTCGAGCATAATATCGGCGCCATCTTTGAGCGCCCGGTTGGACTTTTTGAGACGAATCAGCGCCGTGTACCACGTGAGCAGCGAATCAGGATTGCCCTCTTCGGCCTTCACATTGATCGAAGCCGCGCTTAACGGCACGGGCAGCCACGGTGCGCCGGTGGTAAAGTCGGCATGCTCGGCCGCGCTCCACTGCATTGGGGTACGTTCGCCATCCCGGCCCTTCTCCTTGGGCCAGCCTGCGATTCCGATGGGATCTTTCACGTCTTCCTTGCGTGCAGGCGGCGTAGTCTTCATTCCAATCTCATCGCCGTAATAGAACAGCGCAGCACCGCGGCTGGCGAACAGAACTGTGGCGACGACGCGCTGAATATCTGTGTCATGCGCGCCGTCGCCATAACGCATATCGATCCGCGGATTGTCGTGATTGTCGAAGAGTAGCAGCGGGACATGCGAGCCCAGCCCTGTCTCTGCGTCAGTGAGCTTGGCGCGAAACGCTGCGACATCCAGTTTGTCGATGAATCCCACCTGTGTATCCATCGGCAATTGAAATTCGGGCTTGCCGGGCGGCCCATACGTGTTCGCCAAATCGGCAATGTTGCTCGAGTACATTTCGGCAATCAGCACGCGTTCGCCGGGGAATGCGTTGGCGTTGAACGTATCTGCCTCAGCGCGCATCTCCTGTATCACCGGATGCATTTTGGCCACGAGAAAGGTCTTCGATCCATCCAGTACCTGTTCGCCATAGGCGTCGATGAGGGGATTGCCGTTCTTGTCTTTCACGACACCCTCGTCGGCCAGGCCCGGATCTTCAAAGAGCGATCCAATCGCGTCGAAGCGAAAGCCGGCCACACCCCGCTTCAGCCAGAAATCCATGATGTCTTTGAAGGCCCGGTGCACTGCGGGATTATCCCAGTTCAGGTCCGGCTGCTGGATATAGAACTTGTGGTAATAATACTGACGCGTTTTCTCATCCCACTGCCAGGACGAGTGGCCGAACTCCGACTGCCAATTGGTGGGCGGGGCGCCTTTGTCGGTAGACGTTTCTCCTTTTCCGTCGTGCCACACGTACCAGTCGCGATAAGGGTTGCTGCGCGATGAACGCGACTGGAGGAACCAAGCGTGCTGATCCGACGTGTGGTTCATCACCATATCCATGATGACGCGGATGTGGCGCTTACCAGCCTCCGCTACGAGACGGTCAAAGTCCGCCATGGTGCCATACTGTGGGTCGATGTTTTCGTAATCCGAAATGTCGTAACCGAAATCAACCTGCGGCGAGGGATAGCACGGGGTCAACCAGATTGCATCTACGCCCAGCTCCTTCAGATAGTCAAGCTGCTTCGTGATCCCATTCAGGTCGCCGACGCCATCCCCGTTCGTGTCCTCAAAGCTGCGCGGGTAGATTTCATAGATGACCGCATTTTTCCACCACTGGTGCTCGCCTGGCCCCTTCGTCCCGGCCGCCGTTTGCCCGTGAGCAACTATGGCAATCGCTGCGATGAGGCAGAACATCGTGCAAGCTATGGTTTTCTTCGAAATGGGGTCTTTCGCGGTCATCGCTGTCCCTCTTCCCGACCAAGCCCAGGAGTGGCCGAAAGACCTGGCACACAAGAGTGCCGATACCCTAAATCACTCCGCATAATAACATCGTTTTTTTTCGTTGTCTATTTCGACTTATGTGCTATTATTACGTTTTGTAGCGGGTAAGCCACGCGGAGTCCCTTCAAGTTCACATTGAAGAGGATGAACCGCGAGCGGTTTGCATGCGTCTGAGCGAGGTAAGTGGGGTTTAAATGGGGCGGGCAAGCAACACATTAAATGAGATTTACCGTCAACCCGAAGATTGGCGTCATTGCCTGGATATGTTGGACAACGCCGATTTCGATCGGCTTCTTGGAGACAAACACCCCAGGGATCATAAGTGGATCTTCGTCGGATGCGGAACCAGCTTTCACCTCGCACAGGCCGCCGCGGATACATTCAGAGCCCTGATGAATTTCCCTGTGCACGCAGTACCGGCCTCGGAGGTGCTGTTGTCGCCCGAGTTGGAATTGCCGGAAGGGTCTGCTATTTTCCCGGTTCTGATCTCGCGCTCAGGGCGTACATCGGAAGTCCTCCAGGTTGCCGAACTCCTTCGCCAACGAAACATCGAATTCCTTGCCGTCACATGCGATGCAAACGAACTGGGAAAACTCTCTGCAAGAACGCTGCAGCTTCCTGTGACCGAAAAAAGCATCGTCATGACGTCGTCGTTTACGTCGATGCTGCTGGCGCTTCAGTATGTCGCAGCCCGGTTCGCCGGCCAGGCAACGTTTGTTGAAGCGCTTCATATGCTGCCGTCGGCGCTGAGCGCGTTGCTTCCCATACATGGGGAACGGATCGAACAGTTTGCTCAGACCACCATTGCCGATGCTGCTTTTCTGGCCCAGGGCGCTCTCTATCCGATCGCGCGGGAAACAGCGCTCAAGGTTATGGAATCTTCTTCCACTTACGCGCAGTTCTTTCACACGCTCGAATTCCGGCATGGACCAATGTCTATCGTGTCTGAGGATGTGCTCGTTGGAGCCTTGCTCTCTGAAAAGGGCTACTCTGAGGAGAGTTCGGTTCTCCTGGAGATGAAACAACTGGGTGGACGCATACTGGCAATCGGCAATAGAATCTCGCCTGAAGTGCAGCGCGAATCGGATCTAGCGATTGAACTCGATCTTGCCGTACCCGAACTGGCACAGTTAGTCGTTTATCTCGTGTGGGGACAACTGCTGGGCGTTCATCTCGGCTTGCGTAAAGGACTCGATCCTGATTCTCCTCGCCATCTGAGCCGAGTGGTCACTCTCAACACGGAATGATGAGCGGCACAGGCCTGTGAAGGTAGGTTGGACGGCCCCGATACCGCCTGCGTAACGAAACCCCTGAGCGATAAGATGGGATCCGGAAAAAGCACTGTGACCAAGTCCTTCGACGTGACGATCGCCGGCGAAATCAACCTTGATCTGATCCTGTATGGCCTTCCTGAAGCGATGCCGCTGGAACGAGAGCTATTGGCCAGCGCGTTCCGAATGACCCTGGGCAGTTCGTCGGCAATTCTTGCGCACAATCTTGCCGCGCTCGGCATGCGGGTGGGTTTCATTACTCGCCTCGGCGACGATCCACTCGGAGAGATCGCCTTAGAGCGGCTCGTGGAGCGCGGCGTCGACGTGACCCGAGTCAAGCGCGTGCACGGTGGGCCCTCAACCGGCGTCACGATTTTGCTGCACCATGGTGGCAAGCGTCATATTCTTACTTATCCTGGAACCATGTTCGAGATGGACGCAAATGATATCGACCTGGATTATCTGGCGTCGGGAAGGCATTTCCATCTCTCTTCTCTGTTTCTCCACAAGGCGCTGCAACCAGCGTTGCCCGGCATCTTCAGGAAGTTGAAGGCGGCTGGGCTGACCCTCTCGCTGGATACCAATGACGACCCGGACGATCGTTGGGACGGAGCCCTTGATGAGTTGCTCGGGCTCGTCGACATTTTCCTGCCCAACGAAGATGAGGCATGCCGTATCACGGGGAAGGCCGACGCGGAAACTGCGATCGGCGTTCTTGCGGCGCGCATTCCGATTGTTGCGGTGAAGTGCGGCAAGCAAGGGTCTCTTGTGCAGGCAGGTCAGGAGAGGTGGCGCTTGCCGGCAGAGTCCGTCGCGCCTGTCGACACCATCGGCGCCGGAGACAGCTTCAATGCAGGCTTCCTGTGCGCCTACCTGAAGGGAAAGCCACCGGCCGATTGCGCGGCGTTTGGAAACCGGACCGCGGCGCTATCTACTTTGCGATCCGGAGGCACGGAATCCTTCCGCGATCCCGAGTTGTTCCGCGAGTTTCTTTCGAGCGCCGAATAGGCAGGTCGGCCTGCGTGCTCTCGCCCTCTAAACCTCAGCCTTCACCAGATGCGCACGCTACACCGGAGTGGAAGGCGCGATCGAAAGCTTGAGCGCGCGCGCGGCATTTTCCTGGTAAACCTTGCGCAGAATCTGATCGGGAAGATCGATGCCGTAAATCCGCCAGCGGCCTTGAGGAGGCACCTTCGCGGGAGCGTAGTCAAAGTATTCATCGCTGGTTTCGAGAAACCGGAAGTAAATCTCGTAAAGTTGGTCGTTGAAGAGCTGCTGCGGAAGGTCATCGACGTGCGGCGTGGCATCGGTTCCGAAAAGAATGCGGTCTTGATACTTCTCAAAGAACGCCCGGGCTGTCCTGGGTTGGCGGCCCAGCTCGCCGACGCGCGCCGCGATGTCGACGCTCAGGTTGGGAAAGCGGTCCAGATTTTCCGAAACATTCTCGAGGTCCTCGGCAAAGTTGCCGACGTGCAGCCCAACGAAGTGGGTTTTGGGATGACGCGCGAAGACTCTGTTTCTGGCCTCGATTAATTCGGCATTCGAGGGAAAATCGTGATCATGAAACGACCAGTCGGGATGATTGCTGAGCTCTTCGTAGCGCTCGTTGAACCGGTCTGTGGGCAAGAAGAAGGCGACCGGATCGGAGATATGGATTGCGACGGGCATCTGCAATTGGCCGCAGATATCCCACATGGGATCGAAACGGGGATCGTCGATCTTTACGAGCTTTCCGGAGGTGATGTTGTCCCGCAGATAGAGCCCGAGGGTCTTGAGGATTTTCAAACCGCGGGCTCCGTCGCGATGAGCCTGTTCGATGGCTTCTGCCTGAATTTGTGGATAGCCGGGTTCGAGAAAGCGCGAGTAGCAGGGCTCAGTGAGGGTGTAGAAGCGGCCAGGATGGGCTTTGTCGTATCTACGGACGGTTTCGACGAGGCCGGCATCGAATCCGCCGGTCAGGTTCACCATGGTGCGGATGTTCTTCCGGTCCATTACGGCGATCAATTCCCCCGGATCGCTCAGGTAATTACGCTCTGCCGCGAGAGCAACGCCATTCACCTCGCGGGCGGAAACGGTAATGTGGGTATGGAAATCAATGACCGGGTACCGTGACCGCTCGACTCGAGTCTCCCGGACCTGCAACATGCTTTTGGGCTCGTAATCTGAAAGAGCAAGGCTGGGCCGCTTGTCCGGCTCTGCGCCCTGCGGCGGCGCGGCGGTTGCGCCTGGCGCGATCGTCCCGACGATGAGTCCAGCACCCGTTCTACGTAGCATTTGACGACGATTCATTTCTCTCTCTGATTCGCGATCCCGCGTTCATCGCCGGAAAGTAAAATCTCCCGTGGACGCTTGCGCGCCCGCGGGAGATGTGTCGTTGCAAGCGCATGCCACTTCGGGCATGTGGTCGATTCGCCGCATTAGAAAACGTACTTGGCGGCAATTTGGAAGAAGCGTGCATCCGGCGTGTAGTTCTGGAACGACTGAGGATTCGTAATCTGTCCAGAGGTCGAATCAAGATTCTCGTCGCCGGGCTGGCCCAAAGAGGGCGTGTTGAACAGGTTGAAGGCGTCCGCGCGGAACTGGACGTATTGCTCACGGAAAACTGGGAAGTTCTTAAACATAGACATATTGACACGTTCAAATCCCGGCCCATGAATCTGGTTCGCCTTTCCGCCGCCATAAGTAATGGCGCTGGCCTCGTCGGTGAGCAGCGTTCCCGGAGCGATGTTGCTTCCCGGCTTCGGATCCACAAATGCGCAAGGGTTATACCAGTTGTTTCTGTTATGGACCTTGGCGGGGCAAGTTACGCCTTTCATGTCAAGATTCGCTGAGTCCGGAGTCCCACCGCCCTTGAACGGATCGCTAATCCGGATTGCGTTAACCTGACTAAGACCGCTGGCCTGCTGGAATCCGTTGCCGCCAACACCAACCGTGAACGGAATGCCCGTTTGCGCTTGCCAAGTGGCGCTGGCTGACCAACCGCCTACGAGATAATCGAGCACGCCGCCGGAGTTGACATATTTACGTCCCTTGCCGAACGGCAAATCGTAAAGGCCGTTCAACGTGAACCGGTGACGGACGTCGTAGTTGGAGTTTGTCATCTCGTCCCTGAGTGGAATGAGGTTCGTGTTGCGATAACCGGGTCCTCCTCCAATTCCAGGGTTTTCAGCGTTGTCTTCGGCGTGAGACCAGGTATACGACGCCAGGAAGCTCGATCCGCCCACATATTTCTTTTCGACCTTTGCCTGCAGCGAGTTATATATGCTTGAGCCGATCCAGCTCTCCATGGCGTTCTCAGTAGATATGCCGGGGAACGCTACGGAGCCTTGTTTGCCGCTGGGATTGCTATTGCTGCTTATAGCCAGAGCGGCGAGAGGTTGGGTGCCCGCAAATGTGTGCTTGGAGTTGTTTCCCACGTAGCCGAGGGTTGCAACCATGCTCGGTATGATTTCGCGCTCAATCGTCAAGTTGAAGCTTTGCGTATAGGGAGTCTTGATGTTGGTTTGGGACATGGCGATAGCGCTGGCGCTGGCAAAATTGGCCAGGCCTCCATTGGCGAAGTAGAGCGACCCACCCGCCTCGAGGGAGGTTGGGTATGGGAAATTGCTAAATCCAGCCGGCTGATTGTGCCCAGGGGTCCCGCCTATTGATGGCGAACCGCTCGTGACATCAAAGTCCGGGGTGCCGTTGGATGGGCATTGGCTGTTGATGTTGAACGCGCCAGTTTGAGTGGATGGATAACATCCGCCATACTGCACGTTGTACTGGTTATCCATGACGACTTGATACGAGAAGGGATAGTTCGTCTCCAGCTCGGCGCCTCCAGGAGCTTCAATCGCTCCATAGAACAGGCCGTAGGCAGCGCGCACTACGGTTTTGGGATCGTACTGGTAGGCAAGCCCGATGCGCGGAGCAAAGTTATAGTGCTGAACGCTCACCAGGGAGTGCTGGTTGCCAGTGACGTAGTTGAGCGCAATGTGGTCGTTGGTCAGCAAACTCTGGAAGTTTGCCGACAGGGGGGCGGAAGCGGCAACATTGGCGGGCATGACCCACTGGGCAACTCCGGTAGCCGATGTCCCAGATGTTCCCAGTCCCAATGCGGTTTCGTTTTCGGATGTAATAACAAGGTTGGCCAAATTGCCCCCCTTGCTGCTGGCGGGTTGAATAAAGTCATACCTTACGCCCAGGTTCGCGGTGAGCTTGGAGTTGATCTTCCAATCATCCTGGAAGTACGCGGCGCGATAGTCGCGATAGTACTGGGTATCCCAGCCCGGGGAGAGGCCGATATTGCCCATATTGTCGGTCAACAGGTCGGCAATACCCAGATTGGTCAGAGATGTTTGAGTTCCAACAGCGTTGAATTTTGCGGTGTATTGGCCGTTGAAGTTGTATCTGCCGCGTGGATATTGAGACTGCGCGAAGGCGGTGCGGATCGCCTGAAACTCGATGCCGAACTTGATCGAGTGACTGCCATGAATCTTGGTCACGTTGTCGAGTATCTGGTATACGTTTTGACGTTCGACCGACGGAGTGTCGGTGGGCGAACCGCCGTAACTTAGCCTGCGCGCTCCCCCCAACAGGATGAACGGGGTGCCGCCGTTTGGACCGGCATAGCCGGTAAAGGGCACGCCGCCCAAGCCGGGAACAAGCGTGCTGGCCGGCGTGTTGGCGTTCTCCTGACCGATCACGTAGTGGCCCCAGTTATATCCAAAGCGAAACTCGTTCACCAGGTTCGGATTGAAGATGTGGGTCTCGCTCATCATGAAGTTCTCAGCCAAGTTGAGAGTGAGTGCGGCGGAGACGCCATTTGAAGGCAGATAATAGCCGCCATCGAGGACCGGGCCGAGCGGAGGCTGCGCAGCGATTTGGTCATGCGTATAGCTGTAGCGCGCGTAGGCTTGATCCTTGGCGCTCAGGTCCCAGTCCACACGCTGGTCCCATTGCCAGGTGTTGTCGTGGATGGGATCATTCAACGAGTAGTTGTTGTACAAAAGCCCACTACCCGGAGCATCGCTGGATTTCCCTGTCCAACCACCAGTATTGGGCAAAGGGTAATCTTGCAGGATTTCTTGCCCGACGGTATCTGCCAACGGGCTGGGGATCCCGGTGGTGTTGAAGTTGCCGCTGAGGGCTGCATTGCCGGTGCCACCATAGTTGTTCGTGGTGCCTGGGCCATTGCCACTGCCCGGTGTCGCGGTCGCCCAGGCGCAGGTCGTCGCATAGGTAACGCATGTGGGATCCGGGTTTGCAACGACGCCGGCGGTTCCAGTCAAGGCAACCTGACCGGCGCTATTCGGTTCAAAGACGCCAATGGGCGCGCTTTTGCCAGTTTTGGCGGTAAGAAAATACTCAGAAAGGTCCCCCTTGCGCTGGCTCGCCGTGGGTACGGACAAAAGCAGTGGTGTGGCATAGGCGATGCGATTCATTTCCGCATCACCGAAGTAGAAGAGCTTGTTCTTCCAGATTGGCCCGCCGAGGGTGGCGCCGAACTGGTTCTCATGGTAGGCGGGAACGCCGCCGGCTGAATCCCAGTCTGCTGCATCGAGATGAGTGTTGCGCAGGTATTCCCACGCATCTCCGTGGATTTTGTTGGTGCCGGCCTTAATGCTGGCGTTCAGCACGGCTCCAGCGGAGTGGCCGAACTCGGCGCTGTAGTCGGAGGTATCGATCTTGAATTCCGCCAGCGCGTCCGGGGGAGGCTTGACGTTGTAGCTGGCGCCGTTTTGAAAGTCATCGACGTTTACGTTGTTGTCGACGCCGTCCAGGATGAAGTTGTTCTGCGTGGTGCGCTGGCCGTTGGCCGAGAAGTCACCCGTGCCGCCGCCGCGTGCGCCGCCAGCCGATAGGCCTGGATCCACTCCCGCGGTCAACTGCGCTATGTAGACCCAGTTGCGACCGTTGAGGGGAGTGGCATTGATGCTCTGTGTATCCACCACCTGCCCCACAGACGAAGTGTCGGTCTGCAGCGCCGGAGGCGCTTCGGTGACGACGACGGACTCCGATACCTTGCCGACTTTCAACGCGATGGCAACATACAGGCGCTGCTGGATATCCAGATGCAAATTTTCCTGGGTCGTTACCTCGAACCCGGCAGCTTCCGCGGTCACTGTATAGTTGCCGATTTTCACGGGAGAGAAGGTGTATGCTCCCTGCCCGTTAGTCTTTTGAGTCAGGTCCAGTCCGGTGTCGACATCGTGGAGCGTAACCTTGGCGCCGGGAACCAGCTTGCCCGAACTGTCCGTCACAACACCGGTGATGGTTCCCTGGTCGACTTGGGCCAACGCCGGCCGCGCGAACAGAACCCAGCAAAAGCCCACAACAGTTAGGAAAACGCAAAGTAAACGTCGACTCGCAAGCCTCAGTGAAGTGCTATTGTTTCTCATTCCTTTTTCTCTCCTCCGCAGTTTCTCGCCGCGTCTTTCGCCTCGGAACACCAGTGCTGCTCACTTTGGAATCATTGAGCAAGAGGGAACATCTTATGAGCGAGGAAGATAGCACATTACACCCTCAAAAGCAAAGAAAAAAATCTAAAAAATAACCAAAAGTCCGAGTGTAACGTAATGCAATGATCTTAAATCGGTTACAAGGCTATGGAATCAACACAAATTCATCCACAGATCTATCGTCAGCTTGGCAATTGGATGAGATTCGCGGTGATATTCAGTGCCTTTTTGGAGCTCACCGCACCAAATTCAGTCTTGCGGGGATCGATTTCGATCTAAAACGCAATCTAAGATTCCGCCTTGCGAGCCAGTCCCCACTCCGACCGAGAGATTTGCGCGATTCGGAGTTGCCGCTCATCTGAAAGGTATCTGGATCCCGGCAGTTCCGCTCGCGCGGAGCATTCACTCTGCCCTCATTCACTCATGGGCGACCGGAACGGGCGTCAGGATGGTTTCGTGGGCGCGAGGATCGCCGGCCGCGGGACCGTGCCAGACGGATCCTCCGAAAGTAGTGACGTAGATCCGGGATGGATCGTTGGGATCGAGAATCACGCGATGTCCCCATTTGAAGTCGAACCCCTGAATGCGCGTCCAATGAGCGCCGCGGTCGGTGGAGCGGTATGCAGCGGCGTCGAATCCAGCAATGTAAAGCGTGTCTGGATGGTGCGGATCGATGGTCAGGTCGTACACGTGCTGCGACGCGGTGAAGAGAGTCTTCCAGGTCGCTCCACCATCGCTTGAAACATACACGCCGCCATTTCGGTCCGCCGATTCGGCCTCCTGGCCCCAGGCGGTAAGGTAGAGGCGCTGCGCGTCTCTGGGATCGATCTCGAGGCCGGTGGGGCCGGTAACGCCCGCGGGAAGCACAATCGGTTGCCAGTGCTCTGCGTTATCTGTTGAGCGATATACCGCACCACTGCCGGCAGGGGAGTAGTCCTTGCCCTCGCTACGCCGCGCCACGACCACGTAAAGCGATCCGTCCTGACTCGCAGTGATGCGCCAGGCGAAGGGCTCTTCGCCGGCGATCCCGTTGTTCTTCTGCGTCCAGGTCTTTCCGCCGTCCACGGATTTGTAAACGCCGCGGCCGAATGCACAGGCATAAAGCGTGCGGCTGCCCACGGGACTGGAAGGATCGAGAAGGATATGCGTCACGGAATCCTGGGGAAGGCCTGCGTTGCTGGGCTGCCAGGAACGACCGCCATCGGTCGAGATTGCGACGCCGCCCGTGAAGGTCAGTGGACTTCGCGTGCGCCACATCTTGGGCCGGGGCAAATCGTGCGTACCGCTGAAAGCTCCCCACATCAGACCGCGTTGCGCAGGATCGAAGGCCAGCCAATACGTCGTGTTGCGCCATTGGGGCGGAATACCCGCGGTACTGCTTTGCCACGTTATGCCGCCGTCGTTGCTCGAAAAGAGTCCGATGTCGGTGTAGTCGATGAATATGTGCTTCGAGTCGAAGGGGTCGAACTGAACGCCATAGTCGGTCGTGACGTCGAGCCCGCGCGAGGTCCAGTCAGCGTCGCCCGATTGGCGCGAGTTCACCTCCAGCCAGCTCGCGCCGCCGTCGAGGGTGCGATAGGAACGAAACAGGTCGGTCACATACACGATGCGTGGATCCGCGGGCGCAACGGCAAGACTGTATGGCGCGTCGAACCAGATATTCGGGTTGGCAGGTGCGGCGCGCTGCTCGATCCAGGTTCCCTTCAGATTGTCCGCGCCATGCGTTGATTCTTTGAAGACGATCTTCCACGTGCGCCCGCCATCCTCAGTCTTGGCAATACCATTGAACAGATTCTCGTTGCCGTCTCCCAAGCGAAGACCGCGGAATCCGGCGTAGGCAGTTTCCGGATGCACGGTGCTGGTGGCGATGGCGCCAAAGCTACCCGAAGTCTGTTGCAACACCGGCGTAACCGGCCCCCAATGCAGCCCTGAATCTTTGGTCAGATAGACGAGACCATTCTGGCCCGTCGCGTAAATCCAGGTCGAATCGCCGGACCGGCCCGCGCTGGCAGCCTTGAATTCGCTGGCGACGCTGGCAAGTTCCTTGACACTTCCGTCGGCGGCGATGCGATAGGCAGAGGCGCCGGAAAGTGCGATCACTTCGGATCCTTCCGCAGCGAGCAGCAGAACCGGCTTGGGAAGTTGCGCAAGGCGGTTCCATGTGACACCGCCGTCCACAGAGTCGATGATGACCGCGGGTTGGCCTCGTTGCCCGAAAGCAACATAAAGCCGCTCCGGGCTCGCGTTGCCTTTTTGCCGTGCACCTCCGTTTGCAATCGCTATTGCGGAGATCCACCCCCCCGGGTACGCGGGATCGCTCGAGGTCAGGCTGTAGTCGGAATGATCGCCGGTCTGGTGCTCGACGGTGCCGCGGGCTGGACTGGGGAAGATCATCTTCCAACTCGCGCCGGAGTCGTCACTGCGCCACAACGCGGCGTTCCCGGCGTAAATCACATGCGGATCAGCAGGGTCGAAAGCAAAGACGCCGATGCCGCCGCGAAGATTGAACATCCGCCACGACTGACCACTGTCGCGCGTGACGTAACCGCCCGTCATGTCACAGTGCTCGACGACGAGTTGAGAATCGTGAGGGCTGATGACCGGAGCAATCGTAGTGCCACCGCCGCCGGGACCGATGATCTTCCACGTGCTTGCTGCCGGCGCTTGCGCGAATCCCGCGAATGTAACCAACGAGAAAAGAATTGCGAAACCCAGTATTCGTCTCATAAAGTCCCTCGGTAACACTCTCACGTTCTCACTTTCATGAATTCAGGCCGTCTACAGTTGCGAGTCCGGTTTACGGACGTTTTGAAACCAGATTCCCGAATTCCGCCAAAAGTTTGTACTTGCTTCCCCAGGTTGTGTACATGATCCCGATGGCGTTGGGCGTATTGTCCATGGCCTCCAGCCATCCTTCCGGATTTTTCAGGTCGTCGGCATCGTAATAGGCCCCCGCGATCGTCCGGAAGCCACGCGATGAGAAGAATTCCAGGCTGGCCTGCCGCTGCTCAAAATACCAGAGAACGATTCCCATATCCTTGGGCAAAAATTGCCAGGTGTTCTCCAGTGACCCGTCCACCAGGAAGTACTGCCGCTTCGAGTTGTGGTTGGGGTCGAACATATCTGACCACACCACAACTTCGGCTTTGGGGTTAACGGCGCGCACCTGGTTATAGAGCCACTGCGTCATTTGGCCGAGAATCTCGGCCGCCGCCAGCCCTCGCTGCCGGCATGCTTCGCAGCGATTGAGCACGCGCACCTCATCGACGTTGAGGAAGTAGCGTTTTGGCGAAAAGACTTTCTCTATCAATGGAAATTGCTCTTTCCAAATCTCCAACGTCTCTGGTTCCGAGGGGCAGGCGGAGGTTTGATCGTTGTAGATGGTGGTCCCGTGATAGTAGCTCACGCGCAACCGCGCGCCCTCTTGAATCCGCCTTCCAGGGATCAGGCGAATCGAAGGAATGTCGTGGGTCCACAGGAAATCGAGATGCGGGTCGATGACGGGCGCAAAATCGCGGCCTTCCTCGTAGACGGTTCCCGTGGTCTCGTCGCGCACGGTGAGCGGCGCGCCCTTGCGCCGGACCACGTTCATCAGGCCAACCTCTTCAATCTCTACGTCGTCTACCCATACTTTGCCCTGTTCTCCTTCGAATACGCCGAAGTTCAACTGGATGCGATCGGCGTACCAACTATTGAACGCGGTGGTCACCTGTCTCCAGTCGGAGGTGGGGGCCGGAGCGGGTGGCTCAAATGGACAAAGATCGCGGCCGTCCTGGGTAAACGCCTTGATGCTGAACAGCGAAACCGGCTTGGCGTCTTCCGTTTTTATCCAAGCGCTCACGCGATAACACCGGTACGGCGTCACACGAATCTCCTGCGCCACTCGCGCCAGGGTCCCCGGCGCAAACTCCTTGGCCAGGTCGAGGTAGGGCGACAAGGGAGCCTTTGGCGCCTTTTCCGCGGCGTTTGCCTTCGCCGCGCCGAAGTTCTCGATGCGCAGCGAAGCCCTCCCGGAGTGAAAGATCGCAGTATCGACGAATGTCTTTTGTCCCGGCTCATCCTGCGTGTCGAATCCGGCAAATCGGCCGCCCTGGAATTCGTTGAAGTTGCCGTTTTCGAGCTTCGCGGGCGAATCCGCCTGGAAGCGGGCTTCGCCATTACGCGCAACGAATAAGGCATCCTTCACCAACATGCCTTCAGCAAGATTCTTATTGTGATCGAGGATCGCTCCGCCGTAACCGGTGTTGAATCCGCCCGGAATGATCTCAAGGCGATATTGATCGGCGATCGCTTTGACCTTGCGCAAGCGCTCCAGATACTCCGCGTTGCCAAGGCTGATGCGGTCCATCCCCGACAGCACGATGGCCGTCAGGCCATGCTCCGACGCGATGCGCGCAATTTCGCGCACTTCCTCCACGTGCTGGTCGCGATCGAACGAGCGGCCGACGTAGACCCATCGCTGGGGATAAATCTTCTTCGCGCTCCCTGCGGCGAGGCCCATGCGAGCCGAGGCACGAGCGCTCATTCCCGCTGCCAACATTGTGCCCGCTGCCCGCTTGATGAAGATGCGGCGGTTCGTTCCCTTCGTCTGGTCGTGCTTCATGCTGCACCTGCTTCCGATCTCTCGGGGCCGCTGAGGGGCACCGCTTCACGAGCGCTGACCCTGTGGGTCTGGATTCTGCCCTAGCCCGCGTGTGAGGAGAATTGTATAAGAAAGCGAAATCAAAAGACATAAAAAATCACCAAAAACAACAAAATGCCTTGTACAATATGTGGAATAAGAAATCGTTTCGACCAAAAGCTGATCGACTTCACACTCCGCGCTGTGATGGAGCGCCACGAAACGAAATGGGGATTTATGAAGCATTGGTTTTGTATTGGTGTCTTGATGGCGGGAACAACGCTCAGTGCCATTTGCCAACCGGTTATCGTCCCGGTGAAAGTTTGGCAAGGTGCGCTCACACTGCCCACCTATGAAGAGGGCTTGCCCGATTCGAACCCGCCGTTCGATCTCTACGCGACTTCACGCTTCAACTATCCGTACACACTGAGGACAAACCTGACTGGCGTGAAAGCGCCTCACGACTGGCGCGCCGTTTTTCTCGAAAATGAGTACTTGAAGTGCACCGTGCTGCCGGACATCGGCGGCCATATTTACACCTGCGTCGACAAGATCAGCGGGAAGCCCATGTTCTATGCCAATCCGTCCATCAAGAAGGCACAGATTGGCTATCGCGGCGCCTGGGCTGCATTCGGCGTGGAATTCAACTTCCCCGTCTCGCACAACTGGGTCTCGATGTCGCCAGTCGATTTTGCTTTTGACACGCATGCGGACGGAAGCGCCTCAGTGTGGGTGGCAAACACTGATCGCGTCTACGGAATGCAGTGGCAGGTGGAATTGGTCTTGCGGCCTGGTTCGACAGTCCTCGAGCTGCATACGACCCTCTATAACCGCAGCGATCTGCGCCATCGCTACTACTGGTGGAGCAACGCAGGCGTGCAGATCTGGGACGATTCCCACGTGGAGTACCCGATGCGCTTCGTTGCCACCCACGGCTACACCGACGTCTATACCTGGCCGGTGGGTCCCGAGGGCGACCGCGATCTGAGCGTGATCAAGAATCAAACTGCGGGCCCGGTTTCCTACTTTATCCACGGATCCAGAGAGCCTTTCATGGGGATTTGGAATCCCCAAACGCAAACCGGAACGGTTCACTATGCCGAGTTCAGCGAGTTGCCGGGCAAGAAAATCTGGACGTGGGGAGTCGATCCGGCGGGGCTGGGATGGCGCACGTCGCTCTCTGACAATGAAAGCGCCTATGCGGAGGTGCAGGGAGGACTGTTCAGAAATCAGGAGACCTACGCATTTCTTGACCCCGGGCAGACGATTCACTTCACGGAGTACTGGATGCCGGTTCGCGGCACCGGTGGAATCACCCGCGCCAATCGCGCCGGAGTCGTGCGATTGGATGTCCAGGGCCGCAATGCCTCGGTGGCCCTCAACGTGAACGAGCCGTTGCCGGGAGCTCATATCTCCATCAAGCAGGGCAAATCCGTACTCTGGAGCGAAACCGCCGATCTGGCGCCGGAAAAAACCTGGTCGCATTCTGTCCCGCTCAACGACGGCGCGGCCAAGGTCACATTCGAGTTGCAGGATAAGGCCGGGCTTACCTTGCTTACGCACACCGACGGTGTCTTCGATTGGGATCCCGTCGAAGATATTCAGACAGGCCCGCAGGCGCCAATCCACTTTCCCGAGCCTGCAAACCGGTTGGAGGACGACTGGCTGCAGTTCGGGCGGAATCAGGAGTTGAATGGTGCGTCGGTCCTCGCGCTCGCGACATACAGGCAAGGTCTCGAACGTTATCCGATG
>JARLFZ010000019.1 GCA_031296305.1 Occallatibacter sp. | reverse complement strand
CCTTCGCGCGAGCGGCCTCTTCAGCTCCAAGGAGCAGGAAGACGGCGGCCACGGCCGCATCTACGACCGGTTCCGCAAGCGAGTAGTGTTTCCCATCTGCAATGAGGGAGGACGTGTGATTGCGTTCACCGCACGCACGCTGGGCGTCGCGGCGGAGGGTGAAAAGGCCGGCCCCAAGTACGTCAATTCGCCCGAGACGCCGCTCTATTCGAAGGGGCAGGTGCTCTTCAACCTCGACAAAGCCAAAACGGCGATCCGCACCGTGGGTTTTGCGCTGCTGGTGGAAGGGCAGATGGACTGCATCAGCGTCTTTCTGCGCGGAATCCAGAACGTGATCGCGACCAGCGGGACGGCGTTCACCGAGCAACAGGTTGCTATTCTGAGACGGCACACGTCGAATGTGATCGTCAATTTCGACCCCGATGCGGCCGGCGCCAATGCTGCGGAAAAGTCCATCTCCCTCCTGACCGAGGAGGGTTTTGCCATCAAGCTGGTGACGCTCGAGGGCGGATTGGATCCCGACCGATTTATCCGCGAGCGGGGCGTTGAGGCCTATAAAGAGGCAATTCGAGGGGCGCGACGGCAGTCTGATTATCTGATTGCACGAGCAATGGTGCAATTCCCCGGCGCCAGCGCGGAACAGAAGGTGAAGGCGCTGAATTTTCTTCTGCCGCATATCCGCCGCATCCCGGAAAAGCTGGCTCGGGACCAGTTTGCCGCCGACGCCGCGCAGAAGCTCGGCATCGACTCGGCGGTGCTGCGCGAGGAGCTGCGCCAGGCGGCGCTGCGGCGGCGAGATCGCGTGGAAGCACGGCCCGCGACGCTGACCGAAGTCGAGCGAGTACTGCTGCGGGCGCTGGCGATTACCGATCCCGAAGGCGAGACGGCGCGGAGGATAGCGGCGCAGGCGATGGAGAAGCAGCCGGTTTGGTTTGAGCACCTCGGGGCATTCCAGGCCATGCAGGCGCTGGCTGGCCGCGCGGCCCACAATCCCATGGACGTGGTGGAGAACCCGGCGCAGCGGGCTCTGCTGGCGGAGGCACTGCTAGGCGAAAGCAGGCCGCCCGAAGAGGATGAGGTGGCGAGCGCACTGCAGGAGGTTCAGGAGCGGGCCATGGAAAGCCGGCTGCGCGACCTGCGGGCGCAGATTGCGGAGGCCGAGCGGCGCGGCGATTTCGCAGAACTTGCGGTGCTGACCCAGCTGAAGCTGGATCTTGACCGGGCGCTGCGGCAGTTGCACAGCCACAAACCCCCAACTTCATAGAAGTTAGTGCAGATCGGCAGCTGGACCGGATCGCCGGGATTTTGCGACGAAATGGCCCTTTCGAGCGTCTAAACAACAAGAAGCGGAGTGGATGGCCCTTCAAATCCGCGCCTGAATTTTCCCGCAGTGGGCTCAACGGGTTGATTTTGCCGCCGAATTTGTGCTGGCGCAACCATGTTCGATTGTAGTAATCTATTGATCTCAGTGAGGATGCGCGCCCCTTTGCCCCACACATGAGCTTCGGCTCGCGGGCGACCCAGGCGAAACCTGAAGCGCTGCCATCCTGTTCCGAGACAAGCGAAAACCGCTTAAGCGGAGATGTGGTTGTGTCCGCGCGAAGGTTTCCTCACGGAATTATTCTTCGTGCTGGCGCGAAATCGAGCCTGGCGCCGATGTGCGTGCGCGGGACGATTTGCGTGGTCTGAGACACGACGAATTCCGCTGGGTGCGATGCGACTGGTCGGAAGGTGACGAGCTGCAGTGTGATTTGACGCGCATATGCGCGAGGCGGGGCCGGCCTGAGAACTACGGCCTGAGATGAATACGGGCAGCACGCGGCAAGTCCCGCGCTGCCGAAGAGAGCAGGAATCATTTGACGATTGACGACAAATTCGAAGAAGACGTACACGGACTCATCGAGACCGGCAAGGAAAAAGGCTATCTCACCTACGGCGAAGTAAACGACGCGCTGCCCGATGAGATTGGCTCTGCCGACGATCTTGACGATCTGATGACCACCATCAGCGGTCAGGGCATTGACCTGCTTGACGCTCCCAAATTTCCCGGCGATAAGGATTTCGAACTGGAAGAAGGCGAAGACGTCGAGCTGGATCTGACGCCCGGCACTCTCGAGAAAACCAACGACCCGGTGCGCATGTACCTGCGCGAGATGGGCACGGTGCCGCTGCTCACGCGCGAAGGCGAAGTGGAGATTGCCAAGCGCATCGAGCGCGGACAGATGCGCGTGCTGAAGGCAATTTCGCGTTCCCCGATTGTGATTCGGGAGATCGCGGCGCTGGGCGAAGACCTGAAGCGCGGCGTGCGCAACATCAAAGAGGTTGTGATCTTCGACGAGGAGGAGCTGACCGAAGAGGTGGTGCTGACGCGCGTGAAAGCCACAGTGGCGCGCACAGATAATCTTGTCAAGCACCAGAAGAAGATTGCGCTGCTTGATGAGAAGCTGGCTGCCATTGCGCCGGGCAACAAGGCCAAGATGAAGGAAGCGCGGCGGCTGCGCTGGACGATCGCGCGCGAGAAAGTGCAAGTGTCGCGCATCGTCCGCGAACTGAAATACACCGCTCTTGAGCGCAAGCGCCTGCTGGACAAGGTCAACAAGACCGTGGACACCATGCGGACGCTGGAACGGCAGATCCGCTCGCTGGAGCAGAAGTACGAAGCCTCGAAGAGCGAGGATCTGAAGAAGGAATATCGCAGACAGCAGAAAAACTGCCGCACCGACCTCGAAAAAATTGAGGGCGACGCGGGCGTGTCGATCGCCGAACTCAAGCGCACGCAGCGCGAAATGATCCAGGGCGACATGGACGCCGAGCAGGCCAAGCGCGAGTTGATCGAGGCCAATCTTCGGCTCGTGGTTTCGATCGCCAAGAAGTACACCAACCGCGGACTGCAATTCCTCGACCTGATTCAGGAGGGCAACATCGGCCTGATGAAGGCAGTGGACAAGTTCGAGTACCGGCGCGGCTACAAGTTCTCGACCTACGCCACGTGGTGGATCAGGCAGGCGATTACGCGCGCCATCGCCGACCAGGCGCGCACCATCCGTATCCCGGTGCACATGATCGAGACCATCAACAAGCTCATCCGCACCAGCCGCCAACTGGTACAGGAGCTGGGTCGCGAGCCTTCAAGCGAAGAGATTGCGCGGCGCATGGACATTCCTGTAGCCAAGGTGCGCAAGGTGCTCAAGATCGCGCAGGAGCCCATCTCGCTCGAGACGCCGATTGGCGAAGAGGAAGACTCGCATCTCGGCGACTTCATTGAAGATCGCCAGGCGGTGTCGCCCTCGGAAGCTGTGATCGGCGTGAACCTGAAGGAGTACACCTCGCAGGTGCTGCGTACGCTCACGCCGCGCGAAGAGCGCGTCATCAAGATGCGCTTTGGCCTCGAGGATGGCTCCGAGCACACGCTCGAAGAAGTGGGCCAGAGCTTCCAGGTAACGCGCGAGCGCATCCGGCAGATCGAAGCCAAGGCGCTGCGCAAGCTGCGTCATCCTTCGCGGAGCCGCAAACTGAAGGCGTTTGTCGAAGGTGTGAAAGAGATGTAAATCCCGTTCGGGATTTGGGAGTTGAGGCCGCAGCCGTCCAAAAGGCTGCGGCCTTCTTGTCTGGAGCGTAGAATTCGCTCCATGCGCGCGGCGTAGACTAACAACCATCCGTTGTATCTTTGCATATGTTGTGATATATATCTGCATATATAGACTTCGAGGGTTCAGCCATGACCAGATCGGCAGCGACGCCCAAATTACCGGCGAGAAATGGTCAAAAGATCGCCAGGCCGGCATCATCCCGTGCCAGCCGCAAGGAGCGCGTCCTGGTCGAGTTTCCCGCTACTCTTTTGAAGCGAGCGGACGAAGCGGCACGCAGTCTCGAAAGCAATCGCAGCGACCTGATCAGGAAAGCGGTGGAGCGCCTTTTAGACGAAATGGAGTCTCGTGAGTTCGAACGGGAACTTGCGCGGGCCTATACGGAAAACGCCGCAATGAATCTTTCCCTGGCTAAGGAATTTGAAGCTGTCGATCGCGAGGGACTCCAGTGATCGGTAGGCCGTTCCGCGGCATGGTCGTTGAGGTTTCGCTCGATCCGGTGGTCGGCCACGAGCAGGGCCGCTCTCG
The DNA here is from genome assembly GCA_031296305.1 of Occallatibacter sp. Classification (GTDB taxonomy): domain Bacteria; phylum Acidobacteriota; class Terriglobia; order Terriglobales; family Acidobacteriaceae; genus Telmatobacter. The sequence continues at coordinate 44,402 of JARLFZ010000019.1, read as the reverse complement.
CCCTTGCGTTGTGGTGCAGAACGACGTGGGCAATCGATTCTCTTCTACGACCATCGTCGTGCCACTTACGGCGGCCGCACACATTAAAACGCCCTCACCCATCTACGTGCCGGTGAAGCGCGGCGACGGCGGCGCCAGCAAAGACAGCTACGCGCTATGCGATCAGATTCGCACCGTCGATCAGCAGCGCTTCCGCACCATCTACGGCTCGCTCGCCCCAGAAACTATGGCCCGGATTGACGCCGCGCTCCTGATCAGCCTCGGGCTGCCAGGCGCGGTTTTCAAACCGCCCGTGCCAGCGTAGGCAGATCCGTTCCTAGAAGCCGTAGTTCTTCTTGCGCAATGCATTCTTATAAGCGTCGCGCGCTTTCTTAGCTTCCAACTCCGCGTCGTGGAGCTTGAAGCCCGCGTCATCCCACAGTTCCATTTCCACCATGGAGTGGTCGTCCGTCGCGAGCGATTCTTCGGCGTGGATGGCATCGACCCAGTGATCCACCGCCTCCTTATACGACTTGAGAAGCTGATCGAAGTCCAGATTTTCCATGAATGTGAACTTAGCTTTGAGGCGAACCCGCGTCAATGGGGAAGGTCGTGATTTCATCAGAGTTTTACGCTACTGCCACAGCTTGGGAACATGCTGCGGCCTTTTTGCGCGCCACTCCGGCCAACGCCCTTGATCCCTGCTTTCAAAGAAAGCCACACACCTGCTGATGTTCGAGGCAACGCTGCCGATGAACGCAGTGGGGAATCTCCGCTGCCTACGCCCGCGGCGCGGAGAAGCAGAATTGCGGACTTCATCGTTCCAGCCGGCAGCACGTGCGAAGGCCCGATGAGCCCAAACGGGAGTTCCATATTGTCAAAGCAAATCCTATTCGTTGACGACGACCAGAACCTCCTTGATAGCTTCGCGCGCATTCTGCACGACGAATTCACGATTGAAACCGCTCCCGGCGGTAAAGAGGGATTGGCGCTCATTCATCTGTTTGGCCCGTTTGCCATCGTGATCTCGGATATGCGCATGCCGGGGTTGGATGGCGCCGAGTTTCTGGCCAGGGTGCGCGAATTATCACCGCAAACGGTAAGGATGCTGCTCACCGGATACAAAGACCTCAATCGCGCCATTACCGCAGTGAACGATGGCCAGATCTTCCGTTATCTGACCAAGCCATGCAGCACGGAAGAGATGGTGAGTGCGATTCGTCTTGGCCTGGCCCAGTATCGCGAGAATGTGGAGGCCGCCGAACTCCTCAAAGAAACCAGAGAGCGCAAGCTGAACGCCCCAAACGGCAGTTCAAAGAGGCCATTTCTCGCGGTGAAATAGGCCAGCCGATGCGCGGCGGCCACCGTCGTCGTGGGCGGCCACATCCGCGACTCGCGCAAATCCTGCGCGCATTGAGAACGCTCTAGTTCTGAGTGAACGAAACGGATTCGATGTTCGCCCACTGCCCGGAATTCGCGCTGATCGAAATGCCAACCCACGCGGTGCCCTGGGTGACTTGAATGTTCGTAATCTGCACCTGAGACCAGGTTGCGGCTATCGGCAGGTTGACCGTCATATTGCTTCCGCCGGTGGGCCACGCAAACATCTGGGCCGTCGTCTGGCCGCCGCCATTCTCGATCCAGGCGGTCATGGTGTAGGTGCCGTTCGGCAAGCCGGTCACGTCCTCCCAGATCGTGCCGCCATAGGCCGTCGACGCATTGAAGGACAACATGGTTCCATTGCCCCCAGCCTGCGTATAGATCGCCGCCGGCGTAGTGCTGGTGATCTGCCAGCCGTTCGTGGCGTTTGAAAATTGCGAATCGATGATTTGATTGCCTACGGTCGAGCCCGTAAAGAGAAACTGATCGATCGCAGTATTGAACTGAAGCAGCTTGCTTGATACTTCGGACACGGCGCCCAGGCTGTAACTACTTGTGGTGGCATCATCCGGAGCATCCGGCTCCCAGTAAATCACTCCAAGTCCCATGCTGTTGGGAACTGACTGCACGGCTTCGATGGCAGTCTTCATATCGTCCGCCGTGTTCATAAAATCGGTTTCCGTGTAACCGATCTCGCAGATCATCACAGGCTTGGAATAGCGGCTGGCCATGGTGCTCAAATTCGCGGTGCTGGTCGCGAGCGTGCCGGGGCCGTCGTAGTAGGAGAAGCCGGTAACATCCCACTTGCCGCCATTGGCCTTCAGCAGGTCGTAGAACCATTCCAGATCGGTAAGATTGCTGAGCCCCGCCAGGTGGACGATCACTTGCGTCGACGGGCTCACCGCCTTCACCGCGCTGTAGCCGGAGTTGATCAGTCCGGCCATCTGCGAAGGGTTCGTGTACTCCCCGATGGGCCAAAGCAGGCCGCTGTTGATCTCGTTGCCGATCTGCACATACTGCGGATAGATGCCGGCGGCTGCCAGGGCCGTCATAAAACCGGAAACGTAATTGCTGACGTCGGTCTGCATCTGGCTGTAGCTGTCGTTTGCCCAGGCGGCGGGGATGGACTGATGTCCGGGGTCGGCCCATGTGTCGCTCAGGTGGAAATCGATCATGATGGCGAAGCCCATGGCGTTGGCCGTTTTGGCCAGCGCGATGCTGCCCGCCTGGTTCATCGCGCCCACGCCCAGGCTGCCGGACGAGATGGCCGGATTCACAAAGGTGCGGATGCGAATGAGATTGACGCCATGGTTTTTCAGAATCTGGAGAACCGGAAGCACAGTCTGCGTCTGATCCTCCCACGTATAGCCAAGCGAGCTCAATTGCGTCGACCAGCCGATGTCGGCGCCGCGCGCAAAGGCCACCGTCGTCAACGTAGCCTGAGTGGTAGTCGTCGTTGTCGTGGTCGAGCTTTGGGGCGACTGGCCCGATCCGCAACCCGCCAGGAGTGAGGTCATCAGCAGCGAGAAAACAGAAAAAATGGCGGGCAGATTGAACATTCTTGACCTTCTCCGGGCACTTTGCCGCGAACAATCGCCCACCGTCACGAAGCGGGACGAGTTCCCGTCGATGCGTGGTGGGCAAATGGGGCCCTGCGCCCGAACACGATCCTACGCAACGGCAGCGACAGTTGTAATCGGCCAAAAGTCGGAGTGGAAATTGCCCGATCCATGAAACCGGATTGGGGAAAAGAGGTTGCGTGCCTCTGGAACAACTCCCGTTCGGCGGTTCATGAGCCGATCCGATCTTTATTGCGCGGCTCGGCGTCACTTCGGCGTCGCTTCCACTCCGCTATAATCGGCCTTTGATTTCGAAAGGGCGATTGCATCCATGAAAGAGATTACGCGGCGGCAGTTTGGAAAAGTTGCGGCGGCGAGCGCGGCATTGGCCGGGATATCGCTGCCGGAGTTTTTGCCCCATTCGTCTTTTGCCCAGCAGCCCGCAGGCAGCCGGCAATTTCCGCCGGGCTTCGTGTGGGGATGCGCCACGGCCGCCTACCAGATTGAGGGTGGAGTGCACGAGGGCGGGCGCGGAGCGTCCGTCTGGGACGTGTTCTCGCATACGCCGGGCAAAACCTACAACGGCGATACAGGCGACGTGGCCGACGATTCCTACCACCTCTACAAAGAGGACGTGCGCCTGCTCAAGAATCTGGGTGTCCGTGCGTACCGAATGTCGATTGCGTGGCCGCGCATTTTTCCGCAAGGCACCGGCCAGCCGAGTTCGGCGGGCCTCGACTACTACAAGCGCGTGCTCGACGAGTTGCAGCAGAACGGCATCACGCCCTACGTCACGCTCTTCCACTGGGACCTGCCCGCGGCGCTGCCCGGAGGCTGGCAATCGCGCTCCACGGCGCTGGCCTTTGCCGATTACGCGGGTTACGTGGCACGGCAGTTATCCGATCGCGTGCGCCACTTTATGACGACGAACGAGTTCGCCTGCTTTACCGACCTCAGTTATCAAGTTGGCCAGTTTGCGCCGGGGCTCAAGCTGCCGGCGGCCGAGGTGAACCAGGTGCGGCATCACGGGATTCTGGCGCATGGGCTGGCGGTGCAGGCGATCCGAGCCAACGCGCCCGCAGCCGAGGTGGGACTGGCGGAAAATGCCAGGGTCTGCGTGCCGGTGATCGAAGATCGCGCCAACGTGGAAGCGGCGCGGCGCGCCACGCGCGAAGAAAACGCGCCGTTCCTGACCACGCTGCTCGAAGGCGCGTACCCGGAAACCTATTTGCAACGCGAGGGAGCGAATGCGCCGCACGTGGAGCCGGGCGACATGAAGGCCATTGGCAGCCCGCTCGACTTTGTCGGGCTGAATGTGTACACGCCCACTTACGTGCGCGCCGATGGGTCGCAGCGCGGCTACGCGATTGAGCCGTATCCGGCGTCGTATCCGAAGATGGCCTCGCCCTGGCTCTACATCGGTCCCGAGTGCATCTACTGGGCGGTGCGCAACGTGTGCGAGATCTGGAATCCGCGCGCAGTTTACATCACCGAGAACGGCTGCTCATCTACCGACGTGGTAACGCGGGCAGGACGGATTGAAGATACCGACCGCGTAATGTATCTGCGCAACCACCTTGCGAATTTGCAACGCGCCGCCGCGGAGGGTTTCCCGGTGAAGGGTTACTTTCTGTGGAGCCTGATGGACAACTTCGAATGGGCCGATGGCTACAGCAAACGTTTCGGCATTCACTACGTGGACTACAAGACCCTGAAGCGCACGCCCAAGCTCAGCGCCGAGTGGTACCGCGAAGCGATTGCGCGGAATGCCGTAGTGTAGCGCCGGTCTCCCGACCGGCTGTAGTGCGGGCGTCTTCGCCCGCACAAATTCTTGACTCATCACGAAAGCCGATGGTCACAGCACTAGATGCCGGCGTTCGAGGCTCCTGGGTCCCAATATCGGAACCCGGGGCACCCAGATAGTGGTGAGTTTGCTTCCTGAGACCGAGACCAGCCGCTTAGGCTCTGATTTTGCGCCGAAGTGCTCCTACCAACCCAAGCAAGCCGCTCCCAAAAAGAGCCAGAGTGCCGGGCTCCGGAGTCTCTGTGTTACCGACACCGGGGCTTTCCTCGAGTTGAATGTTCAGGTCGGGGTTATCAGCCAGGAAGGTCGGATCGATCTCGAGAGTGGGGTCATTGGAGACCTGGAATGTGCCGGGCCCGCCCCCTACTCCAGACGTACCGCTGGCGGATACGGTGAACTCGTATACGGTGTCTCCAAGGAGGTACGCCGTGCTGTCATAGTTGCCGCAGTTGTTGAAAGAAGGATTGGCAACGCATCCATACAGGCCTGCAGTCACAGCCCCCTCATATTGGGAGTAACTCACGCTGGCCCGGGCGACGCCCGACCCGCTTGCGAAGCCGTTCACTACGCCGTCGACGTCCACAGGAACCAGCGTGCTTGAGCTGACGCCATAGAGTTCCGCATAAATGGTCACGCTGTCGCTTACGCTCAGGACACCCCCGAACGGCACGGGACCGTAACCAAGCGGCGTGGAACCATTCGAGGTCGCGAAGGGGGAAGGCAGAATGCCGACGCTTCCGTTAGGGGCGAATGCGATCCCAAAAAAGAGATCCGTACCGTACACATTTCCGGTATCTTGATACACGACAAGAGGTGGAGCGAGGTATTGCAGCTCCGCGGTATACGTAGCCGCGGGGAGGACATCATCTGCCTTGCCTACGCATGGTACGAGCAAGGCAAGGGCTCCGCTGCAAATGGCAGCGCACAACCCACCTGTTCGAATACATTTTGCGGCCATAGGGGCCACCTCTTTCCTTATTTTGTGAAGATGGCCCACTCTTGTATAGCAATCCGCACGCCAAGATCAGCGCAGCTTAATATATCTTGGTTTCAGCTACTTACGCCTATTGTGCGCGTTTGCGCTATGTCGTATATGCATTAAGTTGCATGTCATAAGGAGTACTGATCTTCCACATTATCCTGACCAATCAGGTCGGAAATGAGTGGTTTAGGGCTCTCCACATCTCACTCTTGACGGTTTTGAGATCGGGAATGCAATTACCGCCGGAGCGGCCCTAAAGGAGGAATTGAGCGAGCGCTGTTTGGGCGCGATCGAGATCCTCGGGAATGCCGATGTCGAGAAAGAAGCCATCGACCTCGTAGGCCGCAGGACGAAGGCGCGCAACTTCGGGGACGAAGAAATCTCGCTCGATGGAGAACTTCTCAGGGAGCACCGACGGCCACGCCAGGTTGCGCGCGAGAACGTAGGTTCCGGCGCTGATCCAGCCGGGCCCCGAATTGCTCTTCTCCTCGAAGCCCACGACGCGCTGACCTTCGACGGTGACGCCGCCATAGCGGCTCACATCGTCGCAATGCACGACAGCGAGAGTGACCGCAGCGCCTTCCGACGCGTGAAAGCCCAGCATCGCGGCGTAATCGGCATCGAGAAAGGTGTCGCCGTTAAGCACAAGCACGGATTCTTCGCGCGCCTGAGCGAGCGCGAGACGAATGGCGCCGCCGGTGCCGAGCGGAACGCTCTCAATCACATATTCAATTGCCATCCCGTCAAAAGCCGCGCCGAAGTGGTCCTGAATGACAGAGTGCTGATGGCCAACGGAGAGCAGAACGCGCGTGCAGCCGGAACGTCGCAACTGGGTGAACAGGATTTCAAGAAAGGGACGGCCGGCAATGGGCGCCATCGGCTTGGGCAGGCCATGAAGACGCGACGCAAGCCGCGTGCCCAGCCCGCCGGCAAGAACAATGGCTTCCATGCGGATTCAGCCCCTGGCCGCGGCCGGCTTCGCGGCAAAGTAGCGGCGCTCCACGAGCAGCGAGAAAATGTGCTCAAGAGCCAGATGCGCCTGCTGGATATACATGGTGACCTCAGAGGGCACACGCAGACAGTAGTCGCAGAGCGGCGGCATTTTTCCGCCTGTCTTTCCCGTGAGCCCAATGGTGGCAATGCCCAGGTCGCGGCATTGCTCGAGGGCGCGCAGGATATTGTTCGAGTTGCCGGAGGTAGAGATGGCGAGGAAAACGTCACCCGCCTGGCCGAGGGCTTCAACCTGGCGCGCAAAAAGCCGCTCGAATCCGTAGTCGTTGCTCACAGCAGTAAGAATCGACGTGTTGGTGGTCAGCGCCACCGCGCGCATGGCGGGGCGATCGTCGACCAGGCGACAGACGAACTCAGCAGCAATGTGCTGAGCGTCGGCAGCGCTGCCTCCGTTGCCGGCCGCCATGAGTTTGCGGCCGGCGAGCAGCGCGTCGGCCGTGGCTTCGGCAGCCGCCGCGAGCGTTGCTTGCAACGCGGTGTCGTGCGCCACGGCTTCCATCACGCCTAGGCCTTCGAGAAGTTTTGCGCGTACCAGATCGGTCGATGAAGGTTCGTTCATGGCACTCTCCACACCTGCACGCCGCCGGGCGTGAAGTGGCATGCGTAGGCGGTACCTCCGGCGTGCCGGCTACGCAATGCGGCTGTCACTTTGTCTTTGTGGATGGGGTCAACGAGAAACATCATGAAACCCCCGCCGCCCGCGCCCGAGATTTTGGCGCAGTACGCGCCGGCCTCGAGCGCACTCGCGTACAGGACTTCAATATCTTCGTTAGTGATCTGGCTGGCCATGCGTTTTTTCGATTCCCAACTGGCGCGCAGCACCTGGTGCAGGGTGGGAAAATCGCCGCGCAGCAAGCACTCCTTCATTTGGAAGGCCTCTGCCTTGATGGCGTGCATGGCGTCGAGGGCCCGCTCGTTGCGGTCGCGCACATTGCGCGATTGCTCCTGAATGATGTCGGCGGAGGTGCGGGATTTTCCAGTGAAATAGAGCAGCAGCGAGGCCTCAAGCTCCGAGACCACCCACGCCTTGACGCGCAGCGGGTTCACCAGCACGCGGCCGTTGCCGCCGAACTCCATAAAGTTGAATCCGCCGAAGGCCGCCGCGTATTGATCCTGCTTGCCGCCTTCAAGGCCGGCTTCAACGCGCTCGATGACGAAGGCGGTATGCGCAAGCTCGTAGTCGTCGAGGGGAAGATTGAGCCACTCGGCATAGGCTGCGAGCATGGCCACCACCAGCGTGGAGGAGGAGCCAAGGCCGGAACCGGCGGGCACATCGACGCGCGTGCTCACGCGAAGACTGAGCGGCTTACCCTGATTGAACTCGCGGACCACATGGTTGTAGACGGCCTTGAAAAGGTCGAGGCGGCCGTCGTTGGGAAGCACGCCGATGGAGGGGTAAGCGGCGCTCTGGCCAAGGTCGGCGGAGACGAACTCGACGGTGTTCGTATCGAGAGGCTCGAGAGCGGCGTAGGCATAATAATCAATCGTGGCGTTCAGGATCGCGCCGCCGAATTCGTCGCAGTAGGGAGAGACGTCGGTGCCCCCACCGGCCAAACCCAGCCGCAGCGGCGCTCTGGAGCGGATCAACATAATTGCTGTCGCCCATTGTAAATGGACGGGACTATGGGACCGCGTGGCGCGGGGCGAGGAGGTGCGGCCGGCACAGAAGAACGCAATCTGCGCTCCGCTGTGCCGGTCTCATTTAGTGAGGCAAGATCAGCAGACTGGCCGCAAGCAGCTTCTCCGTCAGGCGGTCGACGGCCAATGGGTATTTGTAAGAAATGGCACGAATGCTCATGCCGAGTAAGACGGCGGTTTCAGCCTGGGTGTACTCCTGCAGTACGATCCGGCTTAGAATTGCGCGATCGAGCGAACCAAGCTGACCGATGCATTTCTCAATATCGAGAACAAAAATAACAGCGTCTTCAAAGGTGCGGATGCGGCGGCTGGATGCCCAACCGCGCCCGACCGAATCGGCAAGCAGCGACGGCGCCCTGCCCACTTGCATGGATGCATACAAGTAGCGCCGCAACATGCTTTCGGTGTGTCTCCGGTAGAAGGCCAGGTTGACTGGTGGCTCAGCCTGGGCCTCTGCCGGCTCTGTCTGGGGCTGCGCCGCGGGTTTTCGTTCCCATCTCCTGCGTTCGATCCGCCAGTCTTCCTGGACAGCGCTTGTTTCCCAAGCCATGGGCAACTGGAGAACTGCGCTCATTGCGCACCTCCCACAGCCTCAGCTACTGCCCAAACCCTGGCAAGCTGCTTACGGCCCGGGCGGCCGCGTCGCTTGCGACTTTCCGGGGATGGAAACGTTCTTAATTTCGACTCACACTCTTTGCAATACACACTCTCGAGTGTCTGGGCGCGGTACCAAAGACAACCGCATCCTTCGCAAACTTTCAATTGAACGCGCACTTCCATGACTGATTCTCCATATTTGTTTCATCTCCCGACGGAAGTTTGTGATGCAGGTTGTTCCGCGGGGTGAAGAGAACCGGGCGAGGCAACTCAGATTTCTCCTGTCCTGATGGGGGATTGCCACCCGTGCTCTCTTGTTGTCTGTCATGACCATTCGTGCGCAGATCCTGGAATTTCCCGATTGGCGTGTTTTCCGGCGCCGTTTGACGCGCCACCGAAATTGGGAGGAGGAAAGCCGGGACTCAACAAGTTGAACCGGCAAATGTTTATTCGCTGTTTCTGAAGGCACCATTCCGCCTCCGCTAACGAAACAGCGAATACACGTTTTCCAAAAGATTCCCACAAGCCAATGCGTGATTAAGTTAACTCAATGTAGACATTTGCTTCTTCTGCGTCAACGCTGGTCCTCAGATTTCCAATCGATCACTTTCCAATCGCCTCATGAACACTGAAAATGAAGGCCGATAAGCCCTGACAAGTTTTCCAAGGGAAAGCATTGAAGTTCAATGCTCATTGCTTACAGCAAATTTTCCACAGATGAACTTTACTCAGATGCACGAGCGGCTCCGCCTAGAACTGCTGCGCAGGATCCAGCGGGGCACTCTCAGCGTCTCGCTATTGGCGCGGCAGACGGGTTTTGGGCAGGCGCACATCTCCAATTTTCTGCGCAGCCGGCGCCAACTTTCGCTGGAGGCGATGGACCGCATCCTGGCCGCCCAGCGCCTGACGGTTGACGAACTCCTGCCTGCGCTGCCCAAAAGCGGATTCTGGCCGGAAGACGAGAGCGCCGGGGCGGTCCCGGTGGTTTCACATACCACGGCGCTTTTCGAGCCGGTCATCCGGCCTTCCGCGGTGCAGCTTATGCTGCATCTGCCCCCAGGCGCTCTGCATACTGTGCGCGCCAGGGCCACAAACGTGCGCCGCGCATGGCAGCGCTTTGTCGCCATCCGCGTTTCGCCGGCAGACGCTTTACCCATGGAGCCATTAGTGCTGCCCGAGGCTATCGCGCTCATCGACCGGCACTACAACTCGCTGCTTCCCTACCGGCCGAACCGTCCCAATCTTTACGCGGTGCGCCACGGCGCGCACCTTACTCTCCGCTATGCAGAATTTCAGTCAAGCCGCTTGATCCTGCGGCCGCAGAACATCGCGTTTCCCGTGGAGTTGCTCGTCATGGATCCGGAAGAGTCGCCCAGCGATCTGTTGACGGGAAGGGTTGCGCTGATTCTGAATGAGATTTGAGGAGATTATTCAGATTGTTCGGCCGCGACGGGGCAGCTGTTACAGTACTGCCGTAGCACTCCGCGGCCAGTGATTGCCGCGGCCATATCCCATGGGAGCTGTCGATGTTCATCAGGCAATTCAGCGAAGGAGAGCCCTTTCGCTGCGCGGGCAACGAGTTTGCGATGCTGCTGCCGCGCGACGAAACCGGCGCCTGCGAGGCGGTGCTTCAGATGGTGCGGCCGGGTGGCACAACGCCGCCGAACAGCCACGAGACCTTCATGCAGATCTACCTGTTCTGGAGCGGCGAGGCCCGCGTGTATATCGGCGGGGAGATGCAGCAGGTGCGGGCTCCGGCCGTCGCGTTTGTGCCCGCGCGCACCGAGCATTGGGTAGAGAATGCTCTGGCCGACCGGGAACTGCTTTATCTCTACATCAGCGTCTGGCCGCATGGGATTCCACCTGAGGAGCGAGAGGGTGGATGGAAGAAGGTCTACGAAAAGATCATCGACAGCTACGCGAGCCGTGGCTACCCGGTGGACACGGAGAAGTGAGTGGTCAGTGCGAGTGTGGCCAGCGTTTGCGTGGAACGACCACTCGGGCCAGGCGACGGCAGATCTGCATCGAATTTCCGGAACATCACGCTTGCTTGATGCGAACCTCGGTAGCAGAACACTATTTTGCCGGATAACGCCCGCTCTCCATATCGCGTTCGGCTGCGATGAGGTCATCGGGCCGGCCAAGATCGCGCCAGTACGCACCATCGGCGCGGAAGCCGAGGATGCTATCACCTTGGGCGGCGAGACGCACATAGGCATCGATGATCGAAAAAGCTCCCTCCTCTTCAAGCTTGGCGAAGATGCGCGGCGAGACCACGTGAATGCCGCCGAAGGCGAGGGTTTCAAGTTGCGCGGAGCCTCCGGAGCTGAGATCTTCTGCTTTGGGTGCGCGGCGAACGAGCCGGCCTTCGGCATCAAACTGCAACGGCCGCGAAGTGGAGCGTGACTCAACAGCGACCGTAGCCAGCGCACGGCGCTCACTGTGAAACCAGGCCATACGCGCAAGATCGATGGTGCTGAGCACATCGACGTTGTGAATGAGGAACGGTTCGTCCGCACCCGACTCAAAGAAGAACCATGCAGCTTTTTTGAGGCCGCCGCCGGTGTCGAGCAACACCTCCTCGCGCGAGACTTCGATCCTCATGCCGAAATACTGGTTGGCTGCGAGATAAGCCACAACCTGGTCTGCAAAGTGGTGAACATTCACAATCACTTCGCGGACGCCGAAGGCGCGCAGTCGCGCGAGCACGATGTCTAGCAGCGTGCGGCCGGCGATGGTGACCAACGCCTTGGGTCGGTCGTCGGTGAGAGGCCGCAAGCGCGTGCCCAAGCCCGCTGCGAACACCATGGCCTTCATTGCGGAGGATTCTCCCAGCCAAGTTTCTCCAGTTGCATGTGGCGCACCTTCACATCGACGCCCTTGGCGCCACGCAGATGTTCCGCAAGATGCTCGGCGAGATAGACCGAGCGGTGCTGGCCGCCAGTGCATCCAAAGGACACGCTCAAATTGGAGAAGCCTCTCTGGCGATAGTTGGCTACGCTCGAGTCCACAAGTGAAAATGCGTGCTCGAGAAACTCATGCACACCCGGCTGGCGGTCAAGATATTCGATGACGGCCTCATCCTTGCCGGTAAGTTGGCGGTATTGCTCTTCGCGTCCGGGGTTAGGCAGGCTGCGTCCGTCAAATACGAAGCCTCCGCCGTTGCCGGATTCGTCCGCGGGGATGCCATTGTGAAACGAAAAGCTGAAGACGCGGACCGTGAGACCGGGCGCGGGCGCGGAAAGGTTGCGCAGCTTTTCCGAAGCCTGCATGGCCTGGAGGGCGTCGAGCAGCGAAGGCAGCGCCACCGGAAGGCGGACATTGTGAGCTAGCCAGCGCAAGTTCTTGAGCGCGTAAGGAACGCTCTGCAGAAAATGCGCCTTGCGCTCGTAAAATCCGCGGAAACCGTAGGCCCCAAGCGCCTGCAGGATGCGCACGTAAACGTACGCGTAGTAGTGCTCCATGAAGGCGTCGCGATCGAGATCGATATAGCCCGCCAACGAGTCGAGATAGTGGTCGAGAAGCTGCTGGCGCAAAGCCGGCGGCAGATCGGCTTTGCCATCGTAGAGCAGCGACGCGATGTCGTAGTGCAGCGCGCCTTTGCGGCCGCCCTGGTAGTCGAGAAACCACGGACTGCCGTCGCGCAGCATCACATTGCGCGATTGAAAATCGCGATAGAGAAAATAGTCATGCGGGGCAGCAAGCAGCAGCTTGGTGAGGCGCCCGAAATCGACTTCGAGGGCTTGCTCGTTGAAAGGTACGCCGGCCAGGCGCAGAAAGTAGTACTTGAAATAGTTCAGGTCCCAGTTGATGGATTGGCGGTCGAAACTGGAGCGCGGATAGCAAACCTTGTAATTCAGATCGCGGCCCGCCTGCACCTGAAAGCGCGGCAATTCGGCAACGGTCCTGCGGTAGGCCTCGACCACTTCAGGCGCAATGGCGTCGCCGTCGCGATTGGCGCTGAGAAATTCAAAGAGCGTGGTGTCGCCCAGATCTTCTTCGAGATACGCGCCCTGGGCCAGATCTTCGGCGTAAATCTCCGGGACGGGCAGGCCATGGCGGCGAAAATGCCGGGAGAATTCGAGGAAGGCAAGATTCTCTTCACGCACGGAGTAGAGAATGCCGACGGCCGTCTGGCCCGAGCCAGTCAGCCTGATGATGTTGCGCCCCGAGCCGCCGAGCTGACCCTGAAGCGGCCGCACGTGCTCAGCCGGCGAATGAAAGTGCTGCTCGAAAAGGCGTTTAAGAGCGTCCATGAAAGGCTTCCCTGTTTCTCGTCAAGTTACTTTGATCAAAGATAGCGATGCCGGGGAAGGGGACGCAAGGCAAGCGTGCGGCGCGCTCTAATCGCCTTCATGATGCGAATCCACGCCATCGAAGCGTGTAAAGGCCGAGTTCCAGTGCATCTTGACGATGCCCGTGGGGCCGTTGCGCTGCTTGGCGATGATGATCTCCGCCTCGGCCTTCTCTTCGGCCGACATATCTTCCTTGCGGTTGTAGTAGCTTTCGCGATGAATGAAGGCGACCACGTCGGCGTCCTGCTCAATGGAACCTGACTCGCGGAGATCGCTCAGCATGGGCCGCTTGTCGTCGCGCTTTTCGTTGCTGCGCGAGAGCTGTGAGAGCGCGATGACCGGAACCTGAAGCTCCTTGGCCATGGCCTTGAGGCCGCGCGAAATTGCGGAGACTTCCTGCACGCGGTTCTCGAAACCTCTCTTGCTCGCGCCGGGCATGGTCGCCGACATGAGCTGGAGATAGTCGATCATGATCAGGTCGAGGCCGCCGTTATTCTGCTTGAGGCGGCGCGCCTTGGCGCGCATTTCAGCGATGGTTGAAGCGGCAGAATCGTCAATGAAGATGTGCGACTCCACCAGAAGGCTCAACGCCTCCTGGAGTTTCTCCTGCTCCGCGCGGCCAAAAAATCCCTTCTGGATTTTTTGCTGGTCGACGCTGGCCTGCGAGGCCAACATGCGGCGCAGCAGCGACTCCTTGCTCATTTCCAGGCTGAAGATGGCCACAATCGCCTTGTGGCGCACAGCCGCATTCTGTGCGATGTTGATGGCGAGCGCCGTCTTGCCCATCGACGGCCGCGCGGCGATGATGATCAACTCGCCCTTTTGCAGGCCGCTCGTCATGCGATCGAAATCGGTGAAGCCCGTTTCGAGGCCCGTGATGTCGCCTCGGTGGTTGTATAGATTGTCGATCGACCCGAAGGAGTCGCGAACGATAGCGTCGATCCCCTGCAGGCCCAGGCTGAGGCCGGACTGGCTCACTTCGAGCAATTGCGATTCAGTTTCGTCGAGGACCCCGATGGCATCCTGGCTCTGGTCCGCGGCCTTGGCGATGGCGGCCGAGCAGATGCCCATGAGCCGCCGCAACAGGCTCTTGTCCTTGACGATGCGGATGTAGTCTTCGATGACCGGGCGGCGCGGTAAGCCCTCAGTCAGCGAGGCCAGGTACGCCACGCCGCCGACGGCTTCAACCTCCTTGTGCTTGGCCAGTTCGATCGGCAATGTGACGATGTCGGCTGTTCGCTGCAAGTCAATCAACTCGCCCATGCGCAAAAAGATTCGACGATGCGAGTCGAGCGAGAAGTCGTCAGAATTCAGTTTCTCCGCGGCCTCGGAGTAGGCAGCATTGTCGAGCATAATGGCGCCGAGAATGGTCTTTTCGGCGTCAATGCTCGCCGGCAATCCTTGCTCGTGCACAAATTCAGCGACTGCTGCCATAAAATTGAGTTTAGGCTGAGCTCCGGCCGATTAGCATGTGGATTCCGAAGCAGGAATGTGGGAATCGGGCAGGCATACACTGCCCGATTCGAGAACAAGCCGAATACAAAAAAAGGTAACTCCAATTTCTTGCTAATCTTCCAAGTTCCATCCCCGAGGGCCGACTTCGAGGAATGTTTGTTCGCGGCCGGAATACATAAAGAAGAATTTTCTACGATGCACATCTCCAGCAAAGTCTCGGAATTTGACCCAGCCATACCAAACCGGGATCCGTCGGCCAGCCTCAGTTTCCGACTCGCATCCCGGCTCAACAACCGCACCCATTGTCAGATCGGCGAACATCCAACGATCTCCCGGCGAGAGAATCTTCGGTTCAGAGAAGATGTTTGAGGTTGGATCGGCAAAATCCATGGTTTCAAAATGCTCGAACACCTCGGGGCCAAAATGTGCGAGTTTGGTATCGATCTCGATGATTTCGGCAATCGATAGCCCAAAATTCCGTGCGAACAGTTGGAAGACTCGCTCTTTGCGGCTCCCAAACTGAATCTCCCGGTGTTCGTGATGAATGGAAAGGCGCGCTCGTTGCGACTGGGCAGTGGCTCGGTTGCTGGCTCTCATCGCCTGCGTGGCGCGACGCGTTTCAAATGATTGCCATGCCACCGCCAGACCGGTGAGGGTTGCAATGATTGCCACCCACCAATCGGGCCGCTCGAGAGTTGCGTACCACGGTGCTTGACTTGGTCCAGAACTCGCCGCCGTAGCACAACAGCAGGCAGGTCGGTCGCAACTACTTGCCGTGGAAACGACTGTCTGCTGCGAGCTGGGGCCAATCGGGCTGCTCTGTTGGCAGAATGAGCCGATGGGGAAAAAGAGAATGAAAACCGCGGCTGCGGACCCTCTCAGCATGATTGCGCAACTCTACCACACTCTATGAAGGGTCCGGTGTGCAGAGACAGGTACCCGCTTTCAGCCCTTCTTGGCCGGAACCTTCTTCCCCGCCTTGCGCGCCTCGGATAATCCGATCGCGATCGCCTGTTTTCTGCTCGTGACCTTCTTGCCGCTGCGCCCGCTCTTCAATTTCCCTTCCTTCATCGCGCGCATTTCTCTCTCAACGCTTTTTCCCGCCGCAGGCGAGTACTTGCGCGTTGATCTCTTGCCCGTGGATTTTTTCTTTGTTGTGGTCGTAGCCATCGCATCTCCTTGCCTTGGTGAGATGGCTTCCAGATTCTCTGCGGTTGTCTCGATTCCGCGTAGCGTATGAGCCTCTCTTACGCCGGCCGGATCTCGTACTCCAGCTTGCCCGTGGCGCGCAATTCAACCACAGACAGAGTTTTTCCCGGCACCGGACCTTCGACGGCGGGACAGCCAGCCTCGGGATTGGCGCATGGAGCTGGCGTTTGCCCGTACCGGCGAGCCGGAGCAGGACCGGCCTTCGCTTCCGCCGTGGAGACTACGCAGGCGGGATCGAAGACAGGAACGCGCTCAACGATCTCGCCGTCACGTTCCACGGTGACGCGAATGCGATCGTCGGCGAAGGTGACGCTCTTGTGTCCGCCGCCGGGCAGCGGGTAGCGAACCACGGTATTGCCGTTGCTGTAATCCGCATCGAGACCGGTGGCTTCAACAGGCAGAGCGCCGCCGGCCGACGTGCCCCATGCGGTCTCTCTGCCATTGGTTTGCGATTGCAGCAGCACGCCATTTTTGGGCGTCCAGATAAAGGTGAGGCCGAGGCGCTGCTTCGCCGAGATGACTTTGGGCGCGGAGGCGAATGCCGCATAGTAGCCGGGACGGCGGACATAGGTAAAGACGATGGGCTCGCGCGTATCTTTCAATTGCTCGACGAAGGACTCCTCGTGCAGCGGCCGCACCAGCTTGCGCGCCTCCGCCATCTGCGCGGCGGTGGGGTGCCAGTCATAGTGCGCGCGCTGCAGGAAGACGTACGGCGACAGAGCACTGAATTCACCTACAGGAAGCGAATCGACCTGCGGCCACTGTTTTTCCATCTTCTCGCGCGCGGCGTGGATCTGTTCGGCGCGGCGCTCCGGCGGCGTGGCAAAGGCGCGCATGATCAGGCAGCGATCCGCCAGCGGCGTATCGACGGCGGGAAAGATGGCGTGCTGCTGGCGGCATTCGATGCTGCGGTTAGCCACCCAGAAGGGCTGGCCGGGCTCGGGCAGGATGTTCATCGAAAGCCATTTACCGAAGCGGTTCTCCTCTTCGATGAGGATTTCGCCCAGGTGTGTGCCGCGCCAGTAGTGATAAGCCATCTGCAGATTTTCGTGGTGCGTGTTGAGGGTGTAGCCCAGGTCAGGCCCGTCGTGCTCGTACATGTAGCCGCAGGGGCTTTGCAGATTGGTGGCGCTGGCCTCGACCTGCTCTTTCAATCGCGCCCAAAGCGTGGCGTCAGGGTACATGGAGAGAAAGGCCGCGCCGCCGGCAAAGATGTTGGTGAACTGATTGGAGTAGCTCTTGCCGTGGCTCAGAAGATCGGGATCGTAGAGCGTGGCGTGCACTGCTTTGCGGCAGCAATCGATGGCGCGCGCATGAAGAGCCGGCGCAATGGGTGGCCCGGACTTGAGCAGGCGCAGCGCCTCAGAGATGAATTTGACGGCGAAAGCAGTCGCAGCCAGGTTCCATTGCTGCACACCGTACTCGCTGAACTTGCCGTCGGGG
The DNA here is from genome assembly GCA_031296305.1 of Occallatibacter sp. Taxonomy (GTDB): domain Bacteria; phylum Acidobacteriota; class Terriglobia; order Terriglobales; family Acidobacteriaceae; genus Telmatobacter. Next base: position 27,050 of record JARLFZ010000019.1, on the reverse strand, counting down.
CTTTGCGAGTTGCACCAGTACTCGAAGGCGAGTTCGAGACGGGCACGCAATGCGGGACTGGCATAGAACTGGTTCCACTTGCGGCGGCTCGCGTAGAACCACGCAAGCGTAAGGATGCTCTCCATGATGCGCGCGTTATAGGGGTGGAGTTGGGGCGTGCCGCGCCATACGGAGATATTGATGAAGCCGCGATCGGGGCCCTCGGTTTCGATGCTGTTGGCGATGCGCGGCAGATAGGTGAGGTTATAGGGCATGTCGAGATCGGCATCGGAGAAGTCGGAGGGTTTCAGCTTCGAAGGCTCGAAAGGCGGAACTTCAGGCACGGCGCCGCCGGTAGCGGCTCTGAGCCGGGAAGAAACCAGCAGTTGCGCGGCAGCCGCGCTCATCAAAAACTCTCTACGATTCATCATGATTTAGGCCCCTTTTCGTAAACGTTACCGATCCCAGCCCACAACCCTACACGAAGGGGTTGGGGAGGTGTCAAGACAGGGAACGAGGGAACAAGAAGCCGGGGAGGCAGGGAACAGGAAATAACCACTCACGCATTGACAGAAGGCGAAAAAGGCAACCGCAGGTCTTTCGACTTGTTTGGCGTGCAATCGTGCCGATTGCACGCCAAACTGCGCTCAAGATGACAATTTCAACGTGATGCCGACTTCTGATTCACCCCACTAGTGAATATCCGTCATCGCGGCGTTGAGTCCGTTGAAGATTTGGTCGAATTTGCCGGATTCGGCGGCAAAGCGCAGGTGCTTTACGTTTTCGACGCAGATTTCCGGCGGAGTAGGTTGCTGCTTCAGGATCTCCATAACTTCGGCGATGAATTGATCGAGCGGCATGGCGCGCGGATCGGCGGCGCCGCTCATTAGGTTGGTGGCCACGTAGGGAGGAACCAACTCCAGTACCTCGATGCCGGTCGCGCGAAGCTGATAACGCAGCGAAAGCGTGTAGGAGTGGATGGCGGCCTTGGTGGCGCAATAGGTGGGCGTGAGCGCGAGAGGCAGAAACGCCAGGCCGGACGAGATGTTCATGATGGCCGCGCGCGGCTGCTTGAGGAGGTGAGGCAGGAGCGCCGCAGTGAGCCGGATGGGCCCGAGAAGATTTGTAGTGATGATGGCCTCGGCGTCAGCGAGATCCGGCTGCTGAGTGAGCAGCTTCTCCGCTCGCATGATGCCGGCGTTGTTAATGAAGAAGTTGAGCGAGGGAAACTCGGCGACAGCTTTGGCCGCAAACTCGCGGATTGCCTCCGGGTTTTGGATATCGAGCGGAAGGGACTTCATGCCAGCGTTCGCGGCGGTGGTTTCGTCGAGCGCATGCTGCCGCCGGCCGGCGATGATCACCTGGTTGCCGAGCGCGTGAAGGGATTCTGCGAGGCCGCGGCCGATGCCGGAGCCGCCTCCAGTGATGAGGATCGTATTGCCTGTAAGATTCATGGCGTTTATGCCTCCACAGAGTCATGATAGACCGATTGCAAGGAGCTTAAGTTACTGAAGTGGGACCGGCAAAGCTGGAGATGGGCGAACAGGAACTATGGTGCAGATTCGGCGTTGCCTACAGCCATTCCGGGGCAAAAATCTGCGATGATAACAAGATGTGCCTGAGGGCAAGGTGAAGAGATAGGAACCCCCGTCCAAGTGAAACCCGCAATGCGCCGAGTGGCGCTGATCTACAACCCGGTGTCCGGCCAGTATTCCGCGCGACGCAAGGCAGCCATTGAGGAAACTCTGACTGTACTTCGCGAGGCAGGTGTTGAGGCCGAGGCACTGGAAACCAAAGAGGCCGGAGAAGCAACCGTCCAGGCGCGGCAGGCAATGAACGATGGTTGCGATGCGATTCTGGCCTGCGGCGGCGATGGCACAGTGCACGAAGTTCTGCAGAGTCTCGTCGGCAGCGACGTGGCGCTGGGCGTGATTCCGCTGGGCACGGCGAACGCGCTGGCCGCGAACCTTGGCCTGATCGGCGCTCCCGTCAAAGTGGCGCGTAAACTCCTCGAAGCCGAGCCAACGCGCATCTCTGTCGGACGCATTCACTACCAGGACCACGCTGGCAATCCCGGCTCTCGTTACTTCGTCGTGGCTGCGGGAATCGGCGCCGATGCGCTGGTGATGTCGCGCATGGATGCGGGACTGAAGCGGCGATTGGGCTACGTGCTCTACCTGATCGAGTGCACCCGCACATGGGCTACGTTTTCATTTCCCTACTTTGAAGCGGTTCTGCCTGCAAACGGAAACGGCGGCGGTCGCGTGGTGGATGTGTCGCAACTGCTGGCCGTGCGGGTGCGCTCGTTCGGCGGCGTTTTAAATAAGCTGGCTCCCGGCGCAAGTTTGAACAACGGCAATCTGAGCCTGCTGGCATTCAAAACCCAAAGCCGCATGCGCTATCTCAAATTTCTACTGGCAGCCTTGGCCGGACGGCACACCTTCAACGGCGCAGTCGAGTTGATGGAGACACCCAGCATCGAGTGCCGTGCGCACAATGGCGCGCGCGAATCCTTGTTGGTGGAAGCGGATGGAGAAGTGCTTGGCTGCTTGCCGGTGCGCCTTGAAGTTGTGCCCCACTCGCTTACGCTGCTCGTTCCTCCCGGCGCTCAGCCCTGACGCGATCCGCGCCTGCCGGCCGCGCGTGATGCGGCGTCAGCCTCCACGTAAACAGAAGCAAAACGATTCCCAAAACGACTGCGACGACAACCGCATCCAGCGCCACATTCCAACTGTAGCGCTGGGCGAGAATACCGATGCCCTCGCCCTCGACGGTGCGCCCGAGATAACCAAACAAGCCCAGAAATCCGGCGGCCGTGCCCACGGCTTTTTTCGACGTAAAGTCGAGCGCGCTCACCACCAGCAGCAGCACCGCGGGATAAACAAAGAATCCAATCACGCCGAAGAGGCCGAGGCTGATCCATAGTTTGCCCGCCGGCCCGTAGATGATTCCCAGGTACGACAACAGCACCGGAATCATGCAAAGCACGCTGATCATGCCGCGACGGCCGCCCAGCTTGTCAGAAAGCCAGCCCATGAGAATGGTGCTGAAGATTGCGGAAAACTCCAGCGCCGCCGTGCTCACGCCGCCTTGGCCGATGCTGGCGTGCTTCACCTCTTTGAGATAGGTAGGTCCCCAGTCGAGCATCGCGTACCGGGCGATATAGACAAAGAAATTCGCAAAGGCGAAGAGCCAGAGATAGCCATTCTTGAAGATGTAATTTACCAGCAGGTCGCGGGTCCCCAACTCCTGTTCGCCGTCTTTGCGCGCGCCGGCAGGGTAGTCGTTGCGCCACTCCTCGATGGGCGGAAGACCCACGGATTGCGGCGTGTCTCTGAGCCGGATGAGGAGATAAACGGCGCAGAGAATAGCGAGAACTCCGGGAACGTAAAATGCGGATCGCCAGCCAAGCAGAATAGTGCTGTAGGCGACAAGCAGCCCGGTCAGCCCGCCGCCGACGTTCTGCGCAACATTCCAGAACGCAAACATGGTGCCGCGCTCGCTGACGCTATACCAGTGCCCGAGAGAGCGCCCGCACGGCGCCCATCCCATGCTTTGCACCAGCCCGTTCAGGGCCCAGAGTGCAAGCTGCACGTGATAGCTGCTTACGGCGCCAAACGCGAAGTTACAGATCGCAGTGAGCACCAGTCCGAGAGGCATGAAGTAGCGGGGATTACTGCGATCGGACCACATGCCCATGAAGAGCTTGCCGATGCCATAGGAGATAGCCGTGGCGGCCAGGATGTTTCCCACCTGCTCCATGCTGTAGTGCAGGGCCTGGCCCATCTCGCGAGAGACAACAGGGAGATTGTTGCGCACAAAATAAAACGTGGCGTAGCCGATGAAAGTGGATTCGAGAATCTGCCAGCGCATCTTCGGATAGAGCCGCTGCGCCTGCCCCCTGGGAAGCAGTGGGATGTGCGGTGCAGGCCGAAGCAAACGCGCAATCCAATTCATGAGGTTTCCCCGTGGCCCCGCAAGCTAACGCCGGCAACACCACTCCCTTTCCGGCCGGCGTCAAAATCGAGGTGCCGGCCGGAATGATTCTCAGGAAAACGACCAGCCTCTCACTCCGTGTAGAGATAGCCTTTGGCGGTCTCCAGGAATTTTGCCAAATCATTCAACTTCCATTCGTCGCTGCGGCCGAGCTCGCGCGCCAGAAGATCGGCGACCGCGGGCGCAGCTTCGATGGCGGCACGCGCATCGAGTAAGAGCGCGCGCGTGCGCCGCGCGAGCACATCCTCGACCGTGCGCGCCATCTCATGCCGCGCCGCCCACACCACCTCGCGAAGGCGGAAAGGCAGACGCGGGTGCAGCAGAGCGTCCAGACTGGCGTCCTGGCTTGAAAGCGCTTGTACCCCCGGCAGATCCGATCCGTACTCGCTCTCCCACGTGGAAGTCGCGGTCGTCTGTTCCGAAGTCCAACCGTGCAATTTCAGGTCCGCGGTTCGCGATGGACTCTTAGGCAGCCCTGTCGCCTGTGCGGCGCGGTCGATGGTGTCCTGGCCCATGCGGCGATAGGTCGTCCACTTGCCGCCCGTGACCGTGACCAGTCCGGAAGGCGAGACCAGAATGGTGTGATCGCGGGAGAGCTTTGAGGTTTTGGCGTGGCCTTTGCGCACCAGCGGCCGCAATCCCGAATAAACGCTGAGGATCTCTTCCGGGCGTGGTGCATGGCCCATGTACTTGGCGATGTGGTCGCGAAGAAAGGCCTTCTCCTCGGGCAGAGCGCGCGGCTCGGGCGATGAAGAGTCGACCGGAACATCCGTAGTGCCGACAATCAACGCGCCGTGCCACGGAATGGCAAACAGCACGCGCCCATCGGCGGTCTTGGGAATCATCAGCGCGGTATTGCCGGGCAGGAAGCTGCGTGGCAAGACAAAATGCGATCCCTGGCTGACGGCGAGCAGCGATTTGTGCGGCTTCCCGTCCATGTCGATGATCTGTTCGACGTGAACGCCCGTAGCATTCACCACAGCCCTGGCTTGCAATTCGAAATCAGCGCCGCTTTCCTGGTCGTGCGCCTGGATGCCGATGACCTTGCCGTCGCGCTCAATGAGCCCTGTAGCTGCCACGTAGTTCACGGCCGTGCCGCCGAGATCCTCGAGCGTCCGCAGCAGCGCGATCGCGTAGCGGGCATCGTCAAACTGGCCGTCGTGATAGAGAATGCCCCCGCGCAGGCCTTCGCTTTTGACGCCTGGGAGTTCTTCGAGAGCCGCCTTGCGCGAGAGCACCTGCGAATGCCCGAAGGACAGTTTTCCCGAGAGCCGTTCATACACTTTGAGGCCGATCCCGTAGTACGGAAGCGAAAAATAACTGTACGCGGGGATGATGAAGTTGAGGTCGTGCACCAGGTGAGGCGCATTGCGCAGCATGAGGCCGCGCTCGCGCAGAGCATCCAAAACCAGCGTCACATTCATCTGCTGGAGATAGCGCACGCCGCCGTGCACCAGTTTGGTGCTGCGGCTGGAGGTTTCTTTCGCGAAATCTGCCCGCTCCACCAGCAGGGTGCGATACCCTCGCGACGCGGCTTCAACGGCGGTGCCGAGGCCGGTAGCCCCGCCGCCAATCACCAATACGTCCCACGGCGGCGCGTTGCCGCCGAGTTCTTTCAGAAGTTCATTGCGTTTGCTCACGCCTGTACTTTCCTTTCTTGGCTACCAGAGTGTGGAAAGCAACCCAACCCGAGGCGCAGCATGGGGCCCTGCGCAGATACACCGCGGGACATGGCAGACACACCGCCTCAAATCAATTTGGATTGCTGATTTCCGCCCAGGCTCTGGTCTCTAAGTGGGCGTGGAACCGCGGAGCTGAAGCCCACGGTTTCGAAATGAACAGTGCATCTCGCCCAAGGCGGACACACCATCCACTTCAGTTTATCACTGCGGGTTTTCGATCGCGGTTCTTCGCTCAAAAAATGCGCACTGCGGTAACCCGAAAAGGGAATGCGCCGGACGCGATTTACGGCCGGCGCATTGATTCCGTGCGGGTTAGTAGGTGACTTTCAAGCCAAACTGCACGATGCGCGGCTCAAAAGTGCCCGTGATGGTGCCGCCACCCAGGCTGGTGGGAGCAGAGGAGTTGTTGTCAGTACCGGAGACCGTACCACCGCCCGAGCCGCCCGGCAGATAGAGGTTGGTGTGGTTGAAGATGTTGTAAAGCTCCGAACGGAACTCGATCTTGACCCGCTCGATGGGAGTGTTGAACTTCTTGTTGAAGTCCAGATCGGTTTCATAGTAGGCCGGTGTGCGGCCGAAGTTCTTGGGCAGACTGCCGAACGGGCTGGAAATTGTGCCGCCCGTTAGCAGTGCGCTGCCGGTTGTGTAAGTGGATGGGAGGGTGAGTGCCGCCGGGTTGACGTACTGCACGCTGCCGTTCGCCAGCTTCACCTTGTTGATGTAGGAGGTGCCGGGAACGAGGTTGGGACGGTATGCAGCGAATCCGCGCCAGTTCTGGGTCAACTGAGGCGAAACGGCATTGGCTGAAGCCGGCGAATACTGAATGTTGAAGGGCGTTCCGGCGTCCATGGTGTTCACGGCGCTAAGCTGCCAGCCGCCGAGAATGGCCTCGGTCACGGGATTTGCGCTGGCAAGCCAACGCCGCCCCTGGCCGAACGGCAATTCGTAGATCAGCGTGGTGACGTTGGTGATGGGCAGGTTATAGTCCGATTGGCCGTAGTCGCCCTGAATGTTGTAACCGTTCTGCGGGCAGGGCGTGTTGGCTTCGAGGGTCGATGAGGCGTTGTCCATGGCGTGCGACCAGGTAAAGGAGTTCAACAGGGTCAAGCCGCCGGTAGCACGCTGCTCGTAGCGGGCTTGCAGCGCGTTATAGCTGGAGTGGAACTCGCTCAGAGCCTGGGTGATGTCGCCGTTGTTGTAGGTGGGATACAGCGTTGGATTATTGAGCAGGTAACCGCCCCAGTTCATGTAAGGACGCTGAAACTGGCCTGCGGGGATTCCTGCAAATTGGCCCGCGGTCGTGAGCGGCAAGGCTGGATTCTTCTGGTTGGCATTGACGAAGCCCTGCAAGTGGACACCGTGATTGGCCACATAGGCAAGGTCGAACTTGGTATTCTTGCCCAGGCCCTTCTGCACATCGAGGAACCAGCTCTCGGCGTAGCCGTCCTTGGTGTTGGTCGGAATGGAGTCGATGTCATCCGTGCCCGCGCTGAAGGTGGTGGCCAAACCCGTGGGGAAGCCCTGCGACATCCGAACGAAACCGTTCGTGCTTCCGCTTGCGAAGCCGGTTGTGGTTCCGGTGGTAGACGGGTTGCTGACCACGGTATAGAGAGCGAAGGGCGCGTTGATGGCAATATTGTTGCCCGAACCGGCGCGCCAGTAGTGAATGAAGGCTGTGCCGTAGCCGCCACGAACTACGAGGCTCGGGGTGAGAGCAGCAGCAAAGCCAAAACGCGGTGACCAGTCTGCCTTGTTGGGGTGGACCAGCGACTTGCCATACACGCCGCTGCCGCTATAGGGCTGGATGCAGGCAACACTGCCGCATAGCGGAGACATGGCAGTCGTCCAGCCAGGCGTGAGCGTCTGCAATGTGCCGGTGGTGGTGTTGAAGTTGGAGATGAAGTTATCGCGCTCCCACCAGGGCGAACCGTACTCCCAGCGCAAGCCGACATTCAGCGTCAACTTCGAGCTAACCTTCCAGTCATCCTGAGCGTAGGCGCTATCCATCTGCTGATAGACGTGGGTGATGAAATAGGTAGACAGCGAGTAAGCGCTGCTGGTGCCGAAGAGGAAGTCGGCAAAGTAAGTGTCCCCGACTTTGCTTGTGCTGGGGCAGTTGGTTCCGGCCGATGTTGGGCAAACGCTGTAGCCGCCGCCGTAGGTGAAAGAGCCGTAGAGCGGGTTGGAGTCCTGGATTTCCTGCCAGACCTTCTCCCACTCATAGCCGAACTTGAGCGAGTGACGGCCGTGGACCCAGGAAAAGTTCAACTTGGGGTCGACCAGGGAGGGATTCTGCCACTGCGGGTTCGTGCTCTGGCGTCCAAAGGACGTGAAGCCGCCGGAGATAGCAATCGAAGGCAAGCCGCCCGAGACGCCACCGATGGTAGGCAAACCCGGAATGGTGCCCGCCGGAAACGAAGTGCTCCCGATGGCGAACGTCCACTTGCCGGCCTTCGTCCCTGAGAGCGCCAGCCGCGCATCCAGGAACTTGTTGGCGCTGAACGCATGGTTGTAGCCGGCCGAAATCTGTTCATCGTGGATGAGGATGTGGCCGTTGGTCTGCATGTCGATCGGCTCGGGCAGCAGGTTGTAATTCTTGCCGACCTCCTTGCGATCGCTGACCTTGAGGAACCACGAAGAGTTCGCGCTCTGCTGGAAGTCCAGACGCAGGTCGCCCTTGTCGGCGTGGTCGGTAAACGGCGCGTTCAGCGGGCAGTCGTTGGTGGCAACGCCCGAGGACGTGCCGCTGGTGACCGTGCACTTGCCGGGAAGAGCGCTGCTATACAGGCTGGCAATCTTCAAGGCCGTCGGATCGGCGTCGGCCTTGGCCTGCGTCGGCCAGCTGGCATACGGCGTGCCTGCAGGGATGTAGGTGCCGGGACTCCAGGGATCCTGAACGGCCACGGCCAAATTGCCGGCGAGCTCGTTGGTTGTGGGCACGGTATCAACGACCGTTGGCGTGAGCTTCTGGCGGAAGCCTTCGTAGTCAATGAACCAGAAGAACCGGTTGGTAATGATGGGTCCGCCGAAGTTGGCGCCAAACTGATTGCGGTTGAAGACTGGCTTGAAGAACGGGTACTGCGCACCCGTGACCGCATTCACCGAGATCGGCTTGATATAGCCGAACGCGTTCAGATCGGTGTTGCGAATGAATTCATAGAGGGTGGCGTGGAGCTGGTTGGTGCCGCTCTTCGTAGCCACGTTGACCGTGGCGCCGGACGAGCGGCCGTACTCGGCGCTCTCGTTGTTGGTGATCACTTCAAAGTTCGCGACCGAGTCGGGCGGGGGCTGAATAATCTGGTTGTCAAAGCCCTGGTTGCTCTCACCGTAGGCATTGTTGTCCATGCCGTCGATCATGTAGTCGTTGAACATGCTGCGCTGGCCGTTCACGTTGAAGGAGCCGGCGCGCGTAAACGAAGTCACCGAGGTCGTGGTGGCGTCGGCTGGAGCTCCGTGCGCGCCCACCACGTAATCCACCAGGTCGGAATAGTTGCGGCTCACCAGCGGCAGAGACTGCGTCTGGTAGTTGGTGATGGTCTGGTCGCGCTGGCTGGACTCGGTTTGCAATTGCAAAGCCACGTCGCTGACTTCAACGGTGGTGGCCTGGGCCGTGCCCACTTTCAAGGACAGATCGATGCGCACACGCCCGCCGACCGAGATGGTGATCGACTTTGCTTCCGCGATCGAGAATCCGGGAGCGCTGGCAGAGACGGTGTAAACGCCGACGCGCAGCGACGGAACTTCATAGTCGCCGGCTTGATCGGTCTTGACCACCGTGGCGATGCCCGTGGCGTCGTTGGTGACGGTCACCGTCACGTTCGGAACCGCTGCGCCGCTGGAGTCGCGAATGGTTCCGACTACGCTGCCCGTGTCGTATTGAGCAAAAGCCGTGCGTGAAGGAAGCATCATCAGAAGCGCCATGGCCACAAAGATCCAGCCGAACCCACGCTTACACGCCTGGTGTCCTACAGATCGAATTCCCGAATGCATATTGCCTCCCAATGTTTCATGTTTCAACAACGGTTAAGTGTCTTCCCTGTTGATCAGGGCTACAGGATTCAGAAGATGCCGTGCGTAGAAATCACCGCTCTCGCTTGAGAGCGAAGCACCGATCCCCGCCGAAGAAACAAGAATAGTACTGCAGTTTTCAAGCTGCATGACCTCCGCTTCGGCGGGTGTAGTCGATAAAAAACTCGAAGTTGTCGAAGATGCCGAGATGATGGTAAGCAACGATATCACTGCCATCCTTGGTCATTTCCGTTAATTTTCGAAGAATGCGCAATTAAAACCTTGGTAAAGACAAAAATCCACCCCAAATCCAAGCTCTGTTCATCCGGCCTGACTTACACACACGACCAGTATCGAGAAAGCTGCATTTGGCGGTGGATTTCTCTAAGTCTTCTTCCGCGGATGGAAGCTAACAAAAACGAAATATGCGTGTCAAGAAAAATCTGCACACGTGTGTGGGCCGGCTGCATGGAGCCGTCTCATATCGGCTAGACCAATTTCGGGTGGCTGCGGCTTAGGGTGTCCCCGGTTTGCGGTGCCCCCGGTCCCTCGCGTTGGGGACCGGGGATGATAGCAGCACAAACCCTGGCCGCACCTGTTTTGGAATCGCTCCAAGGGATCGAAGCACGAAGGATCGAATTGCCAAGTCCCTCAGCCAAGCAAGCTTGCGGCCGCGGTCCACTCTCGGTTTTGGCTTTCGGCCACGCCGCGATACGTAATCGCGCCCAGCCAGGTGTTCAGGCCCTCGGCCAAGCCGGCATCCTGGCGGATCGCCTCGCGCGCGCCCTGGTTGGCAATGCGCAGAACATACGGGAACGTAGAGTTTGTGAGCGCCAGCGTGGAAGTGTGCGGAACCGCGCCGGGCATGTTCGTGACGCAGTAGTGCACCACGCCATCCACCACATAGCTGGGATTGGAATGGGAGGTGGGCCGCGCGGTCTCGACGCAGCCGCCCTGATCGATCGCCACATCGACGATGACGGCGCCTTTCTTCATCTGCGAGACCATGCCGCGAGTCACCAGCTTGGGCGCGGTAGCGCCGGGAATCAGCACGCCGCCAATCACCAGATCCGCCTCGCGCGTGGCCTGGGCGATGTTGTAACTGTTTGAAGCCAGCGTGGACAAGCGGCCGCCGAAAATGTCTTCAAGCTCGCGCAGACGATTCAGGTTCACGTCAATGAGCGTGGTTTTGGCGCCGAAACCCAGGGCAATGCGCGCCGCGTTGGTGCCCACCACGCCTCCACCCAGAATGGCCACATGCGCCGGAGGCACACCGGGGACGCCGCCCAGCAAAATGCCGCGCCCGCCGCGCTCTTTTTCAAGATAGCTGGCGCCGACCTGCACGCTCATGCGCCCCGCCACTTCGCTCATGGGTGTCAGCAAGGGGAGACTTCCCTGCCGATCGCGCACCGTCTCATAGGCGATGCCGATGACTTTCGCCTCGAGCAGCTTGTCGGTGAGTGCAGGCACGGGAGCCAGATGCAGATAGGTAAAGAGAACCAGGCCTTCGCGGAAATAAACGTACTCGCTTTCGATGGGCTCCTTGACCTTGACGACCAGGTCGGCCTTGCCCCAGGCGTAGCCCGCATCGCCCACAATCTCGGCGCCGGCGTTCTGGTACTCGGCATCGGGGAAGCCGGACTGCGTGCCGGCCTGGGTCTCGACCAGCACTTTGTGGCCGGCCTCGGTGAGCGCTTTCACGCCAGCGGGGGTGATTCCAACGCGGGATTCGTTGTCTTTGATTTCCTTGGGAACGCCTACGATCATGGTCTCTCCTCTTCCAACTGAGGGAATTTTACGGCGCAGGCGGCTTCCAATGTGTGCAAACTTTGTGGTAGAACAGCAAAATGAGAACGAAACGTGAGCAAAGCATGCCCGTAGCGCAACAATCGCCTGAGACGCTGCAATCTATAGAAAGCATCCAAGCCGGAGCGGGTTTCGAAGCAGCCGGACCCGAAGCGGCGAGGCTCGAAGCGGCGAGACTCGACGAGCTGGATGGCGCCATCCTGCGCCACCTGGCACGCCGCGGCCGGGCGACGAATTTCGAGGTCGGGGAGGCGGTGGGCCTTTCAGCTTCCGCAGCGTCGCGGCGCATTCTGGCGCTGGAGGCTTCCGGCGCCATCCGCGGCTACCGCGCGCTGATCGACGACCGGCTGCTGGGCAAGAACATGACGGTCTACATCCGCGTCACGCTGGAGCGGCAGTCGGCCGCGGTGCTGAATGCGTTTGAAACCGCCGTGCGCCACTGTCACGACATTGTGAGCTGCCACCTGCTTGCCGGCCAGTACGACTACATCCTGGTAGCGCGCGTGGCGGGCATCGACGACTACAACCGCCTGCACCAGAACGAGCTCTCGCGGCTGCCGGGCGTGATCCGGCTCGAGACCAGCTTCGCGCTGAGGGATGTGCTGGAAGGCAAGAGTTAGAGAACGAGTGCGCGCGCTGAGACGGAACTAATCCATATTGACGCGCGCTTCCCGCCAAAGATCGAGGTCTCCATCGCGCGCGTAGCGGTCGATTTCTTTCAATTCCGATGCCGAGAATTTGAGTTTCTTCAGCGCATCGAGCGAGTCGTCGAGTTGCTCCACGTTGCGCGCGCCGATCAGTGCTGAGCTGACGCGGTTGTCGCGCAGCACCCAGGCGATAGCCATCTGCGCCAGCGTCTGCCCGCGGCCTTGAGCAATGTCGTTGAGCGCGCGGACACGCTTGAGATTCTCCTCGCTCAGAAAGTCCTTGAGCAACGAAGAATTCTCAAACTTGGCGCGCGAATCCTTCGGCGCGCCTTTCAGATATTTGCCGGTGAGCAGCCCCTGCGCGAGCGGCGAAAATGCGATGCAGCCGGCGCCCAGTTCCTTGAGCGTGGCGAGCAGTCCTTTTTCGATCCAGCGATTCAGCATGGAGTAACTGGGCTGATGAATCAGCAGCGGCACGCCCATGCTCTTGAGAATTTTGGCCGCGTCGCGCGTGCGCTCAGGGCTGTACGACGAGATGCCGACGTAGAGCGCCTTCCCCTGATGCACCGCGGAGACCAGCGCGCCCATGGTCTCTTCAAGCGGGCAGTCTTTCCACGGACGGTGCGCGTAAAAAATGTCGACGTAGTCGAGGCCCATGCGTTTGAGACTGTCGTCAAGTGAGGCGAGCATATATTTCCGCGACCCGCCGATGCCGTAGGGCCCCGGCCACATGTCCCAGCCCGCTTTTGTCGAAATCACAAGCTCGTTACGCAGGCCGCGAGAATCCTTGCGGACACCAAAGTCCTTCCTCAGAATCGCCCCGAAATTCTCTTCAGCCGAGCCGTACGGCGGGCCATAGTTGTTGGCGAGATCGAAGTGCGTGACGCCGCGATCGAACGCTCGGCGGATCATGGCGCGTCCTGTCTCGAAAACATCGGCGCCGCCGAAGTTCTGCCACAGGCCGAGTGTGATGGCCGGCAGCACAAGTCCAGAGTCACCGCAGCGGCGAAAGTTGGCGTGGTCGTAGCGAGTAGGGTCGGGTACGTAGGCGGTTTCCATATCACTCAAATCCTAGTTCAAATCGATGCAAGATGGCGACCTGCGCGTTCACTCCGCATTATCAATCTGCGCCCGCTGCAACTTATCAGAATAATCGACGTAGACGGCTTTCCACGTAGTGAAGAAGTCGAGCGCGCCTAACCCTTCGCGGTGGCCGTTGCCGGTGTGCTTCACGCCGCCGAAGGGCAGATGCACTTCAGCGCCGATGGTGGGCGCGTTGATGTAGGTGATGCCGGCTTCGAGGTCGCGCATGGCCGCGAAAGCTCGATTGACGTTGCGCGTATAGAGCGATGTCGACAATCCGTAGTCGATAGAGTTGGCGATCGCGACCGCCTCTTCAAATGTCGCGAACTCCATCAGCGCGACCACGGGACCGAAGACCTCCTCGCGCGCGATGCGCATCTGCGGCGTGACGCCGGCGAAGACCGTGGGCTCGAAGAAGTTGCCGTGAGTGTGCGCGCCGCCTGTGAGCGCGTGACCGCCGCACAGCAATTTCGCCCCTTCCGCCAGCGCAATCTCGACATAGCGCGCCGAGGTCTCGATCTGATTCGCGTTCACCTGCGGGCCGACTTCGACGCTTTCATCGAGCCCGTTGCCAACCTTGAGCTTTTTCGCGCGCGCAACAAATCTTTCGGTGAACTCGGCGGCAACTCCTTTTTGCAAAAGGATGCGGCTGGTCGCAGTGCATCTTTGCCCCGTCGTCCCGAACGCGCCCCACAACGCGCCGTCGAGCGCGAGATCGAGATTGGCGTCGTCGAGCACGATCTGCGCGTTCTTGCCGCCCATCTCGAGCGAGACCTGCTTGAAGGTAGCGGCGGCGCGTTGCGCGACCAGTGAACCAACCGAACTCGATCCGGTGAAGCTGATTGCGCGCACGTCGGGGTGTTCGACCAGCGCCGCTCCCGCCGTTGAACCCGTGCCGCAGACGATATTGACGACGCCCGGCGGCAGGCCCGCATCGACCAGCGCCTGCACGAGGTTGTAGGTGGAGAGCGGCGTGTCAGTGGCGGGCTTGATCACGCAAGTGTTCCCGGCGACCAGCGCGGGAAATAGCTTCCAACTGGGAATCGCCATGGGAAAGTTCCACGGCGTGATGAGGCCGACGACGCCGACAGGCATGCGTACGCTCATGGCGAATTTGTCGGGCAACTCCGATGGGGTGGTGACGCCAAAAAGACGCCGGCCCTCACCCACAACATAAAGCGCCTCGTCGATGGCCTCCTGCACATCGCCGCGTGTCTCGGCCAGGACCTTACCCATTTCGCGCGTCATGTCGCGTGCGAATTTCTCCTTGTTCTGGACGAGAATGTCGTGCGCGCGCAACAGAATCTCAGCCCGTTTGGGCGCAGGGACCAGGCGCCACGTGGCGAAGGCCTGTTTCGCAGCCGCCACTGCCGCGGCCACATCTTCAGCGTGCGATGACGGGAACGCGCCGATCACGTCGGATTGGTCGGCCGGGTTGAGGTTCAGCATGGTTTTGCCGCTAGTAGCCGGGAGCCACTGGCCGCCGATCAGGTTGTGGTATGTGGGATAGGTCATGAAAGCCTCGTAGTTCGTGTGTCGTGGATCGTGATTCGTGGATCGTGGACCGGGATCGGCGCTTAGCGATGAGTGATTAGCGGCCCGACTGCGCCAGCCGCGGACCCGCACCAGGCCCCCGCAGTCCGCAAGACAGCATAACCCCGCGGTTGCGGTTCCGGCTAGCCAAGCGGCTCCAGATGGGCGCCCTATGGCAGCCAGCGAAGGCCCTAAACGGCCCGCAAACGGGGTGCCAGAATGGGCCGCCCGGTAAGCCCGCGGTTACCTTTCCTCCTTGTTTTCAGACGATTTCCGCGGCTTGGGTCCACTGGCCGTACAATAGGCATTAGGCAAGTGCCATTTTCAGGTATGTCGAGGTAAATTCAGCTTTTCCATGTCTTCCAACGGCTATCCTTCGCGCTCTTCGCGTTCCCACGGGTTTCGCTCGCTCTTCAGCATGTTCTCGAGTGACCTGGCCATCGATTTAGGAACCGCCAATACCCTCGTCTACGCGGCGGGCAAAGGCATCGTCGTCAATGAGCCGTCCATTGTCGCCATCAACAAAATTACCGGCGAAGTGGAAGCCGTAGGCAAAGAGGCCAAGGAGATGCTGGGACGCACACCCGGCAACATCGTGGCCATCAAGCCGATGAAGGATGGCGTGATTGCCGACTTCAAAGTCACGGAAAAAATGCTGAACTACTTTATTCAGAAGGCGCACAACCGCAAGATGCTGGTGCATCCGCGCATCGTGATCGGCGTGCCTTCAGAAATTACGCAGGTGGAGAAGCGCGCGGTCGAGGACTCGGCGTATCGCGCCAAGGCCAGCGAGGTTTATCTCGTCGAACAAGCCATGGTCGCGGCCATCGGCGCGGGGTTGCCGATTACCGAGCCCTCCGGCAACATGGTGGTGGATATCGGCGGCGGCACCACGGACATTGCCGTGATTTCGCTCTCCGGCATCGTCTACTCCCGCTCGGTGCGCATGGCCGGCAATCAGATGGACGAGGCCATTACCAATTATCTGAAGCGCAAGTACAACCTGTTAATCGGCGAGCGCACGGCCGAAGCCATCAAAATTGAAATCGGCTCCGCGTTCCCGCTCGATAAGCCGCTGACCATGGAGATCAAGGGGCGCAACCTGATCGAGGGCGTGCCCAAAACCATCTCCATCGACGACAGCGAAATCCGCGAAGCGCTGGGCGAATGCATTGCCGTGATCATGAACGCCATTCGCGTAGCGCTCGAGCGCACGCCTCCCGAGCTTTCCGCCGATATCAGCGATCGCGGCATTGTGCTGACCGGCGGCGGCGCACTGATCAAGAATCTTGACAAGCGCATCCGCGAAGAAACCGGGCTGCCGGTTTCAGTAGCCGACGATCCTTTAGCTTCGGTGGTTCTCGGCACAGGCAAGATGCTTTCAGACTTCCGCCTGCTGCGCAAAATCAAGATCGATTAAAGGCACGGGTCAGGTGTCAGGTTTCATGGTTCAGAGGTTTCCCGCACCGTGAATTGCACGCCTCGGTCCCTGACACCTAAAACCTGACACCTGAAACCTGGCCGTTATGGATTCCTTCTTCGCCCGCTATCGAAACCTCGTCGTGCTGCTTGCCATTCTGATGGCGCAGATCGCTAGTTTGGCGGTGCAGGTGCGCCACAACAGCGCTGGCACAAACACGCTCGACCCCAGCGACCCAAGCAGCGTGCGCCTGATCCGGCTGTGGGGCAACGCCATCATTTCCCCTCCGGAGCGCCTGATCCACGGAACAAAAATCGGCCTCGGGTCGCTGTGGACGAACTACATCGATCTCCGCCACGTGCGCGACGAGAACCAGGACCTCCAAAAGACTGTGGACAGATTGCGGCTGGAGCAGGCAGCGCTGCTTGAAGACGCGCGCCAGGGCCAGCGGCTTCAGGCGATGCTGGGTTTCCAGGAGAAATACATTTACACCACGGTGGCCGCACAGGCTTACGGCTCCAGCGGCAGCGATCGCTCGCATGTCTTCTATATCGACAAGGGTTCACGCGAAGGCCTGAAGCCAGACATGGCGGTGATTACCGCCGACGGCATTGTCGGCAAGGTGCGCGACGTGTTTCTGCACACCTCGCAGGTGCTGGCCGTGAACGATGCCACCAGCGGCGCGGGCGTGATTCTTGAAACCACGCGCATTCGCGGCATTTTGCGCGGCGACGCGGTGGGCCGGCTCATGGTGGTGGGCCTTATGGCCGATCAGCGCATCCAGCCCGGCGAGAAGGTGCTCACAGCCGGGGGCGACCTGATCTTTCCGCGGGGTTTGCCGGTGGGCGTGGTGGAGAAAGTGGTTCCTGATCCCGACCGGGATTCGTTCATCGACATTATCGTGAAGCCGGCCGCGCATCTTGAGCGGCTGGATGAAGTGCTGGTGATTACCTCGACAGAGCCGCGCTTCTCGCCCCAGGAAGAACAGGATATTGCCGCCAGTGACTCGCAAAAAGACGTTGTGCCAACGGCGATCAAGGACCAGGTAAAGGCATCGGAGATTATGGCCGAGAAGCTGCCCGGCCTGATCGATCCCAACCTGCCGCCCGACCAGCAGCCGCTGCACGACACCAGCAATCCCAATCCCGCTCCGCCTCCGCCGCAGCCGCTGCGCCCCGATGAATTCTCTCCGGGCGCGGCAACCACTCCCGCAACCGCTCCCCGCCCTGGGACAGATACGGAGCCCGCACCCAAGCCGCAGACTCAAAAGCCGGTGGTTCCGCATGCTTCCGACGGAAGTGGCAGCAAACCGCAACCCGCAGAGGTTTCCAAACCGCAGTCGACGCCGCGGAGGAATCCGTAGCCATGTCCCTGCTCAGCGCCGACAGCAGGCGCGATTTCGAGATCCGCCGCTATCCTCTCCTGGTGTACGCGCTGGTTCCGTTGGCTTCGCTGGTTTTGCAGGCGTGGCTGCCGCGCGTGGTGGGACGCTATGACTGGTTCGACCTGCCACTCGTCGTTACTGTCTATTTCGCTTTGGGACGCCGCAGCCCCATCCAGGGCACCATCATGGGCGCAGCGATGGGCCTGTTTGAGGATGCGCTTTCGCATCATGCCATCGGCGTGAACGGCATTGCCAAGACCGTAGTGGGTTTTCTGGCGGCATCTGTCGGCATTCGCATCGAAGTCGAGAACCAGCTCGTTCGCTTGCTGCTCAATTTCTCGCTTTCTCTGCTGTCGAGCGTCATTTACTTTTTCACCTACCGTTTTCTGCTCGGCCTCGCGCTCGAGTGGAGTTGGCTGACGGAGGTAATGCGGGCAGTGGGGAATTCGCTGATTGCCATCGCGCTGTTTCCCCTTTTGGACCGTCTGCAAATGAGGGAATAAATAGCAGGGACAAAGGGAACAAGGCCTGAGCGTGGTTTCAAATTTGCAGTCGATGTAAACAGGCATATCTCATGGCACGTTTGATCCAGATCCGGAACGTCCCAGAGGCTCTTCACCGCAGCCTGAAAACCAGGGCCACGGCCGCAGGAATGTCTCTTTCCGACTATTTGCTTCGCGAGTTACAGGAAATTGCGGACCGTCCTACGCTGGCAGAGTTCGGTGAGTGTTTGCGCTCGCGCAGACCGATTTCTGCAGCTCTTGACACGGCACGCCTCGTGCGTGAAGAACGCGGACCGCGATGAAAGAGCAATCGCATGAGAGAAGAAATTTGAAAATGGCTGCTTTGAAAGGGCACGGCTTCAGCTGTGCCGTAGAAAGTTGCCATGAAAATGTCTGGCCTTTAGGCCCCGCGGGGAGGGGTTGAGCCGGCAAAAACATCCCTCAGCGGCTAAAGCCAAGGCCGATTATTCATATCCAGCGGCACGGCTGAAGCCGTGCCCTTTCAAAACTCGTTGCTTCCGACGGTCCTTCCTCTTCGTAGAATCGCCTTGGACGCGATGATCGTTCATTGTTATCGAATTCCGCTATATGCTAAAGGCAGCGTTCATGGTTTCCAGCAATTTCAATCGCGGCGAAAAGCTCTCCCCGGTCAAGGCGGCCGTGGTCCAGTACGGCATCCTTTTTATGATGCTCGGCCTGGGCGCGGGCTTGTGGCGGCTTCAGGTGCTGGACGTCGAGAACTACCGCGTTTTGGCCGAGCAGAACCGCATCCGCAAAGAGCCGATTCTGGCGCCGCGCGGCAAACTCTTCGACCGCGAGAACCGCCTGGTGGTCGACGACTATCCGTCGGTCACCTGCTTCCTGGTGCGCGAACAGACCCAGAATGTGGATGCCGATCTGCCCCTGATCGCCAAGGGCCTGGATCTTGACCTGGATCAACTGCGGGCGACTCTGCATCGCTACCGCGGCCAGCCTGGCTACCAGCCCATCCCCGTCAAGCAGGACGTGACCGCCGACGAGCAGGCCTTTATCGCGGCGCATCGCAATGAATTACCCGAGCTTGAAACCATCGACGAAGAGCGCCGCTTGTATCCGCGCGACGGCTTTGCTGCGCACCTCATCGGGTACGTGGGCGAAGTGAGCGAGGACGACCTGAACAACTCGCGGTTTGCCTACTACGAGCCCGGCGACGTGGTGGGCAAGGCAGGCATAGAGGAGACTTACGACGAGCTGCTGCGCGGAAAAGATGGCAGCCGCGAAGTGGTGGTCGACAGCCACGGCCGCGAGGTGGGGTATTTCGGAATTGAGCACGCCGTCCCGGGCCAGGCCCTGAAGCTCACCATCGACAACGACCTGCAGCGTGCCGCCGAACTGGCCATGGGCGACCGCAACGGCGCCATCGTAGCCATGGACCCGCGCAACGGCGAAATTCTCGCCCTGGTTTCGCGGCCTAGTTTCGATCCCAACGCCTTCACCATCAAGATTGACCGCACCGAATGGAACAAGCTAATCACCGATCCGGACCATCCGCTTATGAACAAGGCCCTCCAGGCGCAGCTCGCGCCCGGTTCCACCTTCAAAATTCTCATGTCGGTGGCCGGCCTGCAGGAAGGCGTTGCGCAGGACATGCACATTATGTGCAACGGCGGATGGGGCCCCTACGGGTATTACCATCAGTGCGACCGCAGACACGGACCCGTCGACATTCACACGGCGATTCCCTACTCCTGCGACACGTTCTTCTACATGCTGGGCGACAAGCTCGGCATCGACCGCATTGCGAAATACGCGACAGAGTTCGGGTACGGACAGAAGACGGGAATCGACCTGCCGGGCGAGCAGGCAGGGCTGATGCCTTCGGCGCAATGGAAGGTGAAGAATTACCATGCGCGCTGGTATCCCGACGAGACGCTTGACGTGGCCATCGGGCAGGGCGCGGTGGAGGCCACACCGCTGCAACTGGCGCGCATTATCGGCGGCATTGCCTCGGGCGGACACCTGGTGAGACCGCACGTGGTCTTTCCCGATCAGTTGCCGGCCGAATTCCGCAAGTCGCTCGCGGATAGTTTTCCAGGCTCGGGCGAAGCCTATATTTCCATCGATCCGGAAAACTGGCAAATCATCACGGATGGCATGGCCCAGGTGACGGAGCCGGGCGAATTCCATACCGCGGGCTCTGCGCATCTTGAAGGCATCGACTTTGCCGGCAAAACCGGCACCGCCCAGCAGATGAGCCACGAGGCGATGGCAAAGACCGCCAAGAGCAAGAGCAACAATCCCAACGTGTGGTTTGTCGGCGTCACGCCTCGCCGGAATCCGGAACTGGTGGTTGCTGTGCTGTGGCAGAGCGGGGAATTCAGCTACTACCCGGCGCGCATCGGGGCCCAGGTCGTTGAAGCGTACGTAGACAAGAAGCGCCGCCTGGCGGGCAACTTGCCGCCACCGAAGGCCAAGCCGCCTGTCGAGATGGGCGCGGTGTGGACCACTCCCGGCGTCGAAACCAAGCCCGGCGCAAAGAACACAGCAGCTGCCGGAGGCAGGGGCCAAATTCACAGCGGACATTTCTTCGTCCAAAATGGGCAGATTGTGGCCGCGAACCCGGCCGGCGTTGAAACCAGCCCCAAGCGAACGAAAAGCGCGACGCCCCCGGCGGCAGTGAACGCCAAAACCGTGCCGACGGAAGTGGCCGCGGCGCTGCCCGAGCGCAGGCCCGCGCTCAAACCCTCATCGGGGCCACAGCCGGGGCCTGAGCCGGGGAGGAATCCGTAGCCTCATGCCTCTGCGCCGATTCCTGAGCTTTCGCGACTTCGATTGGTGGCTGCTCTGCCTGGTTCTGATACTGGGCGTGGTTTCCGTGCTTGAGATTTACTCAACCACGGTGCACACCCGCTTCGCGAGCTTCGAGTCGAAGCAAATCTTTTTTATTGCGGCGGGCATCGTTTGCATGTTCATCCTGGCCAAGATCGACTACCACCGCTTGATCGACCTGTCGCCCTGGATGTACGGCATCTTTATTGTTTCGCTGGTCGCCGTCCGCCTCGTTGGCCACAAAGCCCTCGGCGCGCGGCGCTGGATTGCTCTTGGACCCATCCAGTTCCAACCTTCGGAGTGGGTCAAGCTGGTATTGATCCTTGCCATGGCGCGCTACATCGCCAACATCGGGGGCCGCAACCTCACTTGGAAGGAGATCTTCAAGGCCTTTGGCTTGGTCGGCCTTCCCATGCTGCTCGTGCTGATTCAGCCCGACCTGGGCACCACGCTTACCTATGCGCCGGTCCTCATCGCGGGCCTGTTTCTGGGAGGGATCAATCTGCGTCAGGCCGCGACATTAATTGTCTGCGGATCGGTTCTCGCCGTCGGGGTCTGGTCCAGCGGCAAAATTCTCAAGCCATATCAAAAAGCCCGCCTGACCAGCTTCATCAACCCCCAGAACGATCCCAAGGGAGCCGGTTACCAGGTGCTGCAATCGGAGATTGCCGTGGGGTCGGGAGGAATCTGGGGCAAAGGCGCGGAAAAAGGCACCCAGACCCAGGGCTATTTCCTGCCTATTCCCTACACCGACTTCATTTTTGCCGCCTTCAGCGAGGAGCACGGCTTTGTGGGCGCGGTGTTTGTGCTGCTGCTATACTTCCTAATATTGATGCGTTTGATTCAAAACGCTCAGACAGCCGCCGACCTGCCCGGGTCCCTCATTATCATGGGAATCGTGGCTGTGTTGACCTTCCAGATCGCGGTCAACGTAGGCATGGTCATCGGGTTTATGCCCGTCACCGGAATCCCTTTACCTTTAATGAGTTACGGTGGATCTTCGGTGCTGTTTACGTTCCTGGCGCTCGGTGTGGCAATGAATGTCCGCATGCGCCGGTTTGTGAACTGACGCGTCTTGATTCAGCGGCGCGAGGAAAGATTCAGTACGGTGCGGCCCGGGAACAATTTGGCATTGTTTCTGGCTGCAAGAGCAAGATTTTTCAAGTATTTCGCCGGCTTGGTCCCGATGGATCGCGCCCGGCAGGATTGGGTTTATGAGTACGCAGAGACGGGATGGCCGCTCCGCTCCAACGACTGAAGCTGGTCGCCGGGGCACGCGGCACGGCTCCCGGCTTGCACATTGCAAGGACCTTCAAAACCGAGCAAATCGATTGGGACATGCGAACGCCGATTCACTTACGTGGGACTTCCCTGCGTCCGCCTCCGGTCAAATGCCGGCCATGGCCGCCCCAAGCACTCTGCAACAGGATACCCGCTGCGATTCCAGCAAGCAGCAGCTCGTTCGGTCTTTTTGGCCCGGCTCGCCGCCCGTGAGGCAGGCAGCCGCGCTTGAGACCTTCTTCGATCGCTTGATCGGTTATCCGCCCACCCCCTCCCCTGCCGTCTTCGCGCTGTTCCATCCAACCTTGCCGCATGTACCGGCTGCCTTTGGCCGCCGGACGGAAAGGTACGATGGCAAAGGAAATTTGTATCTCCAGCACGCCCCATGAGACGCGGCTTGCGATTTTAGAAGACGATCAACTCGCGGAAATCTACTACGAGCGCGAAAACGAATACACCCTCGCGGGTTCCATCTACAACGGACGCGTGACGAGGGTTCTCCCCGGCATGCAGTCGGCATTTGTCGACCTTGGCCTGGAGCGCGATGCGTTCCTGTACGTCACCGACTTCATCGAGCTCGAAGACCAGGAAGAAACCGACGAGTTGGAGAAGGCCGCGGCCACTGGCCAGGCCCCGCGCGAGATAAAGCATCCGCATGGAATTCCACAGGGCCCTCCTCAAACTGTCGACCGTAACGGTGGACGTCAGGAAGACCGCGGCGCGCGCTCCGGCCAAAGAAAGCAGGAGCCACGTCAGGACCGTCACACGACGGAAGAAGCGCCGGTCGAGATGGATGCTCCGGAGCCTGAGAGTGTTCCCGCAGCAGCGGAGACGGCGCAGGATCAAGAGGAAAGAGGCGGAGGTCGCTGGCGCGGACGGCGTCGCCGCCGCGGCGGACGCGGACAGCAGGGCGGTGCGCCGGAAGCGGCTGCGAAGGCAGAGCCCGGCGTTGCCAGTTCGCCCGAACCAGTGTCGACCTCTGAATTTGAAGAAGAGCCGCCTGCTCGCGAGGTCCGCACCCCGCTACCTGCGCCGAACGCACACCAGGCGCCGGCGACCATTGTGCTGCCGGGCGAGTCGCTTTCGAAGTACGGCGGCGCACCGCCATCCGGCGAGCCAACGCCAGAGAAGGCTGCCCCGCCGCGTCCAAATTACACTTTCAAGCCCTCCACGCTGATCGACGCGCCCATTACCTGGGATGGCAGCGGTCTGTTGCCGGGAGAATCGATTTCGCGGCATCGCGAACCTCAGGAGGAGATCGAGCACGATTTGCCCAGCGAAAGCCAGCCTGCGGCAGAAGCCAGCGCCACCGCCGAACAGACGGTTGAAGAGGAGCGCCAGGCGACGGAGTCGTCCTATTACGAAACGGAAACCGGAACAGAGGAGCCGAAAGAAACGGCTCTCGAGTTCGAAGAGGAGAGCCTCGGCGCAGACGCATTCAATGAGATCTCAGAGGAAGACTCGCCGAAGCTCAAGACCGCCGAGGACGAGTTTGCAGAGGAAGACGAATTCGAGGAGACGACGGACTCGGCCCCAGAAGCGCCTGAAGCCGAGGACGACCCAGAGAAGAACGAAATGGATGCGTCTGCTTCGCACCGTGTCGATCCCTCGTCGCCGTCGGGCTTCCGGCTGTTCGGCTTTGGAAAAAAGAAGAAGGACGAAGAACCTGCCGCGAAGAAAGCCGCGGCTCCGGTTTCAACGTATGCGCCGGGTGCAGGCCTGGTCGAAGAGGAAGTAATCGATGGCGAGGAGTTCGACGGAGCGCCTCATGCACGTCGCCACAAGCCCGAAGTGCACGACCTCGACGTCTACGAAGAAGAGACACTGCCTTCGCACTTGCGCACCGGGGAGCTGGGAGAAATGTTCCAGGAGGCGCACCTCGACCACCGCATCCAGCGCAACCTGAACGAACCGGCCGGCGAGGAAGAAGAGGACGAGGCCGCAGAGGAAGAGGGAACAGCGACAGGCGCGCCGCCGGTTCGCGGCCGTGAACGCCGTGATCGCGGGCAGCGTGGACGCGGTCCTCAGCGCGGTCGCGGCCCTTCGCGCCGTTCCGCCCAAACTTCTAACCTGCCCATCATCTCGGACCTCCTGAAGTCGGGTCAGGAGATCCTGGTGCAGATTGCCAAGGAGCCCATCGCCAAGAAGGGCGCGCGCATCACCAGCCACATCGCGCTCCCCGGACGCTTCCTGGTCTTCATGCCCACCGTCAGCCACGTCGGCGTCAGCCGCAAAATTGCCTCCGACGAAGAACGCCATCGCCTGAAGCGCATCCTGACCCACGAGCGCGGCGAATCAACCGGCGGCTTCATCGTGCGCACCGCCGCCGAGGGCGCGTCGGAAGAAGAGTTGAGAGCCGATCTGCGCTTCCTGATGAATCTGTGGAACGACATCAAGCAGCGCTCCGAAGCATCAAAGTCGCCGGCGCTGATCTACCACGATTTGTCGCTCATCGAACGCATTCTGCGCGACCAGGTGAGTTCCAATTTCTCGAACATCTGGGTCGACACCGAAGCCGACTACGAGCGCATCGTGCGCTTCCTCAACCGTTTCTCGCCCTCGCTGGTGCGGCGCGTCAAGCTCTATAACAAAGAAGTTCCACTCTTCGAGCACTTCGGCATCGAAGACGAGATTTCGAAGGCGTTGCGCTCCAAAGTCTGGCTCAAGTCCGGCGGCTCCATCGTCATCAACCAGACCGAGGCCCTCGTCGCCATCGACATCAACACCGGCAAGTACGTGGGCAAGTCAGCGCGGCTCGAGGACACGATTCTGAAGACCAACCTCGATGCGGTGCCGGAGATCGTGCGCCAGATTCGCCTGCGCGACCTGGGCGGCATTATCGTGATCGACTTCATCGACATGGACGAGCGCAAGAATCGTTTCCGGGTGATGGCCGCGCTCGAAGAAGCGTTGAAGAACGACCGCGCGCCGACCAAGGTTTTGCAGTTTAACGATTTCGGTCTGGTGGCGATTACGCGCAAGCGCGTCAAGCAGTCCCTCGAGCGGACCCTGAGCGTTCCCTGCCCCACTTGCCAGGCCACCGGCATGGTGAAAAGCTCGGCCACCGTCTGCAACGAGATTTACATCGAGATGCGCAAGATGCGGAAGCATTTTGAGGCTGCCGATGTGATGCTGCGCGTGCACCCCGAAACAGTGAAGATGCTGAAGAGCAACAACGCCCGCTGGCTAACCGAATTCGAGGAACTGATCGGAAAGAACCTTCTGCTCAAGAGCGATCCCACCTTGCATCCCGAGCAGTTCGACATACAGGGATAAGAGCAGCAAGTCAGCAAAAAAGCCGAAGGCCGGAGCAAGCGCTCCGGCCTTTCTGTTTCTGGCAGCTTCAACGCTGAAGCGTTCTACCGAATCACGTGAATTGGAACTCCCAGCTTCAGATTCTTCCATAGCCTATCGGTGGTGTAGACTTCCGCGTTCAGCTCGATCGCCAGAGCCAAACACGAGCGGTCTCCCACTGAAAGGCCATATTGTTTAGTGCTTCGAACCAGCGTTCCTGCCTGCTTTGCCTGACCAGCCGTTTGCGCTTCCACGTCCGCGACGCATGAAAGTGCGTCTTCCCAGGCAGTGTCAGGATCCCACCCATTCAAAACCAGTTTTCCCTGGACCTCGGCCATATTAACCGAGCTTGCCACCGCTGAATCGCGAATCTGTTGTGTCAGCTTGTCCGCGCCTCTCTCCAACTGAATCAAGGCCAAAATCGCCGAGGCATCAAAGACGGCCCTACTCACGCGCTGCCTCTTCGCGCCGCTCAGCGAGCAACTCGTCTGCCAGCGATACCCCGCTTGGTATCAGCCGCCGCGCTCTTTCCTGCGCCTGCCTCAGCCGAGCCCGCCGCGTCGATACCCGCAATTCGTAATCTTCGAAACGCATCTCCACCGAATCGCCCACGCGAATCCCCATCGCCTCGCGAATCTCTGCAGGAATCACAATTCTCCCCTTCTCGCCCACCTGCACCCGCGCTTGTAGTTCCATGTGCCCCTCCAACCATTCAGTGACACTATTCTATCTTGGTGGGAAATACTACGCAAGTCCCACCAAATCACGCTACTCCCACCAGCCACCTACGCCCAAAGGCAACCTCTCGCCAAATTCGGTGTCTAATTCAATGACCGGGTCACGATTTTCCGGATATTGAAGCAAAATCTTTCCCTTGAGGTATTTACCATGTCCTCCCCCCTTCAGATGCCGCAATTGCGGCGCATCGGTGTATTTGCGGCTGCGGCACTCTTTGCAGCCGGCGTAACCCAGGCGCAGTCCACAGCTTCCCCCAACACCTCCAATGACACCTCCAGTTCAGCCAGTTACTCCTCCAGCCAGTCAGGCCTGACCCAGACGGAGATGGCCGAATTCTCTCTGCCCGAAGCCCCTATGCCCGGCGCTTCTTTGTCCTCTTCAGGCGGGGCCCGCGGCGGCCAATACGCAGCCGGTGAAAAGCACAGCATTCTGCATAGCTGGGCCTTCGAGGCAAGCGGTGGTTTCAACGCGCCCGAGAGCAACTCGATCACCTGGGGCGGCCAGTTTACCGTGGGTGCCGGATTGAAATTCAACAAGTACCTGTCCACGCTGATTGAGTATCAGTTTCTCGACTCCAAACTGCCCGGCTACCTGATCGCCGAGGCCGGCGCCAACGGCGGCTACGCGCATATCTGGTCCCTCACCATCGATCCGGTGATAGATCTGATGCCGAAGGCCACCAACGATGTCTACGTCACCGGAGGCGGCGGCTTCTATCGCAAGGTCACCAGCTTCACCGATCCTGAAGAGACCGAGTACTGCTACTACTTCTGCGAGATCGGCACCGTGAACGCCGTGGTTGGCCACTACTCGTCCAATCAGGGCGGCGTCAACATCGGCGCGGGCTTCCAGCACCGGCTTGGCGGCATGTCTGGCGAAGGCAATATG
>JARLFZ010000001.1 GCA_031296305.1 Occallatibacter sp. | reverse complement strand
AGCGGGTAGGGGCTTTCACAGCTTCAGTGTAAATGCTCGCGAATTCCGCCGCCGCGAAGGCCTTCTCGCTTCAGGCAAAGAACCGGATATCTGGAATCCGGCCAGAAAGGGTGATTCAGATGTGACCGGCGTACCTTGACGAGGGCGGGCGACCGGCCTAGACTCACTGAGGTTTGGGTCTGCAGGCGGTTTTGGCCCCTTCCCATGCGTCTCCGCACTAAGCGGCGGGGTTGTGCGGGAAGCGGCCGTGGTCGCGGAGACCCTGACAGATTGGCCGCCCCGCAGATAAGCTTGATGAACGGGGCAGCATTCCGGCTCCGGGAAAACCGGAAGCCTGGCAGAAGGTGGAGAACTTTATGGCAACGGGAACCCCCCAAGTAACGCTCGACCAGGAGATCAATCCCTGGGAGGCGCAAAACGCGCGCTTCGATTTTGCCGCGCGCAAGTTGAACCTAGACGATGGATTGTGGAAGGTGCTGCGCTCGCCCTCGCGCGAGATCATCGTGCACTTTCCGGTGGCGCTGGATAACGGCATGATCGACGTGTTCACGGGCTTTCGCGTGCAGCACAACATCGCCCGCGGGCCGTGCAAGGGCGGCATCCGCTACGCGCCAGATGTGACGCTGGACGAAGTGCGCGCCCTGGCCAGTTGGATGACCTGGAAGTGCGCGGTAGTGAACATTCCTTTTGGCGGCGCCAAGGGCGGCGTCATCTGCGATCCCAAGACCATGAGCCGCGGCGAATTGGAGCGCATGACGCGCCGCTATACGTCGGAGATCATCGAGTTCATTGGGCCGGAGAAGGATGTGCCCGCGCCCGACGTGAATACCAACGAGCAAACCATGGCGTGGATCATGGACACCTACTCCATGCACATGCGGCAAACCGTGACCGCCGTGGTGACGGGCAAGCCGATAAGTATGGGCGGCTCGCAGGGCCGTATTGAGGCCACGGGCCGTGGCGTGAAGGTGGTATGCGACGAAAGTCTGCGCTATCTGAACATGCCGGTCGAAGGCTGCCGCGTGGTGATTCAAGGCTTCGGCAACGTAGGATCGAACGCCGCCCGGCTGATGCAGGAGCGCGGCTACTCGATCGTAGGCATCGCGGAGCGCGAAGGCGGGCTCTATAACCCCGCCGGCATCGATATCCACCAATTGCTCGAGTACAGGTACCGCAACAACACCATTCTCGGCTTCCGCGGAGCCGAAGCCACGCCCAGCGAAGAGCTGCTGGTGTCCGACTGCGACATCCTGATCCCGGCGGCGACGGAGAACGTGATTACCAGCCGCAACGCCGACAAGATCAAGGCGAAGATCGTAGTGGAGGGCGCGAACGGGCCCACTACCGCCGTGGCCGACGAAATTCTCGCCGAGAAGCGCATCTTCATCGTGCCCGACATTTTGGCCAATGCCGGCGGCGTCACGGCCAGCTACTTTGAGTGGGTGCAGGACCGCCAGGGGTACTTCTGGAAAGAGGCTCAGGTGAATGAGCGATTGGAAACCATTTTGCGCGACAGCTTCGACGACGTAGTGCGCTATGCCGAAGCTCACGGCGTGAACAACCGCATCGCGGCGTATATGTTGGCCATCGACCGCGTAGCGTTCACCATCAAGCAGCGCGGAATTTACGCGTAGAACACCCAGCAACCGAGGTAATCGTGGCGGGGGAAGCGCAGGCTTCTCCCGCCATTTGTTTGTCGCCGCGAGGTAGGGCAGGCGGGCTCTACCGGCAGGTTCCACGGAGAGCTGACCATCTCCGCTGGCCGCGCGAATTTGCCCGGTGCAGGCGTGAACTAAAATTGCAATTCAGTGCAGCAGGAAGGAGCGCAATGAAGACTCGTCTGGTGGCTTGCCTTATGGTCCTCGGTTTAGCAGGTCCGAACCTGTTCGCGAGCCACAAGGGGCAAATTAGCCCCGTCGAGATAGCCAGCGAGGACTCATCGGCAGTGCTTCAGCTTGAGTACTGGGGCGAAGCCGGTACGCACCCTCCACATCCCATCGTGGTTGGAACCGGATTCCTGATCGGGAGGGAGGGCTACTTCGTTACAGCGGCTCATGTTTTAGCGCGCTACAAGCCAAATTCTCCGCAATTGACGGCAACCACACATCAACGAGACAAGAACGGGATTGGGGTTTGGTTTGACGTAATTGAGATAGACCGTGAACGCGATTTGGCTTTATGCCAACTGAAGGGTTTCAGGCCGTTCAAAGAGCCCAGCGGCGGTACCAGGCCAAAGTTAAGCTACCGACCGATCACTTCGCTCAGGATTTCAGAAGAATCGGCATTGGCTGGCGAGCCCATTGCAATCCTCGGGTATCCACTCGGCTCGTTTGCAAGTCCCGTAATCCAAATCGGGAATATTGGAGCCACCGACGCAATGCTCGAAACGGTACCAAATTTCCCCGCGGGGCGGAAGGATTTGCTCATCGTATCCGTGGCGGGAAATCATGGGGACAGTGGATGTCCAGTCATTAGCCTGACAACAGGAGATGTAGTTGGGATGCTGATTCAGTATGTACCCGCTCCTCTCCTGTCTGTGGGGCAGGGAGATTCTCGTCAGGAGGTTCAGCAGCAGTCTGGGCTGATGGTGGCGGTTCCTGC
This sequence comes from Occallatibacter sp., assembly GCA_031296305.1. Classification (GTDB taxonomy): domain Bacteria; phylum Acidobacteriota; class Terriglobia; order Terriglobales; family Acidobacteriaceae; genus Telmatobacter. The sequence continues at coordinate 153,702 of JARLFZ010000001.1, read as the reverse complement.
GCAATGGATTATGCAAATGTTGACCCGCCACAGCGTTGCCAACGTCGCTATTATGCTGAAGGAAGATTTAGTAATGTAGGCAGGCATTTTAGCCAAAGGTAACCAGTCTGTGCGCGCGACTTCGTTCCCGGTGCGATAATGGTGTCACGCCACCAGAGACCTGATAGCGTGGCGCGTGCGCATGAATCTGCCTAACTCTATCACCATGACGCGGATCGTCATGATCCCGCTCTTCCTGTGGATTCTCTCGCCGCACTTTCCCTGGCAGGGGCACGGAGCCCAGGAGATCGCCGCCTCGATCTTGTTTGTGCTGGCCTCGATTACCGACGGCCTCGACGGCTATCTTGCCCGCAGGCGCGGCCAGATCACGACCATGGGCATGCTGCTCGATCCGCTGGCAGACAAAATCATGGTGACGGCCGCGTTTGTTGCGCTGGTAGCCTACAACCCCGAAGTGGTGAAGGTTTGGATCGTGGTCGTGATCATCGGCCGCGAATTTCTCATCTCCGGATTGCGGTCGATCGCGGCGTCAGAAGGCTTCACCGTGACGGCCAGCGAACTGGGCAAGCTGAAGACGGTGGTGCAGATCGTCTCCGTCGTCTCCGCCATCCTGGCGCATCGTTGGGACCAGTGGCAGATCGGTTTGATTGCGATTCCGGTGAAGTGGTACGCAATTGCGGCCATCTATTTCGCGGCTCTGGTCGCGATCATTTCGGCGGTCGATTATTTCATCGGCTTCTGGCGCAAGATCGACCATGCGTCAAAGGATGGCAGGGTGCGCCGCAAGGCTGCGGTGCTTTCGCGCGGCAAGAGCGTGAGAATCTCGTGACCAGTTCACAGTTCGTAGTTCACCGCGGACCCCTGCACGCGCTCCCTTTATCGCGCCATAAGGCGGAGCCGCGATACAACTCGAAAAACTTGTCGCGTAAGTCCTGTTTTGAAAGGGCACGACTTCAGTCGTGCCGCTAAAGCTCCGAAAAAACTGCGGGCTTCAGCCACCGAGGGACGTTTTTCTAACGGCCTCGAAGATCTATGCAACCCGCTCTAGAGAAAATTACTGCGCGCCGACGGCGGTCAGGTCGATTTTGATCTCAGAAGGCGAAAGCAACGTGTTGTGCACAAGGCAATGATGGACAGCGCGGACCAATCCCTCGCTGTGTTGCGGATCCAGCGCGACGGGACTGAGCACGTGGATGCGGAAATTGCCCAGGCGCGCCGGCTTCAGAAGTTTTTCGGCGGTCACTGAAACCTCCACGCCGGTCTGCGCGAGATTACGAGTGCGCAGGTACTCGACCGCATAATAAGCCGCGCAGGAGCCCAGCGAAGCCAGCAGAAACTCAGGCGGCGTCATGCCGGAGTCTTCTCCGCCGTTCTCCAGCGGCTGATCGGACGTAACAATGTGCGACCGTGCCTGAATGGCGAACCTGACACCGTCGACATGCGATACCTTCACTTCCATGAGAGCCCTCGGCTTCCAGCTCGATGGCGAAAGGGAAGCGCATTTACAGCATAGCGAAGATGTCTTCAGCGCGCGGAGCGGGGAACAGAGAGACAGGGAATAGAGAGTAGCCAATAGAGAGTAGCCAATAGAGAGCAGGACGCCCCTCTCTACTGACTACTCCCTACTGGCTACTCCCTGTTCTTTCAGCGCGCGGAGCGGGGAACTGCGAGAAGTGGGGCGTCTTCAGGTAGAGCATTCTCGGTGACGAAGGCCATCGCGGGCTCGGCCTCTGCAGCAACGGCCACCGGCGGAGCCCCGATCATGACCCGAATGGCGTTGATCACGAGATCTGGCTCATCGAGATGAATCCAATGCTCGCTCTTTCGCGCAATGATCTGGAGGACGGAATCGCCGATGTGGTCAAGCTGATTGGATGTGAGGGGAGCGGCGTTTCGCGGCGTGAGCACGGTGACAGGAATGCCGCGAATGGGCTCGGCCGTGTGCATCTCTCTCACGGTAGCGGGGATGGAATGGATGTGGCTGCGCAGCCCGGCGTAAAAGCTGGGCCGCGACCAGTGCGCGGCAACCGCCGGCCATACCGCGCGCGGCATCTTCCGCACTTCGGTCTTGATGCGATACAGCACATGGCGCGGGTGCGAGCCGGCAACCCCGGCAACCTGTTCGGAGAATTTTCCAGGGCGGCCGAAGAGGCACGTCACCAGCAGACGCGCCAGCCCGCAACGCACCACCGGCAGCGCGTAACGGATGAGGCGATTGCCGAGGTCGAGCTGCGATTGCCGGCTGGGGTTGAGAGGAGGCCATTCCTCGCTGCGCATAGGATCGACGAGAACCACGCCCGAGACTTCATCGGGATAGAGCAACGCGTATCGGCGCATCACCAGCCCGCCGAAGGAGTGACCCACCAGAACGTACGGCGGCCGGAAGCCCGCAGCTTCGAGCATCCGGTGCAACTCCGTGGCGATGTTGCCCGGCGTGCGCGGTGTGCGGCAAGGGCTGCTCCAGCCAAGGCTGGCGCGATCGTAGGCAACGGTGTGGGCGACAGTGGAAATAGGATCCTGAATGCCGCGCCAGTTGAGATGCGTGGCGCCGATTCCGGCCTCGAAAAGAACCGTCGGCTCGCCCCGGCCCTCCTCAAAAAAGTAGAGGCCGCAGCCGCGTCCGATGCTTACCGAGCGGCCCTGGCCCGTGTGCATGCGGCGATCGCGAAGGCTGCCGATATGCTGATAAACGGTTCCGGCCAGTACCAGAAGCGCAACGGACGCGAGAATCCAAAGAACCATGTGCATCGGGGACACCTAAAACTTCGTGAGCAGTGCGGGGTTGAAATCGGCGAGCGTAAGATTTGCCTTGGCGCTGCCCCGGTCGAGGATGAGCAGCGTGGAACCGGACTGGCCGTGTATTTTCACCTCTATCTGGTGCGCCGACCAGACGCCTTCCTCATGACGGATGCCGTAGTAGGTGAACTCCTTCACCAGCCCCGTCCGATTCTCGGTCTTCTCAACGTATACAGGAAATGCAATGCTGGGATCGAGCCAGGTCTTCACCTGTGCGTAGTGCGTGCGATCGGCCGGCCCGGGAGTGCTTTTCACAATGACGCAATCACGCGCGCCGAATTTAGCATTACCCTCCGAAGCTTGCCCCGCCCAGAAGAATTGTTGCTCGAGCAAATCTTCGTAACCGAATTCCGGTCCAAACAGGCCGTCGCGCCATCTTTCGAAGGTCAGCGCGGTCGCAGACTTGTCCCCGGTATGCGCGATGGTAACTGAGCTTTGGCCGCCGGGCCGCATTTCGAGAAGCAGGTGCGAAACCCGGTGTGCGCTCCCGGCCGTGCCATTGCCGGCCTTCGATGCGTCGGTGATTTCAATCCACTCGCGCAGCACGCCGGGAAACCAATGCGCCTTGATGGTGATGGGATAGCTGAGTCGCGCTCCACTCGGCTGCACCCAGACCAGGTGTCCGGTGGCGCGAAAATCGGCGGTCTCGATCCGCTTGCGCATCGATGCCACCAGATCCTTCAGGTTCACCGTTTGCGCGCACAGCAAGGGCGCCAGCGCGGCGATACCCGCAGCCCGCAGCGCTTTCATGATTCGCGTCATGATTCGATCTTTCCATCGCGAATGCGAATGTGGCGCGGCGCCGCGTTTGCGATGTCGTTTTCATGGGTCACGACGATCATGGTCATGCCGCGCTGCTCGCGAATGCCGCACAGGAGATCCATGATGTGCGCCGAGTTCACGCTGTCGAGGTTGCCGGTGGGCTCGTCGGCCAGCAGCAGCGTGGGATCGTTGGCCAGTGCGCGCGCAATGGCCACGCGTTGCCGCTCGCCGGCCGAAAGCTGGTTGGGAAAATGGTTCATGCGCGTCCCAAGCCCCATCTCTTCAAGAAGCGCCGCCGCACGCTCTGCGCGATGATTGGCTTTTTCATGCAGCGCCAGCATGGCCACCTGAACATTTTCCGCCGCGCGCAGCGTGGGCAACAGGTAAAAGGCCTGGAAGATGAATCCCACCTGCCGCGAACGGTACGTATCGAGGTCGACGGCCTTGCCCAGTACGGATCCGTTGAAGAAGACCTGGCCTTGCGTGGCCGTATCGAGGCCGCCGAGCAGATGAAGAAGCGTGGATTTGCCGCTGCCGCTGGGGCCGCTGATAGCGGCATATTCTCCCGCATCAATCTTCAAGTCGACGCCGCGCAGAGCTTCCACGCGCCCCTCGTCGTAGCTCTTCACGAGGCCGCGCGCCTCAAGAATGGGGCCGCTGGTGCTAATTGGGCTGCCGCCGTTGAGAGGGCTACTCATAGCGCAACGCCTCCATCGGCGAAAGCCGCGCCCCGCGCCACGCGGGATAGGCGCCGGCGAGCAGGCCGGCGGCGATTGCGATCAGCAGCGATTCCAGTAGATACGACGGCGAAACCGATGCCGAGACGACGCTGGCGGTTTGCGGCAATGTGGAGAGCAGGCGCAACGTGCCCCATCCCACGCCGACGCCGACCAAGCCGCCCACGAATCCCAAAGCTGCAGCCTCGGCAAGAATGAGCAGGATGACATGGCGGCCCTTCCAGCCCAGGGCGCGCAGGATACCGATCTCGCGGGTTCGCTCAAAGACCGACATTGCCATGGTGTTGGCGATGCCCAGAATGCCGATGAGGAGCGCGATGGCGGATGTGCCCCAGGCCACGGAGTGAGCCAGAGCGACGATCTGGTTGTTGGCGGCGCGCTCTGCGGCGGGAAAGGCGCGCGTGCCGGGCAAGACGGCTTCAATGGCCGCTGAAGCTTGCTTTACGTAATCATCGTAGGATTCGCCGGCAGGTGCGGCGCGTAGCTTGACGTGAAACGCGGTGACCTTCCCCTCCATGCCGGCGACGATCTGCATCTGATCGAGCGGCATAATCACGGAACCAGCTTCAAGCGCTGAGCCTCCATGAAAGACGCCGGCCACGGTGAAATTTGTGCCTTGGATGGAAAGCATGTCGCCGACCTTTTTGCCGAGATTACTGGCCAGCAAATCGCCCAGGAGAATCTCCTGTGTTCCATCGTGAAAGCGATGGCCTGAGAGAAGGGTGAGGGAATCGAGCTCGTAGGAGTTGGCGCGCCAGCCATAAACCAACGCATTCACTTCCGGCGTCAGGTCCATGAGATTGAAGATCATGGGCGCCACTTGGGCAACATCGGGGACGGCGCTGATTTTTGTGGCAAGAGACTCATCGATCGAGCTGGAGAGAAGGTTACTCTGGACGACTGCGATGTCGATGCCGGAGCTTGTATACATGCGCATCCACTCGTGCTCGAAGGCGCGCGAGAATCCCACCAGGGCCACGAAGGCGCCGATGCCCATCGTGATTCCGACCAGCGTTAACAATGTCCGGAGGCGTCTGCGCCAGAGATTCTTCCACGCGAACCCCGTGAACGAGAGTTGGGAGGCCATTAAGTTTGGAAGCATCCTTTTGGGGGAGAGGTCCGTGAGCGAAATTGTATCGGGCCGAGCCGCCTCTGTCTATCTACCTTTATTGCATAAGGAGTCGTGGCTTCGTAGCATTTCGAACGAGGGTGTAATCCGTTGCGTGGAGACTGCAATGCGAAAGTGACGGCCAGGAGAGGTGGGCGTACGCTCACTCTCGACAGAGCCCTTGCGAGGTGCGTGGCCAAATTTCGACCGTCGCGAAGCCTTGCCCTACGAACCCTGAACTGTTGCGGCCCGGCTCGAGAAAAGATCTCGGGAGCCGGGCAAATTTCTTATTAGCGGTCGCGCACTCTCGACGCGCCCCCGCTTCCCTTGCGCGCCGTGTAGCAATCGCGGCAGTAAACCGGACGATCGCCTCGCGGCTCGAAAGGAACGGTAGTGGGCTGACCGCAACCCGAGCAAATCACAGGAGTTCCCTGTGAAGGAGCCGAACGGTAGCCGGATCCCCCCTGATCGTTCTTCTTTGCCTGGCGGCAAGGCTTGCAACGCTTTGGGGTCGAGTAACCACGTTCCTGAAAGAACGTTTGATCAGCAGCGGTGAAGGTGAAATCCTGCCCGCAATCGCTGCACGTAATTTGCATGTCTCCGGCCATAGGTCTCCTTGGGGGGAATTGTACAGCCCAATTCGCAAAATTTCGAAAGGATTCTTTTCAAAAAATGAGCTAAGTCGTGTATCGGGGTCTCCTGCGCCGCTGCCTGCCGCGCCAGGGCCGGTGGCCACCCAGTTCGGCGACAAGGGAACGGGGCTGCGAAAACGCTCCAAAGCGGGCTTGCGTAGTCGCGCCGGCCCACACCACAGACGGACGGCTGCGCTTGGGCTATGATCGTTGCACTCAATTCTCTTAGCAAAATGCGGGCCCTATGCGTATCGTGACTGTTCTCACCTCGCTCGGTATGGGCGGAGCAGAGAAGCTGGCTCTTGCCGTGGCAGAGCGCATGGCCAACCGCGGCCACGACGTGGCGCTGCTTTCGCTGATGCCGCGTTTGCCTGAGCAATGGCCGACGACGCTTCCGGTCACCTATCTCGACATCCGCAAGAATCCGGCGAGCGTTGCGGCTGGCTTCCGGCGCGGGCGGCATTTTCTGCGCGAATTCCGGCCGGACATGGTTCACAGTCACAGCTTTCACGCCAATATCCTGGCGCGGCTGCTCACAATCGGCGCCCCGCGCGCCGTAGTCATTTCCAACGTGCACAACGTGTACGAAGGTGGCCGGATGCGTATGCTGGCGTACCGCTTGACCGATCGATGGAGCGTGCGCACGGTTGCCATAAGCCAGGCCGCGGCAGACAGCTTTATCCGCTTAAAAGCGATTCCAAAGCATAAGTGTTCCGTGCGCGCCCTCGGAATCGACACGCAGAAGTTTGCGCCTGATGCCCAGCGCCGCGCGTCGACACGAAAGGCGATGGGCGCTGATTCCGCCTTTGTCTGGCTGTGCGTCGGGCGCATCGCGCCAGCGAAAGATTATCCGAATCTGCTCCAGGCCTTTGCGAAAGTTGAGCGACAGCGCAGCGATACGCTCTTGTGGATTGCTGGCGGGGGAAGCGAAGCCGCGTGCCAGGAACTTGAATCCCTTGCCAATGATTTGGGCATTCGAGAGAAGGCGCTTTTTCTTGGATTGCAGCGAGACATGCCGGCCCTGCTGGACGCGGCAGATGGATTTGTGCTCGGCTCAGCCTGGGAAGGGTTGCCGCAAGTAATTGCGGAAGCCATGGCCATGGAGAAGCCGGTAGTGGCCACAGATGTCGGCGGCGTCCGCGAATTGCTGGGCGACGAGGGCACGCGGGTTCCACCGAAAGACCCGGAAGCTCTCGCGGCTGCAATGTTGCGAACCATGGGGCGAAACAGAGACGAGGGGACACTCGAGGGAAAGGCGGCGCGAGAACTAATCCAGCGCCGCTTCAGCATCGATGCAGTGGCCGATGGGTGGGAGGCGCTGTACGAGCAGGAAATAGGGAGTAGTAGCCAATAGGGAAAAGAAAAGCCCCACCCGCCGAGGAGTTTGGTTTTCTATTCCCTATTCCATATTGGCTACTCCCTGTCTTTAGAACGAAAAGGCTGCCATGAAGAAGATCCGGCGAGATGCGGAACCTGTAGGCGATGCAAACTGTCCGTTGGCGAGGTTGGGGGACTTATCGAAACGGCTTCCGGGGCCGTAGGTAGTGGTTCCGGGAATGAGGGTTGGCACCACGCTTCCGATCGGCGTTCCGTAGTTGATGTCGTTGAATAGGTTCAAAGCCTGAGCGCTGAAAGTCAGAGAGTACTTGCGACCGGTGTTCGACATGCCACCGCGGCCACCGCCGCCGGGGCCGCCGCCAAAGCCGCCGCCGCCTCCACCACCGCCGCGGCCGCCGCCACCGCCTCCAGGTCCACCGCCGAAGCCCGGGCCGCCAAAGCCACCACCACCGCCAGGACCACGTTGACCACCTGCGCCCGCAGGCGCTTGAACCTTGGGGCCAATTCCCCAGGAGCGGCTGACGCGCAGATTGAATGTAACTGAGGAGGGACCGGTGCCCAGGTTTGGAGCCAGCAGCGTCTCTCCCGATTGCGGGATCGTATCGAGGCAGCCGAACGAGGTTTGTGCGTAGAGTGAGTTCCCGCTGCAAGAAGATGAACTGGATGCAAGGGAAGGCCTGTCATTGAAGAAATTGTCGCCGGTCAGGTCCAGGTTGGACGCAATGTTAAAGGGCCTGCCGGACTGGGCGACCAGGAACGGATTGTAGGAGATGCCCCATTTGCCGGAATAATTAGCGAAGAGGAACACCATATTCCGCCTCACAAAGCCGGCACGTCCGTAATCCTGCTTTAGGTTGTAAGAGTTCGATGCCGTGCCGGTATCGCCATGGGCGAAGTTGAGTGTGTAAAAACCGGTGACGCTGAAACTTGGCGTGAAGCGGGCGTTGACGTTCGCGATCAATTGGTTCTGCTTGAAGACGGCTTCGGGATAAATCTCGTCAATCTGACCAAAGGCGGTGTTCAGGCGCGGCCCTGAACCAGGAACATTGGGGCCATAGTTGAAGGTCCCGGGCACATTCTGATAAGGATTTGAGTTCCGCGTTGCGTTCTGATGCACACCGTAGCTGTGCAAGTAGGTGAGCGTGAGTGTTGAGACCTTCGTAAGTTGCCGTTCGAGGCTGAATCCCAATTGCTCGTTATAGGGCGAGTGGTAGCTGGGCAGAAGTTGACTAAACGCCTGGGTCGCGAGCGTGGGGGCGTTGCCGCCATTGCAAGTGGCCAATGGGTTCGAACTGATGTTGGCCACGCTGACTGGGTTGAAGCAGGTCGGATTTGTAATGACGTATTGCTGTTGGCTGGGTGTGTTGCTGACGTGATTCTGTTCCAGCCCCATCAAGCTGCCGACCCCGAAACGATCGTAGAAGAAGCCGTACCCTCCGCGGACGACAGTCTTTTGAACCGTGCCTTTCTTGTGACCGTCGAGCGCATAGGCAAAGGCGAAGCGCGGCGCGAAGTCGCTATGGTCGGAGACATGATTCTGCGTTTCCCAGCGCAGGCCGCCGGAAAGCGTAAGGAACTTATTCACCTTCCAGTCGTCCTGAAAGAACAGCGCGGCGTCGAAGACATTGGCCCGATATTTTTCGTTCCCGGTAGTGATGTTCAACTTTTCGGGCAAATTAGTCTTGCCGCATTGGCTCGTAACCGGGCCGCCTGCCGGGCAAAACCCGGGAGTGGATAGGTTGTTCAAAGCGCCCGTGTAGTCGTTCAAGTCGGCGAAGGTGAAGCTGCCATTGAAGCCGCCGCTGGAGGTGCTGGCGTCGCGGTTGTCGCGCAGCCATGTGCCGAATTTGATGGCCTGCGTGCCCTTGGTCATGGTGGTGATGTTTTGCAACTCAATGTGCGAGGAGCGGTCGGAGGATGACTGGCTGCTGCTTCCGCCACCAGAGAAGAATCCGCCGACACCGACTTTCGGCATAGTGCTCACTGAAGTATTGACTGTCGGTGCAAGGCGATATTGAAACCGCGTCTCGTTCACGATGCGGTCGCTGATAATCTGCGTATCGTCCATCTGAACGGAATGCTCCGAGACGGTATTTCCCGTCGCCTGCGAGGGCAATGACGTCGAGCCGAAATTGCCGCTCGAACTGCCGCGTTCAAACTGGTAGCGAACGGTAAGCGTGTTCTTCTGGCCCAGTTGCACGTCGAGCCGCGGCGACACTTCGACGCGCGAAGACGGGCTGTAGATAGCGCCGGTGGTGTTGATTACGTTTCCACTCGAGTTCGTAGGAATGAAATAGAGGCCCGTGCCCCCCGCCTGAATCGGGATGCCGACGGTGTAGATGCTGGCGTCGGGGTTATCGCGGCCCTCAACGCTGAGGAAGTACGAGGCCTTTTTGTTGAGTGCACCGCTGATGGTGCCGTTGTACTGGATCGAGTGGTAGGAAGGAGGCGGAGCAAACGGATTGCTGGTATTGAACGCGCTGTCGTTGCCCTGGAGGAAGCCGCGCCCATGCAGCGTATCGGTTCCCGGCTTGGTGAGAATCTCGATGCGTCCGTAGCCGATGTGGTCGAACTCAGCCGAGAAAGGATTCTGGTTGATGCGAATCTCGCGGATCGCCGACTTCGGCGGCAGCGTTCCACCGGTAAATCCATCGATATAAATCTGTCCGCCATTGGGGCCTGCCGAAGGACCGGCCAAAGCCGAGAGTTCGTTCGAAAGCTCGTCGGGATCGTCGGAGAGCGCGTCGAGATCGGAGCCTTTGAGCACAATGGAGCTCGCGTTGGCGTCGGCGTCGGTGCTCACCGCAGGTCCACTCTCATCGGTCACCACCACTTCCTGTTGCGTGGTCTCGACCGCCATCTTGACCTCAATGTTCTTTGACTGTCCCGCCGCCAGCGGAATCGGCTCGGAAACAAATGGCGCAAACCCGTTGTACGTGACTTGCACGATGTAGCTTCCTGCCGGCAGGCCGCGCACCACATAACTGCCGGATGCACTCGCCGTTCCGGTTCCCACGGTGGTGCCCTTCGTGGTGGTCACGGTGATCTGCGCGCCGGGAATGAGCGCGCCAGTTTGGTCGAGAATGTGGCCGCGCAGAATGCCCGTGGTGGCCGGAGCGGCCTCCGCAGGAGCCGCCGTCGCAGGAGCCGACTCGGCGGGCGCGGCCTGTGGGGCAGGAGTCGCCGTCTGCGGGGTAGCAGCCTGTGGGGTTTGTGGCGCCGGAGCCGGCGCTGTCTGCGCGTTGGCCGCCGCGGCAACCAAGGTAAAGACTGTGGAAACCAGAAATGCAATCAAGCAGTGCGACTTTGAATACAAGATTCCCTCACTTGTGTTTTGTATGAATAAAAAGTACGAATTCGGCTATTGGGCCCCTTCACCTTCGCCCGAGCTCAAACTCCAACTGGAAAGTAGATTCGCCGCTTCCGGAGCTTCGAGCAGCGGTTCGACGCCGGCCAGAAGCTTCACCACGTTCAGGCCTGAGGCATCTTCCGTGGCCACGATCATTACCGCGTCGCCCTTCTTGAGAGCGCCCAACTGAATCTGTGGCGCGCGATCGAGGATGGATTCAAGTTCCATGTGCCCTTGGCCTGCGCCGCCGCCCCCAGGACCGCCAGCTTGGCTAAAGGTGCGTTGCCCGCCACCACCACCGCCATTCATGCCTCCGCCGCCGTATGCACCGCGGCCGCCGGTTGAATTGCCTTTGAGCCCCGCGGCAATCCTCGTCGCCACATTGTCGTCGAGCCGCCGCAACGCAACATCGGCGGCGACGCGGACGGTGACCGGCTTCTTCGTAGACAGGTCCTTCACCGTAAGCGTGGAAGCTGCCGCGTCGATGGAGATCACGGTCCCTGGAATGCTGCGGAAGCTGCCAGTAATGACGCCATCGGCCGCAAATGCGGTTCCATCGGCGTTCCTGGTTCCGCGTGCCGACAGTTGATCGCCGGGACGGATGGCGGCGATAGGTGCGGGCTGAGCCTCTTCGAAACGCACTGAACCGGGCGCGTAGCGCTCGAGCACCGTCGCCGCCGTGGTGTTTACGGTTACATCTTTTGTAATCGGGCCCACGCGCGTCGTCACCACAATGACGCCCGTTGTGGCATCGACGCTCTTGACCAATCCATGCACGCCCCGATTCCAGGCTGCAGTTTCCGCTTCTTGCTTCTGCGCCACATCGGCCTGCTTGATGGCGATGATGCGCGCCGCCTGTGACAGCGAGCCTGTGACGTTGGGATCGAGCGTCACCAGCACGCGGTCGCCTACGGCCAGTCCACCGTAATCGAGAGGCTCGGCCTTGCTCAGATCCTTTTCTCCCGGTGCGATGCGCTTGAGCGACGCGGTTGCGGGAACCTCGACCTGGTGCACATCGCCGGCGTCGGTCTTGACGGTCAGCGTGTCGCCGCTGATGGCGGTGATGCTGCCGAGATAGCGCATCACTTGCGCGCGTGCGTCGGGCGCCGCTGCCAGCAGAAATAAGGCCAGGGCTACAACTCCAGGCACAGCAAAGCCACGCATCTTGCTTTCACTTCTCATCGATCTCATGCTCCACGGTCTTGATTGCATGCTCCACGGCATTGGGGGCGTTGGGTTGAGGAGGCGGACTCCGGCCCTCATTTGCTAGACGAATCATCGGCATAAAAGGTTGAAACCGTTTCCCATCATCTGAGGTGGTGCCTAAGTTTCCGGGAGTCAATCGCTTGGGGGTAGGGGATTCCCGCTATAATCGCCCCGTGAACCTTGCCCTCGCGACCGCCCATGACGCCTACCTGCTGGCCTGTGTGGCCGGCACCGTCGCGCTCCTGTTGCTCCTCGTCGGAAGGCTGCGGATGCACGCCGCGCTGGGCCTGTCCGTGGCAGCCCTGGCCCTGGGCGCGGCTGCGGGCATCCCGCTTGAAAAGGTTCCCGTCGCTTTCACCGCCGGGGCCGGCGAGATGATGGGCCATATCGCCATCATTCTCGGCATGGGGGCGATTCTCGGCCAGCTTCTGGCCAGCTCGGGCGCGGCAACTGCGTTGGGCAGACTTTTGGTGGAGGGCTGTGGAACAAGGGGCCTGCCCTGGGCGCTGCTGGCGCTCGGAATTCTGGTCGGCATTCCAGTTTTCTTTGAGGTGGGGCTGGTTCTGCTGATGCCCATCGTGGTGGACGCGGCGCGGCGCAGCGGCCGGCCTCCCATGCTGGTGGGTCTGCCGGTGCTGGCCGGGCTTTCTGCCATGCACTGCCTGCTGCCGCCTCATCCCGCGGCCCTGCTCGCGACCGCCGAGTACCATGCGGCATTGGCTCCGGTCATGTTGTGGGGGTTGCTCGTGGGCGTGATTGCCGCTACACTGGGCGGCCCTGTGCTTTTCGCGATCCTGATTCGTTTGTGGGAGCGGCCGGGAAGCTTTCTGCGCGGCGCGCTTCCTCAGGATGCGGTTTTTGGTGCGCCGGTTGCGGAGACGTCGCCAATGGCGGGGCCAGAACGAGCAGGAGTCGGCGGCAGCACTTCGGCCGAAAAGGGGGAGGACCTCGCTGTACCAGCCGGGGCGCTACTCGCTCTGCTCGCGATCCTGCTGCCTGTGGCGCTGATTCTCGCTGGAGGCTGGGCCGATGCGGTCACCGCCAAGGGAACTCTGCCCAACCGTCTCCTGCACTTCGCCGGTTTTCCCGATGTGGCGATGGTGGTGGCTGCGCTGGTCGCTCTGGCCACGCTGGGCCGCCGGGTGCAGGAGCCCGCGTACCGTAGCTCCGGCGGTCTGCGACGCCTGACCATCGACGCCTTCACGCCCATCGCCAGCCCGCTGGTGATTCTGGCTGCGGCAGGCGGGTTGAGCGGTGTTTTGCGCGCCTCGGGCGCGGCGCAGGCTGCGGTCACCTTCGCCATGGGCGCACACATGCCGCCTCTGCTGCTGGCCTGGGCCTTGGCCGCCGCGGTGCGCGTTTCGATGGGGTCGGCCACAGTTGCCATGGCCGTGGCCGCAGGCATTCTGGCGCCCATGGCCGGGACCATGGGTGTGCGGCCCGAACTGCTGGTGCTCGCCACCGGCGCGGGTTCCATCCTGCTGTCCCATGTGAACGATTCAGGCTTCTGGTTGATCGGCTCTCTGTTCAAAATCGATGTGAAGTCGACCCTGGCCACCTGGTCGGTGCTGGAGACCGTGCTGTCTTTAACCGGGCTGGCCGGGACACTGCTGCTAAGTGTGCTGCTGCGCTGAGAGCCGCAAGCCTGTAGCCTTCAAAGCGCAGGATGCCTGCGCGCGCTTTGGCTGGGCTTTCTTGTTCCCTGGTTCCCTTGGTCCCTCGTTCCCTGTTCCTCTACCACGCCCCCAGCAAGCGGCGCAGCAGCACCAGTTCGCCGAGATGGTACGCATTGTGGTCGGCTACCAGTAGCGCTTCTCTCAAGATCGTCTGCCCGTTGCCGTGGGAAATCTTCGCGTAGAGATTGGTGCCGGGGTCGGCCACGAGATCGGATATTGCCTTGAGGTCGCGGCGAAAGGCGCGCATGCTCTTGTCCCATGCCTTGTCGTCGGGAGGCGCGGCCGTGGCAGGCCAGTAGCCTTCGGGCCACGGCAAGTGCTGGTAGTCGGGATTGCGCGTGAAGTCCAGAATGTCCCACTGCGCGATGCGCAGATGCTCCAGCACCTCCCACGGCGAGTGTTCGGCGCCTCCGGGCCGTTTGCCGCGCAGGGAAACAGGCAAGCCTTTCACAGCCTTCTCAAAAGCGGCGTGCGCGTTGCCGCCGGTAAGCAATTCGATGAGATGTTGGCGCAGAGACGCGTCGCGATCAGCGGATGTTTTCTTTTTGGGCATGAAGGACCTTCCTCAGCAGAGCTGCAGGACTGGGTTTATCGGCTACCCAACAGCAGATTCGTCAGCGTAGCGGCGCGACGCAAGAATTTATCAGGCGGCGCACGCGCAGCCGAAGGACTCGGCAGCCCGCCTTTCTACTCCCTATTGGCTACTCCCTGTTTTTTCGAGCACCGCCCGCTGCGCCGCGAAGATCTCCTTGAGACCCGATTCCGCCAGATCGATCAGCCCGTTCAGATCGGCGCGCGAATAGGACCCCTTTTCCGCGGTGGCCTGCGTCTCCACCAGACCCCCATCGGCGGTCATCACCACGTTCATATCCACCTCGGCCTGCGCGTCCTCTTCGTAGCAGAGGTCGAGAAGCGCCGCGCCTTCCACGATGCCCACCGACGTGGCGGCTACCAACTGCTTGAGCGGCGAGATCTTGAGCGTGCCAGCCTTCACCAGGGCGTCGAGCGCAATGGCCAGGGCCACGGCCGCGCCGGTAATGGCTGCGGTGCGCGTGCCGCCGTCGGCCTGGATTACGTCGCAGTCGAGGATGACCGTGCGCTCGCCCAGGGCCTGCATGTCGACCACTGAGCGCAGGCTCCTGCCGATCAGCCTTTGAATCTCGTGGGTGCGCCCGCCGATCTTGCCGCGTTCCGATTCCCGCGGCGTCCGCGTGACTGTCGACCGCGGCAGCATGGAATATTCGGCCGTCACCCAGCCGCGGCCCGAGTTGCGCAGCCAGCCGGGGACGCCTTGTTCGATGGTGGCGTTGGTCAGCACCCGGGTATTGCCCAGCGACACCAGGACCGATCCTTCGGCGGTCTGTACAAAGCCGGGCGTGAGAGTAAGCGGACGTAGCTGGCCGGCACTTCTGCCGCCGGGGCGCAGG
Organism: Occallatibacter sp.; assembly: GCA_031296305.1. GTDB lineage: Bacteria > Acidobacteriota > Terriglobia > Terriglobales > Acidobacteriaceae > Telmatobacter. The sequence continues at coordinate 138,671 of JARLFZ010000001.1, read as the reverse complement.
GAAGGAGGAGTCGCGTGCATAGAGGGATTGTAAGGGACCGAGGGCCCGCACATGCAACCCGGGCCCGATGCGGGAGAGGAGAAGGGCCGCAGTTCCGGGTTGGGAATCGCAGCGTTTCAAGTGCCGGAAGGGGAACGGTGCGCCAACCTATTTAAATAGAACGACTTATCGAGGCTTTGCATCGGCTATCAGTTCCATTTTGGGACACCTGCGGCCTGGGGCGCATTTCCCGCTTCGCCAATTCGTGGCCCCAATCGCCTCCTTATCAGAAGCTTAGCGTTTGCGTTCTGGTTTGGCACGCGGCGTGTATAGATATTGGACAAAACCTCAGGCACTTAGGCAGAAATGGGAAGCGGAAAGACAGGGGTCGAGGGACTAGCGCCCCGATCTTTCCTGAAAGGATCCGGCGTATGCTGCATTCCGAAAAAGTCGTGACCAAGGTCCATACCGAGAGCACCTGGAATGGTGTCGAGCGCAGGCGGGTAGAACAAGTGGTGGAAACTCTGGCCACGTTGCGCGGCCGGGGCGAAAGCATCTCTGAAGTGGCCCACGATGCGCGCAACATGGTCGCGGCGCTGGGGCTCTACTGCGATCTGCTGGAGGAGCCGGGCGTGCTTGCAACAGCCTTCACACATTACGCGCACGAACTGCGGCTGGTGGCCGCGGCCAGCCGCCGCCTGGTCGAGAAGTTGGTATCGCTCGATGCCAACGCATTCCCCGACAGCAACGCGCAGACCCTCGTTCATGCCGATGCCATGCACGGGACCGAGCGAGAGAGTGCGGCTGGCACAAATGGCGAAAAGCGGCGCTGGAGAAACGCCGCAGGCGCCACTTCTGAGGAGCGGAACCGGCGCTGGGATCTTCTGCCCGCTCTGCCCATCACCAATCTCGCCGCCGAGCTGCTGGCCAATCGCAATCTTCTGGCGGCGCTGGCCGGGCCTTCCATCGCCTTGACCGTGGATGCCGACGGCGGCGCGCAAGCCGTGCGTCTGACCGGCGAGGACCTGACCCGGCTGCTGGTGAATCTGGTAAAGAACGCGGCCGAGGCCATGCCCAGAGACAGGACCTCGAATTGCCGCATCCACATCGGCCTCCGGGAGCGCGAAACCGCCCAGGGTGCGGCGACCTGCCTGGAGCTCACCGTGGAAGACAACGGGCCGGGCATCGCCGAGGCGGCTCTCGACAGGATTTTCACCTCCGGGTTCACCTTGCACGGCAGGCAAGCAGAGACCAACGGCGAAGCGACGCCCGGCTCTAGCTGGCCGCTAAACCCTCGCGGGCTGGGGTTGGCCATCGTGCGCTCCATTGTTGAAGGCGCCGGCGGACGTATCGCGGCCTCGAACCGGATACCGCGCGGCGCCTGTTTTACCATCGAGCTCCCGGTGCGCAAGGCAGGGGTATAGCTGAGAGGTTTGGGGACTCCGCGGCTGCGGAACTTGGCAAGGGAACGTGTCCGGAGACGACAAGAGACGAACCGATTCGTACGAACCGCAGAGAACTGAAGGCTGTCAACTGAAACCTGTCGGTTGCAATTTAACGTTGTTCCAACCACCTATGAGGCGAATACAATGCTGAATACAGTCTTCAACACACGGGCTATGGAGTTCATACCACAACTCGCCGAGCCGGTGATTCGCTTGCACCTGCTGGTGGTGGATGCCGACGCGGCGGTGCGCTCGGCCTGCGCCGAGATCGCGGCCAGCCTGGGCTACGCCGTCGAAAGCACGGGCGATCTGGCCCAGGCGCGCAGTCTCCTGCGCGGCCACACCGCCGACATCCTGCTGGTGAATCTGCCCGCGGGGTCGAATGAGGGCCTGGAGCTGGTCTCCGAAGTCAAGCTGCTCTACCCCGACACCTCGGTCATCGCCATGACCGCTACAGGCTCGGTGAACGCGGCCGTCGAGGCCATGCGCTGCGGCGCTTCGGACTACCTGACCAAGCCCTTCGCCATGGACGAGCTGTCGACGGTTTTAGATCGTGCCGCACAGAATCACACCACCGACACCGAGACCCGCCAGTTGCGCGAGCGGCTGCGCCTCTCCGAGGGGCTGGGCTCCATGATCGGCCGCTCGGTGGAGATGGAGAAGATCTACCGCATCCTCTCGAAAGTTGCCCAGAGCACGCATCCCGTGCTCATCCTGGGCGAGAGCGGAACCGGCAAGGAACTGGTGGCGCGGACCATCCACGCCTACGGCCCCAATTCCCAGAAGCCCTTCCTGCCCGTCGACTGCGGCTCCCTCGTGCCTACGCTGATCGAGAGCGAGCTCTTCGGCTACGTCAAGGGCGCCTTTACCGGGGCCAATCGGTCGAAGGAAGGGCTATTGGTCTCCGCCGAGGGAGGCACCGTCTTTCTCGACGAGATCGGCGAGCTTACGATTGACTTGCAAGCCAAGCTCTTGCGCGCTCTGCAAGAGAAAGAGGTGCGGCCGGTGGGCGCTACGCATCGCGTGCCCATCAAGGCGCGCATCGTGGCCGCTACCAATCGCGATCTGGCCGCCATGGTCGAGAAGTGCACTTTCCGCAAGGATCTCTTCTACCGCCTGAACGTGGTCAACCTGCGCCTGCCGTCCCTGCGCGATCGCCGCGAAGACATCCCCCTGCTGGCTGCGCATTTTCTCGACCGCATCAGCAGGGAGCACGGACGCAAGTTCACGCTGAGCGACGAAGCGCTGCGCACCATGATGCGTCACGACTGGCCCGGCAACGTGCGCGAGCTTGAGAACTCCATCGAACGGGCAACCGCGCTTTCGTCCGGACCTGTGCTGCAACTGGGCGACCTGCCCACGCAGCTCCAGCAAAAGGGCCTGGAAGCGCGGCGCGCGGCCGCGGCCACGGGCGATGGGCCGGCTGCAGCCGGCGCGCCGGAGCTGAAGACGCTGGCCGATCTCGAGCGCGAGGCAATCTTAACCGCCATCCGCACTCTCAACGGCGACAAACTGCAGGCCGCCAGGCTCCTCGGCATCGGCAAGACCACGCTCTATCGCAAGCTCAAGGAGTACGGCATCGCCGACCCGCTGCGCGAGGAATAAGGGCAGCTATCAGCTCTTAGCTTTCAGCTCTCAGCTTGTTTCGTGCTGCCGCGCACTCTTCGCCAAGCATCAGCACTTGGCATCGGTAACGGACCGGCTAAGAGCTAAAAACTGATAGCTGATAGCTGACAGCTGAAAGCCAACCACTAATCACTGACAACTGACTTTTGAAATCGGGGAGCTGACAATGAGCATTCTGATGGTGACTGGAATCGAAGGCGCGCGCAACTGCGCCGCCGTGGTGGGTGCGCAACTGGGCATGGATGTCGAGGTGGCGGAAGGGCGCAGAGCCGCGCTGGCCGCGTTGCGGCGTCGCGAGTTTTCAGCCCTGGTGATCGATGAATCCCTGGCCGAGTGCGATCCGGCGGCGGCGGAAAAGATCTGCGAAAGCGCCGGCCTGGCCATTCCCATGCAAATCAACTTCGCCATCGCGGGAGCGGCGCGGCTGATCCGCGAGATCCGCGCCGCGTTGCACCGCCGCGAGCGCGAGCAAACGCTGGCCCGCCGGGCCGCCGCGGCGGCGATTGAGACCGAGTTGAAAACCACGGTCGCTGGCCTCTTGCTGCACTCGCAACTGGCCCTGAGCGGGGGCGGAGTGCCCGCTGCCGTGGCCGACCGCCTGCGCACGGTGGCGGACCTGGCCGGCAGCCTGCGCCAGCAGTTAAGCGCGCCCACCGAGACGCGGCGAGAGACGCGCGCCTGAACCCGGTCACGAGTGCGAGTGTGAGTGTGAGTGCGCGAGACCGACCCACCCACACCCACATTCGCACTCTCCCCTGACCCCTGACCTCCTTCCATCCCTTCGCGCACCGGGACACCAGAGCCTTCCGTCCAGTAATCTTGAACGCGAGGGCATCTCTGAAATGACCGTCATCCGGCAGGAAGATTTCATCTCGAGCGTCGCGGGCGCGTTGCAGTACATCAGCTACTACCACCCGGTGGATTACATCACCTCGCTCACCGAGGCCTACGCGCGCGAGCAGTCGCCCGCCGCCCGCGATGCCATCGCCCAGATCCTCATCAACAGTCGCATGTGCGCCGAGGGCCATCGGCCCATCTGTCAGGACACGGGCATCGTGAACGCCTTCGTCAAGCTCGGCATGGACGTCCACTTCGAACCCGGCCCCGGCGAAGAACCTAAGGACCTGCAGCAGATGGTCGATGAGGGCGTGCGCCGCGCCTATCTCGATCCCGACAATAAATTACGCGCCAGCGTTCTCGCCGACCCTGCGGGCGCGCGCACCAACACCCGCGACAACACGCCCGCCGTCGTCACCGTCGATCTGGTGCGCGGCGCAACGGTCGAAGTCACGGTCGCGGCCAAGGGCGGAGGCTCGGAGGCCAAGTCGAAGTTCACCATGCTCAACCCCTCCGACTCGATCGTGGACTGGGTGCTGAAGACGGTGCCCACCATGGGCGCAGGCTGGTGTCCGCCAGGCATCTTGGGCATCGGCATCGGTGGGACCTCAGAGAAGGCCATGCTGCTGGCCAAGCAATCGCTCATGGACCCGATCGATATTCAGGACCTCATCGCCCGCGGCGCGAAAACCACCGCCGAAAAACTCCGCCTCGAGCTTTACGACAAGGTGAACCGCCTCGGCATCGGCGCGCAGGGACTGGGCGGCTTGACCACGGTTCTCGATGTGAAGGTGCTCGACTATCCGACCCACGCGGCCAATCTCCCCGTGGCCATGATCCCCAACTGTGCGGCCATGCGCCACGCGCACTTTGTGCTCGACGGTTCCGGCCCGGTGTTTCTCGATCCGCCGTCACTTGAAAACTGGCCCAAGCTCACTCACGACGTCAGCGGCGCGCGGCGCGTAAACCTCGACACGGTGACGCGCGAGGAAGCCGCAACCTGGAAGCCGGGCGAAGTTCTGCTGCTCAGCGGCAAGCTCCTCACCGGCCGCGATGCCGCGCACAAGCGTCTCACCGACATGCTCAAGCGCGGCGAAAAACTTCCCGTCGATTTCCGCAACCGCTTCATCTACTACGTCGGCCCGGTCGATCCGGTGCGCGACGAAGTAGTCGGCCCCGCGGGACCCACCACGGCCACGCGCATGGATAAGTTCACGCGTCAAATGCTCGCCGAAACCGGCCTGCTCGGCATGGTGGGCAAGGCTGAGCGCGGCCCTGAAGCCGTCGACGCGATCCGTGAGTACAGTGCCGTCTACCTGATGGCCGTCGGCGGCGCGGCGTATCTCGTCTCGAAAGCGATTCGCGGCTCGCGCCTCGTGGCCTTCGGGGACCTCGGCATGGAAGCCATCTATGAGTTCGACGTCAAAGACATGCCCGTCACCGTAGCCGTCGATGCCAAGGGAACCAGCGTGCACGTCACCGGCCCAGCGGAGTGGCAGCAGCGGATTGCCGGGATTCCTATTCTGCAATAGGACAGGGAACAGGGAGTAGCAAGAAGGGAGTAGGCGTGTCCACTCAACGAAGTCATCTTATCTTCGCAAGCCTGATGATCGCGGCCGGCGGTCTGGGCGCACGGCAAATCTCCGCGCAGCCTTCGCCTGACCATGCGCAGATTCGCACCATTGAAACTCCCATTGCGACGCTTCGCCTTTCAGAAACCAATTGCGACTTGATTGGGCTGCGCTGGAAGAGTCCCGAGCTCGAGGTCATCGGCGAACCCCGCCTCGGCGAGAACTTTCGTATTCTCATCCCGCAGAAGGGCTACGAGGCCAACTACTTCACCAGCCGCGATCAGAAGGTCGATGAGATCGACGCGATCCCCGGCGGGGTCGTGTGCACATACGACGCGCTCCATAACGATCGCGAGACCCTGCCCGTCAAAGTGCGCTACCGGATCGAGGCTGTCGAGACTCCCGGCGCCGGCGGGCAGATTCATTTCTCGATCGAGGTGGAGAACCCCACGGACCGCGAGCTGGCGGAGGTGATGTACGGAATCATCGGCGGACAAAAGGGGATCGGCGATCGTCTGGACACGGAGTCGATGATTCCCGGGGCCAACAACAATCTTTCGCCGGTGCTGTTTACGCGATTTCGTCCCGGCTTTGGCGGCGGCAATTTCGGCATACCTTACGACGCGGTGTCGTTTACGTATCCGGGGGCGATGCCGATGGGTTGGATGGATATTTATAACGTGAAGGCGGGCCTGGGGTATTACTACGCAAACCAGGATCCCGATACTCGCCTGATGCTTCTGCAGGTGGAATTACGGCCGTATTCGAAGGGCTCCGACATCAAGGACAACTGGCCTGGGCCTTCAGAGCTTCCGGCGGGAGAGCCGGTGGGCCTGTCGATGGGATGGGTGAATATGCCCTATCTGAAGATGGGGACGTTCAAAGCGGGGCCGTTGGCGCTGGAGGTGCACAAAGGCGATTGGCACCAGGCCAGCGGAATTTATCGCGCCTGGTTTGACCAGCACTTTACGGTGCGTCGTACGCCGGATTGGTTGCGCAAAGAGAATGCGTGGCAATCCATCATCATTTCGAATCCTGAAGACGTGGTTCTGTATCGCTTCAACGATCTGCCCAGGCTGGCCGCCGACGCCAAGAAATACGGCATCACGACCTTCGAGATTCTGGGCTGGGATATCGGCGGGATCGATCGCGGATACCCGCAGTACACACCCGATCCGCGGCTGGGAACGGAGGAGGAGTTTCGCAGCGCGCTGGCTGAAATTCGCGACCTGGGCGTTCATCCGCTGATCTTTACCAATGTGGACGTGGCGGATACGGCGACGCCGCTGTTCAAGGACAAGCTGAAGGACTATGTAACGGAGGGCCGGTGGGCGCCGGATTGGCAAATGTTTGGGTGGGGCTACGGAACGATGAGTGCGCGCGGCGGCCTGACGCCGTCGAAGATGGCGCTGGTGAGCCCGTCGCATCCCGAGTTCAGGAAATTTGAGATGGACGAGTACATGGCACTAGTGCGCGACGGGGCTGAGGGCTTCCAGATCGATAAGTCGGCCGGCTCCAGCGCGCTCGATTTCAATAAGCAGCTTACTGTTTCTCCCGACAAGTCGATGGTGCCGGGAATTCTTGAGACATTCAACGAGCTGCTTTCCAAGGCCCGCGCGATCACTCCCGATTTCTCGCTGGCTGCCGAAACGTGGAGTGACCGAGCGATGCCGTATGTCGATGTCTCGTATATGCGCATGGGCGCCATCGACATCGGCTCGCCGGTATTGAAGTACACCTTCCCGGAGTGGACCGCGACCATCTTCGGTGAGGCTCCGGGTGACTTCAACCAGATGAACAACGGCATGCGCTACGGGTTTGTGTGGGACCTGGCGGCACGGCACTACAACGCGTCGGTGGACGAGCCGCTGACACGTCCGTTGGCGCGCTACGTGAGCGAGTTGATCAGGATTCGCAAGCAGTACGCGGACCTGCTGTTCCTGGGACGCTTTAACGATACGATGGGCGCGACCGTTCACGGCGGCGCCAATATCCGTTATTCCGTGTTCAAGCCGTTGCAGGCGGGCATGAGCGGAGAGGCGTGCGTGGTGGTCAATTTCGATACCACGCCGCAAACGGTGTCCGTAAGCCTCGACGGAGTTTCAGGGAACGTGCAAGTTGCAACGCCGTTCCACGCCGATCGCACCGCAACCTTACCCGTGCGGCTCACGATCCCTCCGCATCAACTCGCCGTGGTTGTGAAACAGTAGCCCGCCATGCGCGGCTCGCGGCTCGTGGCCTTCGGGGACCTCGGCATGGAAGCCATCCATGAGTTCGACGTCAAAGATATGCCCGTCACCGTAGCCGTCGATGCCAAGGGAACCAGCGTGCACGTCACCGGCCCGGCGGAGTGGCAGCAGCGCATCGCGGGAATTCCGATCCTGCAGTAGAGCAGGGAACAAGGGACCAGGAAGACAGGGAACAGAAAATCCCTCAGCCCGCAACGTGGTTTTTGCCGCGTCGAGACCGAGGCCGCCCGCCAGCACATGACTCTTTGAGGTTGCAGTGGCGAGAAGCAGTAAGCCGAACGGAGAGCAGTTTACGCAGCAGTCGAAATGCTCCGCTTCGCTGTGAATCTTTTCACGGCGAGAACAGTCAGCCACACGAATGCAGCCAGCACAATCAGCTCTGCGATGCCGAATGGCGGCCCAGATTGCTTCGGATCCAATCGCGTGAGAACCGGCACATGCTTAAACATCTGCGCAACCAGCACAAATACATTGAAATAGAGAGCCACCATCGCGCCAATCACAAAAGTGGTGCGCCATCTTCCCGTCAAGTGGAACATGTAGATCGCAGTGCCTGCGATCGCAAGTGAGATCAGCGACAGAACGCCTACGACAATAGCCGGCGTAATTTGGGAGTTGGGAAATGCAAATCCGGTCGCATCAACCAACGCTGTTGAAACCAGGAACAAGAAGACGACCTTGCCGTATAGCTTGTTCGCGGCAAACCCAATCAGAACCACAATGCCCGCTCCGATACCGCACAAACTGAGCGCCACGTGCAAGGCCGTGAATACGCCGGCATCAATGCCAAGAATCATAACGACTCCTCGATAAAGTTTGTCAGTGCCTCAGGCTTCTTCGCTTCTTCAGTTCGATCCGGCAACCGTTTTCGGCACCGCGCGAGTGCGAGGATCGTTGCTCGGATCTACATAGTCTGTCGACGATGGCCCATAACCTGTGATTTGGACCTCAACCGGCTCGTCCCCCGTTTCGGCGAAATGCGTTTGACCTGGCGGCTCTGTGTAGAAGCTCCCCGGCGGCAGCGCCTTCAGCTTCGATTCGTCGAAGTGATCGCCATATCCGATATGCCACGTTCCTGAAACCACGGTTGCCACTCTGTCGTCGCGATGGGAGTGTGCCGCAATGCGCGTGTGGGCCGGAACGCGAAGCATAATCGTATAGACGCCGGGCTCATCTGGATTGCCTTTCAGCACGATGGTGCGAATATCCGCGACGCCGGAACTGCCTGTGCCCGGATTGCCCGTGCCGGGAAACTCGAACTCTCCCGGAGCAAGCCTCTCCTGCGGCGAGGCATCTAGAAAACTGCGGATCAGCGCGACCGTTTCCACCGGACGCTCTTCCATCAGCCAATGACCGGAGCCGGCAATCACCGCCTCACGAACATTGGTTGCCAACTCGCGCATGATCACAGCTTGAAGAGATCCGAATGACTTCTCTCCGCCTACCGCGAGCACTGGCATCGCGAGCTTCACCTGCGCGAAATGTTTGTTGTCCGCAGCGTCCTGCCCAAATGCTGCAAATTGCGCGAAGCCGCTGCGCATACCTCCCGGCACCGCGTAAGTTGCAGCGAAGAAATTTCGCGTCGCATCGTCCGGCTCGCCGGGATCGCCCGTAAAGTCGTTCCAGATACGGTCGAAGTAGATGCGCTCGCGGCCTTGAACCAGTCGTTCCGCATCTGGACCGTGGAAGTTGAAGTGCCAGACTCCTGCGCTTTGCAGAATCTCGTTCCAAGGCCCGATACCAGGTATCGGTGCGTCCATCACGACCAGCCGCTCTACTTTGTCAGGGTAGATTGCTGCGTAGGCATACGCCACCATATTGCCAATGTCGTGGGCCACCACAAAAGTTCTGTCATACCCGAGGTCCATTACTACCGCACGCATATCGCCGGCCTGCGTTTTTTTGTCGTAACCGCCCGCAGGTTTCGATGAGCGCCCGATGCCGCGAAGGTCAGGCACAATTACGGTGTGGTCCTTCATCAGGTCCTGCGCCAGTGGCGCCCAGGAATCGCTGTTTTCGGCGTAGCCATGAAGCAAAAGAACTGCGGGCCCGGCGCCGCCATAGCGCACAAATATATCCACTCCATCGCTTACATGAACGGTCTTCGCCTGAAAGCTGGGTGGAAGAGACGGTTGCGCGTAGCTGCACACTACTGCAACAACCGAGAGCATGGGGAAAAGAATGCCTCGGAACATAGGCTCTCCGCAGCATCAGGATCGCGCCGGACCGACCTGACCAGCGCGTCCATTTCGCTATTAAGCGAATAATGGACTGAGAGGTCCGGAATGTCAACAGTGGAAAATGTCACTGCGCTTTGTCTGTCAAGGGACCGCCCTCATTCGAGCGATGCGAGGGCGATTGCAGAAATGAATTCGAGCTCTTTCCGGTCATGATTCAACCGTGCCAGCGCGCGCATTCCCTGGATGGTCGCAACGAAGAACTTAGCCAGTGCGGCCGGGCTTTTGTCCCTTGCAATCTCCTTGCGCCTCTTGGCCCTTCTTAGGGCGTCTTCGAAGATGCGTTCCACCTCGCGCTGGTTGGCACGCAAAAACCGTGTAATTTCCGGATCGTTCAGATCGCGGCTCAGATTCGCGCTCAACAGCAGGCATCCCTGCCGGTGGTGTTCCTTGCTCTCCTGAATCATTGCATCGAAGATCTTCACAAAGCCGTCTCGAACCGGCTTCTCGTCGGCGAACACGGCCCGTAACGAGTTGTTAGCGGATTTTCTGTAGCTGTGCATAGCGCGGATATAAAGAGATCGTTTGTCGCCAAAGGTATCGTAGAGGCTTTGTTTTGAGATTCTCATCTCGCGTAACAGGATTTCCAGCGACGTGCGTTCGTATCCGAGGCGCCAGAAAACTTTCATCGCAGCTTCCAGCGCCACCTCCGGATCGAATTGCTTGGTGCGAGCCACATTCAAAGAATAGACCCAACGCGTGTCGACTGCCGGACGTTATACGCCCAATTCTGGACTGTTGCTTCGACCTATGAACACATTGCCGAATTGCGCATAATCGCGAACGCACTCGTCGGCATGAGATTGGTACCGCAAGTCGTCATGCGGTGACCTTTGCTCGTGTCAAGAGTGCCGGGATGAGCGATTGCGTACGCAAGGCGGAGGGATCAGGGGCCTTCAGACCCCTGAATCGAGTAGTTCAATGGGCGGCCTTCAGGCCCGGGCCTCATTGCTCCAAAGCAAGTTTAGCCTTGCAGGTGGACAGGCATGGATCCAACGGGGCACGAGGGGCAAATCCGAAGGGATGTGCTTGCGGCGTCGCAAAAGGCCCCCGGCGAACGGGATTCTCATCAATGTGCCGCACGCGGTTCATAAACTTCTCTCTCGTCATGATCTGGTTCCGGTCGGACGTGATCGGGATCACAGATTGACGTCCATTGGCGGGCCGATACTTCGGCATCTGCTCAGGAGTCTGCCCGTGAATCGTTTCCGCGTGTGTTTGTTCAGTTCCGCCCTTTTCGGTCTTCTCGTTTTGGCCGTCGCCGTCCAACCTGCCATGGCTCAGCAGGAACAAGCCAAACATATTGTCCACCGGCTGATTCCAGCCGGGGATACCTGTGCCACCTGCCACAAGGCGATCTATGACCAATGGAAAGCCAGCCCGCATGGCGACAACGGTATCGAATGCATCGTGTGCCATGGCGAGACAACAGCAAAGGACTTCGCGGCCGTGCCGGCGTTAAGCACATGCGACAGTTGCCACACCGATCAGGTGGCACAACTGAAGTCCGATCCATTCATGGCAGGCAGGACGTGTGTGAGCTGTCATAAAGCCCACGTCTTCGTGGAGCACAAGAAGGCGGCGGTTCCGGCAGCCAAGTAATCACAATTTCCAGGCGTGGGCGGCTTGCGGCATGAGTAGACACATGCCCTGATACAAAGCCATCTCTATGGCGGTTTGCGGCATCCGACCCGCGCCTGGAATGACCGCTCCGTGCAGGGCACTCGCTGTCCAGAGAGGGCGTTCGCCCCTCAGTCCCTTAGTCCCAAGTCCCTCAGTCCCTAGTCTTTAGTCCCTGTCTTCTCGTTTAATCGATCTTTCGGGAAATTCTCTGGTTAGCTTTGCTCTTATTTGGTCAATTTCGTGGTTCCACTCACCAATTGATTGCTCAATTTCAAGGTATTCCCCTCGAAAAATCGCAACCTAACGAGCGAACATCTGCGGGGCAAGCGGAACCATTTAAGCGAACATTTGGGGGTGCAATAGCACCATCCAGACCAACATTGAGCCTGATTCTGCACCACTTAGCGTTACATCCCGCCCCGAACGCAAAAATGCAGATTTCCGTCCGGTCTGAATCGTTCTAGCTCGCGGTTTTTGTCAGGTACCCCATCCCGTCGAGCACACCCCGCATGAACGCGAAGCTCTCGATCACGCCCGGCATGGGATCGTCGGCATGAATCTCGTACTCGAGATCGACGAAGCCCTTGTAGTCGATCTTGATGAGCGCCTCGAACATCTCGCGGAAGGGCAGGATGCCTTCGCCCACCGCGACCTGGCTTTCGCGGCTGGCAAAACTGGTCAGATCCTTCACGTGCACGTCGTAGAGGCGCGGGCCGGTGGCAACGATGGCCTCAACCAGATTCGCGTTGGCGCGCGCCGCGTGGCCCACGTCGATGCACAGGCCGATGCGCGGATCCATATCCTTCACAACCTTGAGTACATCGAAGGGCGACGGGAAGAACTTGTCCTCAGGCCCGTGGTTGTGGATCGCGATGCGGATGTCGTACTCCTTCACGAACTTCTCAATCCACTTCAGAGACTCCGGGGTGGGATCGCCGGCGACGATCACGCCGATGCCCGCACGCTTGCAGTACTCGAACTTTGAACGGATGTCGGCTTCGTCATCTTTGGGGAAATAAATTGCGCCCGCGGCGTGCAGCTTGATCCCCGCGGCCGCGTAATCGGCCAGCGCTGCGGCCTCGAGCGCGGGATCCATGGGCAGATGGTCCTTCACGTCCTTCGCATTCAGGTCGAGCACATTGAGCTGCTTCATGAAGCCGATGAGCTGCGCGCGTGTGAAGTTACGAAACGTGTAGCTGGCAAGTCCGAGGCGGACGGGCGAGGGCTTTCCCGAGGCGGGAAGAACCTGAGCCGGTGCATGTGTGGCGCTGACTAAAGCGGCGGAGGCTGCGGCAAGTGTGGACGATTGCAGAAAATTGCGACGTGAAATTAAGTTTTTCATGGCGGAAGCCATTATAGAGGTTCGCGTGGCAGGGATGCTGTGACGCGGTATGGGACGGAGTCGCGCTGTCCCACCCAAAAGCTCGCCGCGTTGCTGCGAGCTTTTGGATGGGGCAACCGGAGAGGCAGTGGATATGCGCTCGATGCGGGGGTCTGGAGACCCCCGCTACAGCCGGTCAGGAGACCGGCGCTACAAGACAGGAGACGGGCGCTACAAGACTGGAGATCGGCGCTACAAGACTGGAGACCGGCGCTACAAGACTGGAGACCGGCGCTACAAGACTGGAGACCGGCGCTACAAGTTCGCTGCGCCGTTCGTTTACTGCTTTCCCCAGCGGTAGACGATGCCGGCGGTAAAGCCGAGGCTGCTCTGCACAGTCGAGCCGAAACCGGTGACGAAATACTCGGGCGCGAGTTTGAAGCCGACGCTCGGCGCCAGATTGTACTCGCCAATGACGCTGGCGCTGGCGGCGAAAGTATTGGCATCCGGGTAGAGGCCGAGAAGCTTAGGCGTGATGCCGTTGGTGTCGCCGGAGAAGTTGCCGTGCGCCCAGCCGCCCATTACGCGGCCTGAGACCGAATACTTGGGTTGCAGATAGAAGCGGTAAACCGGGCCGAAGAGCACGTTGTACATGCTGATCTCGGGCCGAGTGAACGCGCCCTGGCTGTAGGGGTTGAGGCCCACGTAGGCGGTGCCGTAGTAGCCGCGGCCGTCGAGGGTGTAGCCCAGCCGCTCGTTGGAAAAGCGGGTCAGGCCCGTCTCCCACGAGTAGAAAGTGAGGCGCTGCAGCGACGGGCCAGGCTGGAAGCGGAGATAGCCCATGTCGGCGTAGGACTCCCACTTGTGGTCGTAGGCGTCGTGGATGGCGGTGGCGCGGCGCTGTTCGCGGCGCTGGCGGATGCGTGCCTGGACGTTGATTTGCCCCTGGGATTCCTGGGCGGATTGCTGACTGGAGCTGGTCTGATTTCCAGATTGGCTTTGGTCGGGCGTGGCGCTCGATGGAGAACTATTTGAGCTTTGTGCGAATGCGGCTGGCATGGCCGGCAATGCGAACGCCAGCAAAAAGGCGAGACGGCGAAAAGATTGCATCGGTATCGGGATTCCTCCACGGGAGTACGGGAGCGGACCCAAACGGCCGACTAGCTCCCCCCATTGGTATTAAAACATCTTGGAACGAGTTGGGGGGAGCCTTGGCCGGGGTTTGTCCGTTGTCCTGCTCTGTTTTGACGCGCGGAGGAGTGAAGCGGCAACTGAGAGGCTAAACAATCGCTTTCAGGTCGGCCAGCAACTGGGCCTGATCGAAGCCGCTGGGGGATAGAAGGCGATCTGGGAAGCGATGCGCCCCAACGGTCCAACTCCATTTCTGAATGCGTACCTGTTATTGTTGCGTAAACTGCTGAAATGATCTGCAAGACTGCCAGAAGTTAAAGTCGGGGATGGAGGGAGCAAGAAACCATGGGTCGCATCGTCTTTGGAATGATTCTGGCGCTGATACTGGCGCCGCTAGCGCTTTTGGCGTGGTTCCACTGGGGGAACGTGCCGGTGGCCGTGGCCGATCCGCCCCTGCCTATGGAGAAGCAGATTACGCATGTGGCGCTCGACGCGCGGGTTGCCCGCGAATTGCCGGGGAATCCGCCCATCCAGGCCGACCAGGACAATCTCACGGCTGGGGCGGAGGTTTACCGCGACCAATGCTCGGCCTGCCACGGGTTTTATGGCAAGCCCTCGAGCTTTGGCGCGCATATGTATCCCGGCGCTCCGGGGCTGTGGGTGAAGCACAAGAACAGCGACGTGGTGGGCGTGAGCGACGACCCGCCGGGCGAAACATATTGGAAGGTCGCGAATGGGATTCGGCTGACCGGCATGCCTTCTTTCAAGGTCACGCTCACCGACACGCAAATGTGGCAGGTAAGTCTGCTGCTGGCCAACGCCGATAAGCCATTGCCTCCGGCGGCCCTTGCCATCATCCGCGGCGAGCAGACGGCTGCGCCTCCCGCGCCACCCGTTGTGCAAAAGCCTTGAAGCGCGAGCGGCAGGTGGTCGTGTTGCTCAGGAACGAAGGGAAAGTGGGACCATGAGTTTCCTCGATACGCTCAAGAAGGGCTTCGGGTTTGTGCTGCTGAGTTTCGGCGTTTCGCGGCCCAGGCCGAAGCCCAAACCCGAGCCAAAGCCCTCGGCCAAGGCCGGACCCGGCGAATAGAGCATTGGCCGCCCGACTTCGTAATAGGTTATGAACATGCGCAGGCGTGGACGCCCGCATTACAGCCGGTCAGGAGACCGGCGCTACATCTGCCGCACTCCTCGTACAATAAGGGAGGAAGCCCACCCTACGCGGCCGATGGCGGAATCAGAAGACAACAAGACCAAATCCGGCTCTGAACCCTCGGCGAAACCCGGGGCACCGTCCAGTTTGAGCGAACCCCGCGAGGAAACCCGTAAGAAGCCTGATGAAGATCCGGTCGGCAAAGTGTATGACGCGCACTTGATGCGGCGGCTGGGCCACTATGTGCGCCCCTACTGGCTGCAGGCCGGCATCGCTGCGCTCTCCGTTACGCTGAAGTCGCTCTGCGACGTAGCCGGACCGATCCTCGTAATGGTGGCCGTCGATCGCTATCTGGCCCCCGACCTGATCGCAACAGATCCCTCGAATGCTGTGGCGCATTGGGTGGCGAATGCGAGTCCTCTCGCCCGCCTGCTTCCTGAAGGAGCCGTTGCGGGCGTGACGCGGCTCGCAGCCATCTACCTGACGATGCTGGTTTCCGCCTATCTCTTCCAGTTCGTTCAGGTCTACCTGATGCAATGGACCGGCCAGAAGATCATGTTCGATCTGCGCCGCGACATCTTCCGCCATATGCAGCGCATGCACGTGGGCTTCTTCGACGTGAATCCAGTGGGACGTCTGGTCACGCGTATCACGTCAGATGTCGACGCCGTCAACGACATGTTCACCGACGGTGTGCTGGCCATCGTCAACGACTTTTTCATGCTCGCCATTATGGCCGCCGTCATGCTCGCCATCAGTTGGTGGCTGTCGCTGCTGGCCTTCGCGGTGCTGCCGCTGATTTTGATCGTCACGCGCGTCTTCAGAGATCATGTGCGTGAGAGCTTCCGGCGCGTGAGGACTGCCATCGCGCGTATCAATAGTTTCACCCAAGAGCACATTTCGGGCATGAGCGTTGTGCAACTATTCAATCGCGAGGATCGCGCCTACAGGGACTTCGAAGCCGTAAACCGGCAGCACATGATTGCCTTCATGGACACGATCCTTGCCTACGCGCTTTATTATCCGGCTGTCGATTTTCTCTCTTCTGTCGCCATTGCTCTCGTGGTGTGGCGCGGCGGCTTTGGGGCGCTGCACCTGCCGCCCACGGTCACCATCGGCGTGCTCATCATGTTCACGCAATTTTCGTTGCGCTTCTGGCGGCCCATCCAGGACCTGAGCGACAAGTACAACATCCTGCAATCCGCGATGGCCGCGTGTGAGCGCATTTTCAAGCTTATGGATTCAGCGCCGGAGATTGTCAGCCCAGCGCACGTCATAGCCGGCGACGGATCGAATCGCATTGAATTTCGGCATGTCTGGTTCACCTATCAAAAGCTCACGGATGCGCAGAAGGCCGCGGTGGCAAAGGCCGAGCACGGGGCGGTAGATGGCGCTGAACTCGCCGGCCTCGAGAATATCGAGTGGATTCTGAAAGACGTTTCCTTCACCATCGAGCCGGGGCAGACGGTGGCGATTGTCGGTCACACTGGTGCGGGCAAAACCACGCTCACCAGCCTGATGATGCGCTTTTACGAGGTCACTGCCGGCCGCATCCTCATTGATGGCGTGGACCTTCGCGATCACGATTTGACGGCGCTCCGCCGCCACTTCGCGGTGGTGTTGCAGGATCCCTTCCTCTTCTCGGGCACCATCGGTGAAAACATTCGCCTCGGCAATGAAGAAATCTCCGACGCCACCATGCGCCGCGCCGCGAAGGACGTCAACGTACTCGACTTCATCGAGTCGCTTCCCAGCGGCTTCGACGAGCCGGTACGCGAGCGCGGCAACTCGCTTTCCACGGGGCAAAAGCAGCTCATCAACTTTGCCCGCGCGCTGGCCTACAACCCGCGCATTCTCATTCTTGACGAAGCCACGTCGAGCGTCGACACCGACACGGAGCTGCGCATTCGCGGGGCACTCGAGCGATTGGTCGAAGGGCGCACCAGTGTGCTCATTGCGCACAGGCTGTCGACAGTGCAAAGGGCTGAAACCATTCTGGTGATGCACAAGGGCCAGTTGCGCGAGATGGGCTCGCACCAGGAGTTGCTCGCGCAGCGCGGTCTTTACTGGAAGCTCTACCAGTTGCAGTACAAGGACCAGGAAACTGGCGCCCTGGTGCCGCCGTCACGGGAGCCTTCAGCCGCGCCTGCGGTGTGAATCAAGCAGGGAACAGAGATCAGAATTGCTCTAGCCCGTCCCAGATTTATTTTTTCACTCCTGCCTATCTTTGCCTCTGACGTTGGAGCGCCTGAAATCCTGGGTCACGATATGATGGTAATGTGAGAGTTTTCTTGTCGCACGGCTGAAAAGCCCTGGCGAATGATCGTGCTCTGACAGTGCGATTTGGTGGTGCCCGGAAATGTGCGGGCGTGGACGCCCACACGACAGCCGGTCAGGAGACCGGCGCTACAGGACGCGATGACGGAAAAGACCATCAGAAAAGTCGAGATCTTTGACACCAGCCTCCGCGACGGTTTGCAGCAGCCGAATCTGGAGATCTCGGTGCCCAATGCCGTGCTTTTGCTTGAGCGTATGGCGGCGTTCGGCGTGCGCTACGCCGAGATCGGATTCGCCGGAGCCAACCAGTTTGTGAGCGACCTGACCAGTGCTCTCGCCAATGTCGATACGCGCGCGATGAAGCTGGCCTTATTCGGGCGCACGCGCGGCCGCGGCGCGAAAGTCGAAGATTGGCCCGATGTCGAATTCATCCTGCGCCACAAGCGGCGTGTTCCCGTTGCGGTGATCGTGGTCAAGTCGAGGCTGCTCGATGTAGAGCGCTCACTTGGTGTGAGCCCTGAAGAGAATCTGCGCATGACGTGGGAAACCATCGACTGCCTGCAATCTCACGGCCTCGAAGTGATCGTCGACCTGGAACACGCCATGGATGCGCAATGCGGGCGCTGTGAAAACGGCAATCCATGCAGCGGCGATTTTGCCCAGCGCAGCCTCGAACATTTTCGCCAGCTTACCGAACAGTGCGTTCGCCAGAACGTAAGCCGCATCGTGGTGTGCGACACCAACGGCGGAGCGAATCCCGAAGAAGTGCAGCAGGTGATCGGCGGCCTCATCCGCGAGTTTCCCGGCGCCGGCTTTGGATTCCACGGCCACACGGATCGCGGCCTGGGCGTGGCCAACACGCGCGCTGCGATTATGGCTGGCGCTGTCCAGGTGCAGGGAACACTCATCGGCACCGGCGAGCGCTGCGGCAACGTGAATCTGACTACGGTAGTCGGAGCCATGCAACTGCGCGGGGAAGCTGAGTTTGTTTCGCCGCAGGCGCTCACGGGATTGACCAGCCTGGCGCATTCGGCCTACGCGGCGTTCGCGCTCGAACCGCCGCACGGCGCGCCCATCGTGGGACCGGGCGCGTTCGGCACCTGGGCGGGAATGCATGGCTCGAGCGAGCGCAAGAATCCCGGCGCGTACCTGTGGTGCGATCCGGCGCGCGTGGGTGCCAGCCCGGTCATCGGCGTGAACGCGCAATCGGGCAAGGCCAACATCATGCTGCTGGCGGAGTCGATGGGCGTGCCGCTCAACTCCGCACAGGCGCAGACGCTGATGGAAACGAATGCGGCGATGATCGAGGGCGGAGGCTTTACGGCCAGCGAAGTTTCCTTCCGCCTGGCTTGTATGAGAACGCTGGAAACATTGCCGAATTGGTTTAGCGTGAGGAGTTGGCGCATCTTCGACGAGTGCGACGACGTCGGTGACCACTATGCCCTCGCGTTTATGACGCTTATGCTCGCTGATTCGAAAGTCGCCACCACTCGGGCCGAAGGCGCAGGCCCGGTGGACGCACTAACCAAGGCCCTTCGCCGCGAACTCGAAAAGCTATTTCCGTCCCTGGCCGACATGCATCTGGGAACCTTCACCGTCACCGCTCTCGACGTGAAGGCGTACGATTCCGCCGCCCATGTGCGGGTCGCGGTGAGCTTTAATGCCGACGGCCACGAGCCGTGGACCACCGCGGGCGTGAGCAGCGACTTGAATCAGGCCGCGCTGATGGCCATTGTGGATGGCTTCCACTACTGGCTCCTGATGCAGCCGGGCGCATCGAGTGGAGCGACGGGCGTAACCGCTGCGCCCATCTCCACTGAAGTGGCCTGAGCCCGTTACAAAAGTTACAACTCGCGAAAGCCTGCCCCCTTCTGCACGTTTAGTGTTGGATCGAAGCGCCTTAGCGTAAAGCAAATGACATTTTTGGAACTCCCTCCCAACATCGAGTGACTTGGCGCACAGCGCACTCCAATTCACCCCTACACACTAAGGCCATTCCAGCCGAAGAATGGGGCAACGGGCCGGTGCTCTCGAGGCTGGTGGTTTCCGGCTGATCGCTCGAGATCATCCCCGCGGAAAATCCGCGGAGGGAGGACTGCCGTGTCCACGGAATTGCTTCATGCTCCGCTGCATCCATCGTTGATGGGACCTGCTTCGCGGTATATCAAGGAAAGCCGAGAGGCGATGCTGGCTTACGAAACCGAAGAGCTTGCCGCTCTGCGTTTCTCGATCATTCTCACTGCAAGATGGGAGGCCTCTAACGACGAGGATCCCCAGCAACGCGCCGAGCTGCGCGCCGACCTGTCGCTCCTGCGCCGCCACTTCGACGACAAGATCGACGAAATGGCCATGACCTTCGGCGTGGAAGAGGCGATGAAGTCGAAGGATAGAGTCGAGCGGACCGTCGTGGTGCCGCGCGACTTGAAGCCGCTGCATACTCAGCGCCATGAGGAAGTGGGCAGCGAAGAGAGCGGCGATACCGGTTACGGGCTCTGAAAGGGGGCCGCCGGCAAGGGGCAAGAAGATGCGTGCAAAAAGAAAAATGCGCCACCCGCAATCGCGGCGTGGCGCATTCGTCTTTTGAGCGTGGTGCTGGAGTTACTTGGCAGCAACGGAGGGGCGCGTGTCGAGCTTGCCGCTCTTGTAGCCCTCGGCGATTTCGCTGATCGGAATCTGCGTGTAGTCGCCGGCATGGCCGGCCTGACCGAATTCGGTCATGCGCTGGGCCACAACCTTGGCCATGGCCTCGCGGGCTGGCTTCATGTAGTCGCGCGGATCGAACTTCTCCGGCTGCGTCCAGAGCACTTTGCGGATGGCGCCGGTGATGGCCAGGCGATTGTCGGTGTCCACATTCACCTTGCGCACGCCGTTGCGGATGCCGAGCTGGATCTCCTCGACGGGCACGCCCCAGGTTTGCTTGAGCTTGCCGCCATATTCGTTGACGATATCCTGAAGGTCCTTGGGGACCGAAGAACTGCCATGCATCACGAGATGCGTGTGCGGCAACCGCTTGTGGATCGCGATGAGCACGTCCATCTTGAGCACAGAGCCGTCGGGCTTCTTGCTGAACTTGTAAGCACCGTGGCTGGTGCCGATGGCGATGGCCAGCGCGTCAACCCCGGTGCGCTCGGCAAATTCGACAGCCTGGTCGGGATCGGTGATGTGCTCCAAGCCCGTGCCGCCCGCGCCATGGCCATCTTCCACCCCGCCCAGCACGCCGATTTCGCCTTCCACGGTGACGCCGCGCTCATGTGCGTAGTCGACCACGCGACGCGTCACGTCAACATTCTCTTCAAACGTCGACGGCGTCTTGCCGTCTTCCTTTAGCGAGCCGTCCATCATCACGGAGGTGTAACCGAGTGCGATGGCGCTCTTGCAGGTGTCAAAACTGTTGCCGTGATCCTGGTGCATGGCGATGGGAATTTCGGGATTCAGCTCCGCGGCGGCCTGAATCAGCTTGAAGAGGTAGAGGTCCTCGGCAAACTGGCGCGCGCCGCGGCTAGCCTGCACGATGACTGGCGACTTAGTTTGCTTGGCGGCCATCATGATGGCTTGAATTTGCTCCATGTCGTTCACGTTGAACGCGCCGACACCGTATCCGCCCTTGGCAGCCTCATCGAGGAGCTGCCGCATGGAAACTAGAGGCATAAAAGTTCTCCTTTGGGTGGCTCAAGCCGCCGTAGTGCTCAGATCCTTGGATGGCGGGAAATCAGCACGGCGCCGGGAGCCACAATCATCTTTATGGTAGCAGAGGAGTGCCTGAACATTGGGGACTGGAATCACATCCTCACTGGACAACACCAGCTCAGTCTTGCTTGGGCAATGCCGTTCCCAGAAAGGTATAACTTCCTGAAGGCGATGGAACCACGCGGTTTAACCGCCGGTTGTGCACGAGGAGTGTATCGATGCACCCGAGATTCACGGCCGCAGGTCGCGCGCCAGAATCTGTTGCACCGCCGACGCCGCGAGCGCAAGCGCCTTACGCGTAGGTCACTTGTCCCAGGATGACGGCGCGCTTTGCTCCTGTTGCGCTGGGAATGTTGCCCGGCAGGCGATGCCACGTGCACCACGCGAGCAGCGCAAATGCTGCCGCTTCCTTGGCTTCCGCAGGCAATCCGAAGGCGTCGCTCGATCGCAACGTGCATCCCCGCGGTTCCAGCCTCGCGGCCAGCATCTTCATCAGCGTCCGGTTGCGTGCGCCGCCGCCGGAGACGATGAAATCCACGGCGTGGTTCTTCATGCGCGGTTCGACATCACGCGTGTAGCTCCGTGCGATCGTTTCCGCAGTCAAGGCTGTCGCCGTCGCGAGCGCATCGTTGGGGTTCTTGGATTGTGCACGGCACTTTTTCAGAAACTCCGCCGCGTAAGCCCGGCCGAACTGTTCGCGCCCAGCGGTCTTGGGTGGGCGCGATTTGAAATATGGATGGCGCAGCGCGTCTTTCAGTACGGACTCAATTACAGTTCCGCGCGCCGCCAGCGCTCCGTTGCGGTCGAAAGGCTTGCCGAAGAGTTTTTGCGCCAGCCAGTCGATGACCATGTTGCCCGGCCCAATATCGAACGCCACTGCGTGGAGCAGACTTTTGGAGGGGAGGGCAGTCAAGTTGGCGATGCCGCCGATGTTTTGCAAAACGCGCCCGCGCTTCTTATCTGCGAAAAGAACATAATCCAAAAGCGGAACGAGCGGAGCGCCCTGGCCACCAGCCAGCATGTCTGCCGGGCGAAAGTTCGATACCACGGGCACGCGCAACTCTGCTGCGATCGCCTGCGCCTCACCCGCCTGCCATGTGCACGCAAATTTGCGGCCTGAATACTGGGCTGGGCGGGCCTGGTGATAGAGCGTCTGTCCGTGGCAGCCGACCAGATCGAGCCGCAGCTTGTGCTCTTTTCTGGTTTCGTTGACTGCTTCGGCGTAGGCGAGGCCGAGGCGCCAGTTGAGCCGCGCCAATTCGGCCGTCGAGGTCGATTGCGCATTCATCGCGGCGAGCACAGAGCGCCGCAATGGAGCTGGATAGGCGAAGTGCTCGTGCGCAAGGAGTGTAAGTTTCGGGCGAGTCGCGGATCCTGCAATTTGCACCACTGCCACGTCGACCCCATCGGCGGACGTCCCGCTCATCACGCCGGCGACCGTCATGGCGTGCGTCTTCATGCGATCCCCTGGGCAGCGGCCTTCACCACCACCTCGCTGAAGCGCACAATCCGCGCTCGCAGAGCTTCAAACTGTTTCGGGTTGAGCGCTGCTGGCATTTTTGCCGGGAATGTCTTGACTTGCTTTCGAGCCGACTCACGCGCACGCTCGAGCAGAATCTTGCTGAATGCCGCGGAGTGCTCGCCCTCGCGAATCAACGCTTCGTACACCTGCAAGATCGGCTCAGGGTGGTGGCAGATCAAAGCCAGATCGCAGCCCATGCGTACGGTGGCTACGGCGGCCTCGGCGATGGGCATGAACTTTGTCACGCCGCCCATCTCGAGATCGTCGGAGACGACGATGCCGCAATAGCCTATCCGCTTGCGCAGCACGGTTTGCATCCAGAACTTCGACACCGTGGCGGGGTTCTTGGGGTCGGCTGTAAGCGGGTACGCTGCATGCGCCACCATCACCATCGGCAGAGCGTTGCGCAGCGCGCGGTAAGGCTCCAGATCTTCTTTCCACAGCTCGGGCCATGGACGATTGATTGCCGGCGTTTCCAGGTGCGAATCGAGGGTGCCGCCGCCGAGGCCGGGGAAGTGCTTGCCGCAACCGGCCACGTTCTGCGATGCGAGTCCGGCAAGAAACTCGCGCGCGTATGCGGTGACGCCCGCGCCGGTTTCGGCGGCGCAGCGAGTTTGCATCACTGCCCGCGACTCCGGCAGCGCCAGATCGAGCACCGGCGCGAAGGACGAATTGAAGCCGAAGGCCTTTGCGGCACGCGCCACCAGCTCGCCGTGCTCGCGGGCGATTGCGGGGCGCGCCTTTGCGCGGGCGGCTTGCGCCACAGCCTGCACCGAGGGAATCGGAGCCAGCACGTCGCGCAGCCGGTCGACCGTGCCGCCTTCCACATCAACGAAAGCGCCGCAATGCGGCGTGCAAAAGCTGGTTGCCTCGGAGAGCAGAGCGCGTGTTTGCGCGGCATCGACGATGTTTCGTTTAAAGAGAATGATGCCTGCGGGCCGAACCAGCTTGAGCCACGCGCGCTCCATCGGGGTGAGCTCTTTATCGGCCAACCCCACCACCAGCAAACTTCCGGCAGCCTGACGCAAAGTTTCTTTCATAGTCCCTCAGTCCCTGTTCTTCTTTAGTTCCTGTTGCAGCTCTTCAAGCAGGTTCAGCGCTTGCAGTGGCGTCAACGAGTTCACGTCCGTGGCCTCAATGCGATCCACTATCCTCTGCGACAGCGGCGTGAAGATCGTCATCTGCATTGGGTCCGGCTCCGTTTCTACCTGCACGCTCTGCCGCTCCTGCTTTTCGTGCTGGCGCAGCACGTTCTTGGCGCGCTCGATCACCGCTGCTGGCAGTCCGGCCAGCCGCGCCACTTCAATGCCGTAGCTTTTGCTGGCCGCGCCGGGCTCAATGTTGTGCAGAAACACGATGCCGCTTGCCGTCTCTTTCACGCCCACACGCAAATTGCGCACGCGCTGCAACTTCTCCGCGAGCATGGTGAGTTCGTGATAGTGCGTGGCAAACAGAGTGCGCGCGCCTACTTCGGCATGCAGAAATTCCACCGTCGCCCAGGCCAGCGAGAGCCCGTCGAAGGTCGCGGTTCCGCGGCCCATCTCGTCGAGCAGGATCAGCGAGCGACTGGTTGCCGTGTTCAGGATGGTTGCGGTCTCCGTCATTTCGACCATAAAAGTCGAACGGCCGCGGGCCACATTGTCGCTGGCGCCGATGCGCGTGTAAATGCGATCGACCAGGCCGAAGCGCATTGAGTCGGCGGGAACGAAACTGCCCATCTGCGCCATCAGCACCAGCATCGCTGCCTGCCGCAGATAAGTGCTCTTGCCGCCCATGTTAGGCCCAGTCACCAGCAGCAGGCTCGGCGCTTGCGCGCTTTCACTTTTTGGAAGAGATTCTTCAAGGGCGGAGAGATAGAGATCGTTGGCGATGAAACGCCCCTCGCGCGTCTCTTCCATCCACTGCTCGATCACCGGATGCCTCGCCGCCACAGCCTCCAGCACCGGCTCCTCGACCAGTTGCGGACGCACATAACGCCGTGCCGCGGCCAGGTGGGCAAAACATGCCAGCAAGTCCGCTTCGGCCACGACTGCGGAACTGCGGCGGATGCGGCCGGCGCTCTCTAGAACGAACTTTCTCAGCTCGGCAAAGATGCGCTTTTCGATTTCGATGCAGCGGTCGTGCGCCGTAAGAATTTTGCGTTCGTAGTCCTTCAGTTCCGGCGTAGTGAAGCGCTCAGCATTCACAAGCGTTTGCTTGCGCTCGTAGTCAGCGGGAGCCAGCGCGAGGTTTGCCTTGGTGATTTCGATGTAATAACCGAAGACTGAGTTATAGCGCACCTTCAACGATGCGATGCCGGTGCGTTGCCGCTCGCGGTCTTCGATGGCCGCAATGGCCTGCCGGCCTGTGGAGGAAACCGAACGCAACTCATCGAGTTCCGCGTCGATGTTCGGAGCGATGGCGCCACCATCGACAAGCGTTAGCGGCGGCTCGGCCACCAGCGTTCGCACGATGCGCGCTGTCAGGTCGTCGAGCGTGTCGAGATGCGCGGAAAGGGTGCGCCATCGGGACGCCTTCATGGCTTCGAGTGCGACTTTCAAGCCCGGAAGCCGCGCCAGGCTCGCAGCGAGCGCGCGCACATCGCGCGGACCAGCGGAATCGAGCGAAATTCGCGCCAGCAGGCGTTCCAGATCCAGAATGCTGCCGAACGCCCGCCGCAGTTCTTCACGCTTCAGTAAGTCGCCGTGCGCTTCGGCGACAGCTTCGTAGCGCGCGCCGATCTCCGGCGCGGCGTTCAATGGTCGCAGAATGGTTGCCCGCAGTAGCCGCTTGCCCATCGGCGTCAGGCAGACGTCGAGGGTGCGAAATAGCGTGACGCGGTCATCCTGGCCGGAAAATAGAGGCTCCACTAATTCGAGGTTGCGGACCGTCACCTGATCCAGCTCCAGGGCCGTCGAATGCTCCTCGAATTTCAGCGAATCGATGTGCAGAGCTTCATTCTTTTGCGTGGTGCGGACGTAGTGCAGTACCGCTCCGGCCGCAATCGCCGCAGGCTCGTGGCCGTTCAGGCCGAATCCCTCGAGCGAACGCACATTCAATTGACGCTCGACAAGCGGGACCGCAAATTCGGGCGTCCACACCCAGTCCTCAACCCGCGTGCGCGCCGGAATCCTCTCCAGTTGGGCCGGAAGTTCCGCGCTCGCGGCGACAAGCACCTCGCTGGGAGCGGCCAGCAGCAGCGCATCGATGGCTTGCGCCCGGGCATCCGTGCCGCGAAACTCCGCGGTGCGAAACTCGCCCGTCGAAACATCCAGCAGCGCCAGCGCGTACACCGTTTCGCTGGCGCGGGCGCTTTTGGGCGTTGCTTCGTAAAGCGCCGCGAGAAAGTTGTTCTGTTCCTGCCCTAGTCCAGCGTCGAGGGCCGTTCCCGGGGAAAGCACCCGCGTCACTTCGCGCCGGACGATTTTCTTTGTGAGCTTGGGGTCTTCCATCTGATCGCAGAGAGCGATGCGATAGCCCTTGCGAAGGAGGCGCGTCAGGTACTGCTCCACGGCGTGGTAAGGAACGCCGCACATGGGGATGCTGCGCTCCCGGTCGCGCGCGGTCAGCGTCAGCTGCAACTCGCGGCTGGCTACCGCGGCGTCGTCATAAAAGAGCTCGTAAAAGTCGCCCATGCGGAAGAAGAGCAGTGCATCGGGGTTCTGTTTCTTGGCTGCGGTCCACTGGCGCATAAACGGCGTCAGTTCCGTAGAGTCTTTCTCCGTCGATGGTCTGCCCGCGGGCAGGGAAGTGAGCGCAAACTCTTCTTGCTCAGTGACATCGCCAGCATGCACGGAGGCACTAACTTCGTCCGGCCGTGGGGGCAGAGCTGCGTCCAGGAGCGGGGTCGTGCCCGGGGGAGAGAGGTGCACGGAGCGGGGTTGAGAGTCGTCGCGGATCACGCTGGTTCTAAGACTATCGCGGTGGTGAGCCACAGGGTAGCGGGTGGGACGGTGGAATTCGTGGCTTAAAACTCCGCGAGAGCTTGTTGCATCGAACTGAAATGGAGGTATTGCGAGGTGCCGACTGAATCCAAGCGGGATGAGGGTCGAGGCCTCAGGGCGATGTGGAACGGCTGTGAGGACAACGCAGTGCCAAACCCGGTACCTGCAACTAAAGTGATATAGATCACTTTCAGAAGCGGCAGAGATCGGCAAACTGGTGTTCTCGCACGAAAAATCCAAAGGAGACCCACTGATGAGTCTCGATGTTCTGCTACAAAAGCTGATTGCGATTGAACGTGCGGTTGGAGTGGCACACAACAACACTGTTCGCGGCCTGGTTTACGACGCGGAGAGCTATCTCCTAGATATGCAGTGCGAAGCGCTCGCGGCCATGAGTCAGCCGGCCAGCGAAAGGTCCCGGCCCACTCCATACCTGCGCGAAATCGCGTAGGCAGTCCGCGAGGGCTCAACCTCTGCGGCGATTCGGATGGCGTGCGGCCTGTTAAGCCGACTTCGTAAAAACAACTCTCAAAAATCTTCGCTGGTTTCAAGAACGAGTGAATCTGCCGTCATTGCCATGAAGAAATAAGCTAGGCGGGCGTCGCTGCGTCCATGTACAATCGCTGCGGCTTGCAGGGTCACCCCGATTCTGCCGTGCCGAATTCCGGCCCCAGCACCGAATCCGAATATCCCCATGGAGGAAGATCAGATGAACAGAATGAAGCAGTATGTTTATGGCGCGTTGATTGCCCTGGTGGCGCTCTGCGTTGCCACGGCCGCCAAGGCTCAATCCCCATTCGACGGAACCTGGAAGACTGACTTGTCGCAGACCAAGTTCAGCCCGAAACCCCTGGCTTTCTACATCAGCCAGGGCTGGTACCACTGCGTCACATGCAACCCCACATTCGACGTTGCCGCCGACGGGCAGGATCACGCAGTTACCGGGCAAGCGTACGACTCGATCAGCGTGACGATCGTCGATCCGCACACGATCTCGGTCGCGACCAAGAAGGGCGGCCAAGCCGACTACGAACAGACCCGTACGGTCTCTGCCGACGGCAAAACCCTCACGGTCAAATCGACCGGTCACCCCGTGAATGGCAGCGCGTCGATAAGCTTTGAAGCGACTGCCAAGCGGAGCGGCGTGGCGCCAGCAGGCGTGCACGCGACCTCTGGCCAGTGGATCATCCAGAAGCAGACCGGAAGCGACAATGCCCTGCTGACCACGTACAAGACGAATGGCGATCAGTTCACGATGACCTCGCCGACCGGTGAGTCCTATACCGCGAAGTTTGACGGCGCCGACTATCCTGCGACGGGTACTCATTACTACAACGCTGTCTCGCTGAAGAAGATCAATGCCAATACGATTGAGGAAACCGACAAGCGCGACGGCAAAGTTGTCGATGTTTCGACAATGACTGTCTCGGCGAACGGCAAGATGATGACCGTGGTCGATAACGACAAGGTCACAGGCCGGATTTCTACCTTCGTTGCCAAGAAGCAGTAACGCTCACGGCGTTGGTATGAGACACCCCCTCCGCGGCGCCTCCCGCACTACGCAGGCGCCGGGGAGGGAGGTGCGCTTCATTCGGCCGATAGTGGCCATCCGAGGAGATGCGCCGCGGTCCGCCGGATTGCGAGAAAGCGGGTGATCCAAATCACATCCAAGGGGCGCATCCGACGGCACACTGGAACCCTCGCACCGATAATTAAAAGGGGCCCCCCACCGATGAATCACACTCTCCTGTTAAAGAAGCTGATTGCCATTGAACGTGCGATCGGCGTGGCAAGCAACAACAACCTGCGCGATCTGGTTTACGAAGCGGAAAGCTATCTACTCCAAATGCAGCGGGAAATGGTGGACGAGCTGTCGGTCCATCCGGAGCGCGAGTTAGGGCGGGGCTCTCAGTTCCTGCGCGAGGTTGCAGGAGGGGGATTTTCCAGATCTGGTTTCTGAGGTTCTCAAGGCGTCGCTCGACGGCTCGCCCGGGGCTGGCTCAAAGCATCGCGTTCACGCGTGATGGATGAGTCAATTCCTTTGCGCACCTTCACCCGGCCGAACGCAGCCTTGGAAATTCGCGCCCACAGCACGAATCAACCCCCCTTGTTCTTGAGGGCATAGCGTCAGCCCCTCCGCGCTCCGGGCCCGCAAGGTGATTTGCATCACAGTATACTTATCGGTAACGCCTTTAAGGTAAGAGCTGCCATGTATCTGCTTTGGCTACGAGTTGCGGCTATTTTGTATGCCGGCGGATGTGTCGCCATCTTCCCCGCTGTGCTCTCAAAATCCTTGCCCTGGCGCAAGACCTGCGTCCACATGGGCGGAATGGCCTTTTTCTTTCATTTTGTCTCCGTGGTCGAAATGTTGGTGCAGGCGCATCGCCTGATGCCGGTAGGCGTGCGCGAGATTGAGTCGCTGCTGGGCTTTGCCGTGGCCGGCTTGTTCTTTCTTGCCTGGTGGCTCTACGATGCCATCTCCCTGGGAATCTTTGCCTTGCCGGCGACGTTCTTCCTCGTATTCATCCCCTCGCTGGGGGCGGATCGCTACCGTTTTCCCTCGCAGCGAGTTTGGATGAGCTGGCTGGTAGCGCACATTATCGCCTTATTGCTGGCCTATGCGGCTCTTTGCTTCAGTTTGCTGTCGTCGATGCTCTACCTGGTGCAGGAGCGGCGCATCAAGTCCAAGCCGAAACCCGGCAAAGGGGGATTGTCTCCACTCGACTGGCTGCCGGCGCTCGACACGCTCGAGCGCCTCGCTTCGGCCACCCTTGAATTCGGCTTTCCGTGCATGACCGTGGGTCTGCTACTTGGAGCTGTCCTGGTGCAGGAAACCTCGCTGGGCGCTGCCTATTATCTCGATCCCAATATCGTTGCTTCCTTTGTCATGTGGATTGTTTACGCGACGCTCCTTCTGCTTCGCATCCGCGTAGGAATGCGCGGCCGCAGGGCAGCCTATGTTTCCGGCGGCGCGCTGGTCGTGATGATGGTGGTTTGGGCAGTCAACTTCTTCAGCCAGGTGCACAGGTTCGGTCCCCAATGACACTCGCACTCATTGGCGTGAACCACAAGACGGCGCCCATCGCGCTGCGGGAGAAGATCGCCATCGGCCGCGACGACCTGGCCGAGACCACCCGCGCGTTGGCTGCGACGCCGGGAGTCGCAGAGTGCATGATCGTCTCCACTTGCAACCGCGTGGAGCTCGTAACCGCCATCGAGGGCCCCGATGTGCCGGTCGCTGGTTTCCTGTCGAGCTACTTCGGCATCGACGCCCAAGTGCTTGCGCCGCATCTCTACGAGTACCACGACAAAGAAGCTGTGAGTCACCTGTTTCGCATGGCCGCTAGCCTCGACTCGATGGTGGTGGGTGAGCCGCAGATTCTGGGCCAGGTGAAAGAAGCTTTCGCCGTGGCGCGGGCCGCAGGAACCGTCTCGGGCCAATTGGAACATCTGCTGCAAAGCGCGTTTGCGGCGGCGAAAAGGGCGCGCAGCGAGACAGGAATCGGATCGAATTCGGTTTCTATCGCCTCCGTTGCCGTCGATCTGGCGCGCAAGATCTTCGGTTCGCTTGAAGGACGCACGGTTTTTCTGGTGGGCGCGGGAAAAATGAGCGAAATCGCCGCGCGGCATCTTGTGCAGCAGGGTGCGGGCGCCATCCTGGTCAGCAATCGCACCGCCGAGCGCGCGCGGCGCATGGCCGACGAGTTTTCCGGCGTGGTGGTGCCCCAGGTCATCGACTTCGCACAGCTCTACGAAGCCGCCAGCCGCGCCGACATTGTCATCAGTTCCACGGGCGCGCCGCATCCAATCTTCCGGCGCGAGCACGGGCAGGCCTTCCTGCAGAAGCGACGCAACCGGCCCATGTTCTTCATCGACATCGCTGTGCCGCGCGACGTCGACCCGGAGATGAACGAGCTCGACGGCATCTTCGTCTACGATATCGACGACCTGCAGCAAGTGGCTGCGTCGCACATGGAAGAGCGCAGCCGCCAGGCGGTCGACGCGGAGACGCTGATCGCCGCGGAGGTGGAGCGCTTCCACTTGCGGCAACGGACCGTCAATGTTGCGCCGGCGATTGTTGCGCTTCAAAGAAAGGCCGAGGAAATTCGCGTGGCCGAGATGGAGCGGATTCACAACCGGCTGGGCACGCTTTCAGCCGAGCAGTTGGCCGCCGTCGAAGCGCTGACGCGGGGATTGGTGAACAAGTTTTTGCATCCGCCCATGCAGGCGATCAAGCAAGCGGCGCGCGATGGCGACGAGTCCCGCCTCGAGGCGCTCTGCGACGAGTGGTCGGTGTCGGCGGCTGCCCCGGTTGAGGCTCAAGCTGCGAGTGAACCGGCGGGGAAGCCGGAACCGGAAACCCCGAATACCGAGGACTCCGAGAGCAAGCGTGTTATCAACATGAAAGTCTTTGAAGGTCGCTTGAGGGCACGCCGATGAAGCTGCGCATCGGGAGCCGTGGATCGCAACTCGCGCTTTGGCAGGCAAATCACATTGCCGGATTGCTGCGTGTCGAGGGCCACGACGTCGAAATCGAAATCATCAAAACCACTGGCGACCGTTTGCAGGAAGTCGCGTTCGCGCAGGTCGGTTCCAAGGGAATGTTCACCAAGGAAATTGAGGAGGCGTTGGCCGACGGTCGCGTCGATCTCGCCGTGCATTCGCTTAAAGATCTGCCGACCGAATTGCCGGAACCATTTACGCTCGCGGCCACGCCGGTGCGCGTCGATCCGCGCGACGTATTCGTTTCCATCAACCATGCCAATCTCGCGGCACTGCCGCTGGGCGCGCGCGTGGGCACCAGCAGCCAGCGACGCCGCGCGCAGTTGAAGGCGCTGCGCCCTGACCTCGATTTGGTGGAGTTTCGCGGCAATGTTGATACACGACTGCGCAAGCTGGCCGAGGGGCAGGTGGAAGCGATTCTGCTGGCCGCGGCAGGGCTCGACCGCCTGGGTCGTACCGATTGGGTGCGCGAGCGGCTCTCGCCTGAAGAGTTCTGTCCTGCCGCCGGTCAGGGCGCGCTCGGAATTGAGACGCGTAACGACGATGCTGCGACTATCGATGCGGTGAGTTTTCTCGATCACGCCGATACGCGCTTCGCCGTCGCGGTGGAGCGGGCAGCGTTGGCTGCGCTGGGCGGTGGTTGCCAGGTGCCTATCGGGATTCACTGCCGTCAGGTGCCATTTGAGGCGTGGGAAAGTAAAGGCGAAATCCGAGCGCACGATGAGGTTTTCGGCGTCGTTGCCAGTCCGGAAAGCGGCACCACCGTGCGCGTTTACCATCGAAGCGTGCGCGACAACGGTGATCCCGGAGCGCTCGGCCGCGAGGTTGCCGCGATGCTGATGGAAGCCGGCGCGGGTCCACTGCTTGCGGCAGCGAGCGAAGTCTCCGGGGGAGCCGCATGATGTTGGCGCTGCCGCTCGCGGGCCGCCGGGTGCTGGTCACGCGTGCTGTACGCCAGGCAGGCAAACTCAGCGATGCTCTTCGTGCGCTCGGTGCCGAGCCGGTGGAAGTTCCCGTGTTGGAGATTGCGCCTCCAGCCGATCTCGCGCCGCTTGACCGTGCGTTGCGCTCACTCGATTCATATGATTGGCTCATCCTCACCAGCGCCAACACAGTGCGTTCGCTTGTGGAGCGTGCAATTGCATTGAGCAGACCTTTGGACAAGATTTCGGGGTTAAAGGTGGCTGCAGTCGGCGAAGCCACGGCCTCCGCCGCGCGCCAAGCCGGGCTGTCCGTGGCTCTGGTGCCGGAGATGTACATCGCGGAAGCCTTGGTTGAGAGCCTGGTCGATCAATCCGCCGGTAAAAAAATTCTGCTCGTCCGCGCCAAAAATGCCCGCAACGTGATTCCCGACGCGCTTCGCGCCACGGGAGCGATGGTCGATGTGGTCGATGCCTACAGAAACATCCTGCCGGCAGCCGCGCCGGAACTGTTGCGCGCGGCATTAGAGAAGGGAATCGATGCGGCAACCTTCACCAGTTCCTCCAGCGTCACGCATCTTGCCGATGCTGCCCGAGCCGCCGGGATCGCATTTCCATTTGCCGGAGTTCGCGCCGTCTCCATTGGTCCCATCACGAGCCAAACTCTCCGCGAACTAGGCTGGGAACCCGCGGCCGAGGCAAATCCGTCAGATATCTCCGGGCTAAGCGTGGCTGTGCAAAGCCTCTGGGCTATCGATGCATAAAATTCATTGGCGAGACAATTGAAGCGCGCGACAATGATTCCATGGACACGATTCTCGGAGCTGGCGGGCCTATCGGTAATGAGCTGGCGAAGATTCTCACGGCGCGCAACGCACCTGTCCGGCTAGTAAGCCGCAACCCCAAACCGCTGCCCGGCGCAGAAGTTCATGTGGCGGACCTCTCTAATCGTGAAGAGACTCTTCGGGCGGTGGCAGGATCGAGCGTGGTCTTTCTGCTTGCCGGCCTCAAATACGACATCGGCGTCTGGCGGCAGCTCTGGCCACTCATCATCGAGAACGTGGTCGAGGCGTGCAAGCGCGCGCAAGCCAAGCTGATCTTCTTCGACAATGTGTACATGTACGGCAAGGTCGATGGGCCGATGACGGAGCAGACTCCATACAATCCCTGCTCGAAGAAGGGCGAAGTGCGCGCCCGCATCGCTACCATGCTCATGGCCGAAGCGAAGGCAGGTAACCTGAAGGCAATGATTGCGCGCTCGGCGGACTTTTATGGCCCGAAGACGCGCAACGGCGTACCGAACATGCTCGTCTTTGAGGCGTTGGCCAAGGGCGCTACGCCTTCGTGGCTCGCGAATGCGGATGTGCCGCACTCCCTCACCTTTACGCCCGACGCCGCGCTTG
This sequence comes from Occallatibacter sp., assembly GCA_031296305.1. Taxonomy (GTDB): domain Bacteria; phylum Acidobacteriota; class Terriglobia; order Terriglobales; family Acidobacteriaceae; genus Telmatobacter. The sequence continues at coordinate 105,264 of JARLFZ010000001.1, read as the reverse complement.
GCCTGGACGTTTTGGCGCGGAGCGATTCTGCGTGGAATCAGGCGTGGCATCTGCCGACTGCGCCCGACCCACCGACCGGACGGGAGTTCATCGCCATGGCGGCCAGGGAATTCGGCGTGCCGTCGAAGGTGCGCATCCTCGGCAGACCGACGATTCGCATCGTGGGCTTGTTCAATTCCGAGGTGCGCGAGTCCTATGAGATGCTCTATCAGAACGACCGACCGTATCTGTTCGACTCATCAAAGTTCGTTCGCGAATTTGGCTTCGCAGGAACGCCGTACCCGGAGGGAATCCACATCGCCGCCGAATCCTACCGAAGCAAAACCTGAGTCACTTTGTCACGACTCCCAGGTCTTATCCTTCGACCGGCAGAGCGGCTCGATGTTGCACACGTTGCATTTTGGATTGCGCGCGATGCAAACTTGCCGGCCGTGATGAATGATCTGATGTGAAAAGCTGATCCAGCGGTCGCGCGGAATTACCTGCATCAATTCCTGCTCCACCTTCTCGGCCGTGTCAGCTCTGGCCAATTCCAGGCGACGTGCGATACGGAAGACGTGCGTATCGACGACAATGCCCTCGGCTTTCCCGAAGCAGACACCAAGCACGACATTCGCCGTCTTGCGCGCTGCGCCTGGAATCGTGATGAGTTCGGCGAGCGTCTGTGGAACATGGCCGCCGAAGTCTGCGATGATCTTGCGCGCTGCGCCCTGAATCGACTTGGCTTTGTTGCGGAAGAAGCCGGTAGTCCTAATCAACTCTTCAAGTTCAGGCAGGGTCGCTCTCGCCATCGCCTCGGGAGTAGGGAAGCGCCGAAACAGTTCCGGCGTCACCATATTTACGCGCACGTCAGTGCACTGCGCAGAAAGAATGGTCGCGACAAGCAGTTCCCAGGGCGTTCGATGCATTAGGGCGCACTCGGCTTCGGGATACGCTTCGTCGAGACCCTTGAGAATGGCGGCAACGCGGTCCGGGGCGAGCGCACCGCGAGTGACCCGTGTGGGTGTCTTCTTGTGCCTAGCGGGTGTGGAGCTACGGAGCGGCATGAGTAGGAGTGTAACGCCTCTTTATCGACCTCCTTCCTAGAGTTTCCCTTCCAGCCACGCACCCAGCTTCTCCACCGGCAGCCGCACTCCAAGGTAGAACTGCCCGAACAGCGCATACACCGCACTCACTTCGTCGAAGCGCATTTCGTAGATCAGTTTCTTGAAGACCACCGGATCGTCGGCGAAGAGGTCGACGCCCCACTCCCAATCGTCCATCCCAATCGATCCGGAGATGATCTGCTTCACTTGTTCTGCATATCTGCGACCGATCATGCCGTGCTCGTGCATCATGCGCTGGCGCTCGGCAAACGACACGGTGTACCAGTTCACCTGCTCGCCGCGCTTGCGGTCCATGGGATAAAAGCATAGGTACTTCGCGTCGGGTACGGAAGGGAACAGCCGCGGCTTCATGGCGTCGGCGCCGCGCGCGAGCGAGTTTGCGATCTCGGCGTTCCACTCCGGTGTGTGCGCCTCAAATCCCTTTGCCGATGCGGCCTCATAAGTTTTGCGGCTCGACTCGTAAAGGCCCAGCTCAACCACCGACACGTAAGAATGCGTCGGCGTGAGGAAGTCGTAGAGCGCGGTCTGCGCCAGGTCCAGCTCGACCTGGTTCAACGCTTCAAACGATTCGCGGAAGTGCACGAGGATCAGGTCGCCCTTGTGGCCAAGTTCGGAGTAGAGCGCCGTGCGCGCTGGTGCATCGGGCGCCGCACGTTCGAGCGCGCGCAGCACGTCCATTGCATCGGCAGCAATCTTCTTGCGTTCGCTCGGCGCGCAGCCGCGCCACGACTTCCAGTCGAAACGGAAGAACTGGTGGAGCACACTTGAGCCTTCCAAAGTAAGCGGTACGGGCGGGAAATCGGGCAACGAAACCTCCTCAAAATGCGCAGCGAGTACATCTCATCCTAACAAATGAGAAATGCAGACGTGTGCATGATTCTTTTCTCGGTACACCGCGGCACGTGCACCGCTCGAGCGCTCGAGTGGCTTATATACTGGGTACGCTCATGAGCGAAAAGATCGTCGCACTCGTATTTCAATTTGTCATTCATGTCATCAACGCCGGCGGATACGCAGGCATCGCCGGGCTCATCACGCTGAACTCGTGCGGCATTCCCATTCCCTCTGAAGCCATCATGCCGTTCTCTGGATACCTCGCGTACCAGGGGCGCTTCAATCTTGTTTTCGTGGCTATTGCTGGAGCGGTGGGTTGCAATATCGGTTCGGCAATCGCATATTGGATCGGCGCCAAAGGCGGGCGGCCACTGGTGGCGCGCTACGGCAAATGGGTGTTGATGAACAGCCACGATCTCGATCTGATGACAAAGTTCTTTGTGAATTATGGATCGATAGCGATTCTCGCGGGGCGCATGTTGCCGATGGTGCAAACCTACGTCGCATTTCCCGCGGGAATCGGCAAAATGCCGCGCTTGCGTTTTCACATTTACACCACCATAGGTTCCCTGATCTGGTATTTCTGCCTGGCCTGGGTGGGCATGAAGCTGGGCCAAAGCTGGAATACCGATCCGCGCTTGCAGGAAGCATTTCATCGTTTTCATTTGGCCGTGGAGTTGGCAGTCGTCGCATTTGTTTTGTGGTTCCTTTGGGTGCACGTCAAGCGGTGGAAAAAACAGGGAGTAGAGAGTAGCCAGTAGGGAAAGGGCAAGCGAAGTTTCCCGTGGTACGAGAATTCGAAATCATTTTCAAAACAGAAGAACAGGAGAAGCAATGGCAACGAAGCGGAAAGGCGGCAAGAAGTCTCAAGTTGTGGTGGGCAAAGTGCTCGTGAGTAAGAAGACCGCCGCAACAAAAGTTGAGCCCGCGAAGGGTAAATTGGGAGTGATGGTGGTGGGCCTGGGCGCCGTTGCCACCACGATGATCGCCGGCGTAGAAGCCATTCGCCGCGGACTCGCGAAGCCAGTCGGCTCGCTCACGCAGATGGGCACCATCCGGTTGGGCAAGCGCACGGATAACAAGTCGCCGTTCATTAAGGACTTCGTTCCCCTGGCCGACCTGAAAGACATCGTCTTCACTGGTTGGGACATTTTTGAAGACAACGTGTACGAGGCGGCCGCGCATGCAGCCGTACTCAAGCCTGAAATGTTGAAAAAGCTCAAGCCGTATCTACAAAAGATCAAGCCCATGCCCGCGGTCTTCGATCAGTATTACGTCAAACGGCTCGAAGGCAAGCACGTAAAGAAGGGCAAGAACAAGCGCGATCTCGCGGAGCAGTTGCGCGCCGACATTCGGGCTTTCAAAAAGAAGGTCGACCGCGTGGTCATGATCTGGGCCGCCTCGACGGAGATTTTCCTCGAGCCGAAGCCTGTGCATCGCACCATCGAAGCGTTCGAAAAGGGGTTGGAGAAGAACGATCGCGCCATCGCGCCCTCGCAGATTTATGCGTACGCGGCGCTCAAGGAAGGTGTGCCCTTCGCCAATGGCGCGCCGAATCTCACCGTAGACCTGCCGGTCATGATCGAGCTGTCGAAGCAGAACGCGGCGCCCATCTGCGGCAAGGACTTCAAAACCGGTCAGACGTTCATGAAGACGGTGCTGGCGCCGGCTTTCAAGGCGCGCATGATTGGCGTCAGCGGGTGGTTCTCCACCAACATTCTCGGTAACCGTGACGGCGAAGTGCTTGATGAGCCGCAATCGTTCAAGACCAAGGAAGAGTCGAAGCTCGGATCACTCGAGTATATTTTTCAGCCGGAGATTTATCCCGATCTCTACAAGGACATCTACCACAAGATTCGCATCAACTACTATCCGCCGCGCGGCGACGAGAAAGAGGCGTGGGATAACATCGATATCTTCGGCTGGCTGGGTTATCCCATGCAGTTGAAGGTCAACTTTCTGTGCCGCGACTCGATTCTGGCTGCGCCGATTGCGCTCGATCTCGTGCTCTTTCTCGATCTCGCTAAGCGTGCGCCGGAGCTGCGGTCGATCGGGATTCAGGAGTGGCTCAGCTTTTATTTGAAGTCGCCGCAGAGCGCGCCGGGGCTTTATCCCGAGCACGATCTGTTCATCCAGTCGATGAAGCTCAAGAACACGCTGCGTCACATCATGGGCGCGGACCTGGTCACGCACCTGGGACTTGATTATTACGATTAGCGTTCTGCCCCGGTCCCCGAATGCGAGGGACCGGGGGCACCGTTTCGTATTCTGTTTGGCCCATGGCGTAATCTGAAAGAACCATGAAAGATTCAGCGGTTCTGTTGATCGATTGCCCCGATCGCAAGGGCCTGGTGGCGCGCGTGTCGGGACTGCTCTTCGAGCGTGGCGCCAACATTTTGCACGCCGACCAGCACATCGACCGCGGCCTCGGTCTGTTCTTCATGCGCGTGGAGTTCGAGCTGGATGGCTTCGACCTCGAGGGCTTTCGCGCTGCCTATGCCGTGCTCGCCTCTGAACTCAACATGACGTGGAAGCTCACCTCGAGCGCGCGCAAGCCGCGGGTGGCGCTCTTCTGCTCGCAGTATCTGCACTGTATGGCCGATCTCCTGCACCGCTGGCGCACGGGTGAGCTGGTCTGTGAGATTCCGCTTGTTATTTCGAACCACCGCGATGTGGCAAATCTGGCGGCTTTTTACAATGTGCCCTTCGAGTATGTGGCGGTAACGACAGAAACCCGCGCCGCCGCTGAAGTACGGCAACTCGAAATGCTGGAGCGGGACAAGATTGAGCTCATTATCCTGGCTAGGTATATGCAAATTCTCTCGCCGGGATTTGTGGCGCGTTTTCCGGCCGGGATCATCAACGTGCATCACTCGTTTTTGCCCGCCTTTACCGGCGCGCGGCCGTACCACGCGGCTCATGCCCGTGGCGTCAAGCTTATCGGGGCAACGAGCCATTACGTCACCGAGGTTCTCGATGACGGTCCGATTATCGAGCAGGACGTGGCGCGCATTTCGCACCGCGACCAGGTGGAGGATCTGGTGGCGCGGGGCAGGGACCTGGAACGCATGGTGCTTTCCCGTGCCGTACGCTGGCACCTCGACCGGCGCATCCTGTGCTACGGGAACAAGACGGTGGTGTTTGACTAAGAGCGGCGGGGAGGAGGAGGCGAGGCTGTATGAGTGAATCTGTTGAGGCAGTTGTGGGTGCATTCGTGCGCGCCATCAACCGGCAGGACGTGGACGCACTGGCAGAATTGATGTCGGAGGAACACCGTTTTGTTGATGCGCTTGGCGGTGTGATGCAGGGCCGCGAAGCGTTGCGTGCGGGATGGAAGGGCTATTTCAATATGGTCCCGGATTACTCGATTGCAGTAGAGGAGACCTTTTGCGACGGTCCGATCGTGGTGCTGCTCGGTACGGCGCAAGGAACCTACGCAGGCAGTGGGAAGATCACGGCGGAAAACCAGTGGAAGACACCGGCGGCGCTACGGGCATTTGTCGAAGACGGTAAGGTGTCGGAGTGGCGAGTGTACGCAGACAATGAGCCGATGCGGCGGCTAATGGCTAGAGCGGGGTAGAGGTAGGTGCTCATAAGGCACATTGAATCTTTAAGTTGCAGAGGAACCTGAGCAAATTTCATTTAGGGGCTTGTTTTCTCTGAGTCATATGGGGTAATTTACTAACCAGTTAGTTAATTATGACTCAGCACCCCAATACCGAAACCCAAGCCGACCGTTCGGCCGAGACGCGAAGCCGCATTCTTGACGCCGCACTGACCGAGTTTTCCGCGAATGGCTTGGCCGGGGCGCGCACCGAGTCGATCGCCGCCGCCGCCGGCGTCAACAAGGCACTGCTCTACTACTACTTCGAGAGCAAGGAAAAGCTCTACGCCGCCGCACTTGAAATGGTCTCGGCGCGAGTGCGCGACCGTTCGATGGCTGTATTTCTTCGTGAAGCCAGCCCCGGAGAGCGGCTGCTGCGCGCGGCATTGGAGCATTTTGACAGGATTCTGACGCAGCGCGAGTTCCAGAGCCTGATGCAGCAGGAGATGATCCGGCTACATAAGGGCGAAGAAGGCGAGTTGCCCATTCTGGCCAAACGGATCTTCGCGCCGCTGCATGCCATGTTCCAGTCGATGGTGCGTGAAGGTATCGCGTCGGGCGAGTTGATCGAAATTGAATGGCTGCAGATTGTGCTTTCGGCCTTGGGCGGCAATGTCTTCTATTTTCTCAGTGCGCCGGTGTGGCGGCTGATCATGCCTTTTGAGCCATTCGACACCGAGGTGCTGCGGGCGCGGAGGGCGTCGACGGTGGAGTTTCTTGGCCAGGCTCTCTTCCAGGATCGGAAGCGTGGAGCGGAGCTGGCAGCAAAGGTGCTGGCCGATATGCCGATGCCGGAGACTTCTGAATTCAAGCAGAAATCGATCATTTGAGGTGACGAGCGAGTGAACGCGCGAAATCGAGTTTTTATTCTTCTTGGAGTGCTGTTGGTGGGATCGCTGATCTGGTATCTCACCACTACGCGGCGTTCCACAGATTTGCAACTGATCGGGACTGTGGATGCGAACGAAGTCATCGTCAGCTCCAAAATTCCGGGACGCATTCAGACGCTGACCGTGGAAGAGGGACAGGACGTGACGCAAGGCGAGCTGATTGCGGTGATCGAAAGCGAAGATCTGCAGGCTCAGCTGAAGGCTGCCGAGGCCACAGAGGCGAGCCAGCGCTATAAGGTGAACAGCACCGAAGATACGGAACAGCAGAACCGCGGCGAGACATCGAGCGCAGTAGTGAGCGCAGAGGCGCAGGTGCAGGCGGCGCAGGCCGCTCTGGCGCAGGCCCAGGCGCAGTATGAGCATCAGCAGGCCGATACCAGCCGCGCAGTCGCTCTGGCCGAGCAGGGAATCGATAGCACACAGACGCGCGACGAAATGGAGACGGCCCTTCGCGCAGCCAAGGCCGCGGTGGATGCGGCGCGCGACAATCTTGCTGCCGCGCAGGCCAATCTTCGCCAGGCGCGTGCTCACGAAATGTTAACCGAGGTCTCGGCGCGCACGGTAGATCAGACCCGCGCCGACGCGGCCAACGCCCGCGCACTGGCGGAACAGGCGCAAGTGGAAGAAGGATATTCACAGATCATGTCGCCCATCAACGGCAAAGTGGACGTGTGGGCTGCGCGGCAGGGTGAAGTGGTGGCCGCGGGAGCGCCCATTGTCACCATCATGGACCTGACGCAGACCTGGGTTTACGCGCCGTTGCCCGAGACGCAGTCCGATGCCGTGCAACTGCACGACAGCTTGCGCGTGGTGATGCCCAGCGGCGTCACCGTATGGGGCTACGTGATCGCCAAGTCGGCCGAGGGCGATTTTGCCACGCAGCGCGACGTGAACAGCATGAAGCGCGACATCAAGACGATTCAGTTGAAGCTGCTCATCCCCAATCCCGGGGAGAAGTTTGTGCCCGGAATGACGGCCGAGGTCTACATCCCCAAGGCAAAGTTGGTGAAGCAGTGAGCGCGCCCGACAACGGCTTGCCCGCAAATGGCAACGGCGCACCGCGTCCTGTGGCCATTGCGGTGGAGCAAATTTGGAAACGCTACGGCGACTTTGAAGCCGTCAAGGACGTGAATTTCAGCGTCTCCGAGGGCGAGATCTTCGGTCTGCTGGGACCGAACGGCGCAGGCAAGAGCACGCTCATCCGCATGATGACCACGCTCATCCCGGTCACCGCGGGCAAAGCCATTGTGGCCGGACACGACGTGAGTAAAGACCCGGACGACGTGCGGCAGGCAATCGGCGTGATTCCTCAAGCGCTCACCAGCGACCAGGACCTGACCCTGGAGGAAAACCTGTCGATTTACGCCAAGCTCTACGGCGTGCCGCGCGAGCAGCGCAAAAAAAACATCGATGCGGTGCTCGAAGCCGTCGATCTGACCGAGTGGCGCGATGCGCAGACCAAAACGCTTTCAGGCGGCATGCGGCGCAGGCTTGAGATCGCGCGTGGCCTGGTGCACAATCCGCGCATCTTTTTTCTGGACGAGCCGACCACCGGCCTCGACCCCGTTTCGCGCATCGCGGTATGGGAGATGCTGAACAAGCTCAAGACCACGCGCAACCTCACCATGCTCCTCACCACGCACTACATGGATGAGGCCGACAAGCTGTGCGACCGCATCGCCATTGTGGATCATGGCAAGCTGGTGGCGCTGGGCACACCCGTGGAGCTGAAGAACAGTGTGGCCGGCGCGAACGTGGTGGAAGTGCATTTCGACCGCGACGACGAAGCGTGGCCGGCGCGCTTGGAGGCGATGGAAGGCGTGACCAGCGTGCAACCCGAGGGCGCGGGGTTTTATCGCGTCATCACCAAGTCGGGATCGAAGACCACCATGCAGATTGTGGAGCTGGCGGCAAGCCTGGGTGAGACGCTCACCTCGCTGAGCGTGCAAAACACTACACTCGACGACGTGTTTATCCACTACACCGGGCGGCAACTGCGCGACGAGCAGGTGAAGCCTGTTTTCACCATGCCGCCGCGGCCTGGAGCGCGCCCATGAATCGCATGTTCGCCATTATCGAGCGCGAAATGCGCAAGTTCTTCCGCTCGCCCACGCTCATGATCATGTCGCTCATGATGCCGATTCTGCAGCTCGTAATCATCGGGAACGCGTTCGGGGGCAAGATCGTGGGCACCCACGTGGCGGTGGTGGATTACGACCACGGACCGCAGGCGGTAAAGGTGCGCGAGGCCTTCGACGCCGTGGCCGCGAACATCAAAACCTTCTCTACCATCGAGTACACCAGTGAAGTGCAGGCGCGCGAAGATGTGCGCACCGGCAAAATCGATGCAGCCGTAATTATTCCGGCGCAGTATTCGCGCCGCGTTTACTCACAGGACGCGCCCAAACTCGGTCTCGTCGTCGATAACTCTGATCTGTTCACTTCATCGACCCTCGAAGGCGAGATGGGGTTGCTTGTGGACGCCATGAACGCGCCGCAGGTTGAAGACCGGCTTGCAAAGACCATCGCACTCGAAATTGTCGAGCTTTACCCGTACGTGAATTATCTGAAGTATCTTTTGCCGATGACGGTGGCGCTGGCGATGTATATCTCGGTGATGATCGGCGGCGGCATGCTCTACATCGATGACAAGGCGCGCGGCGTGCACGAAGGCTACCTAGTGACGCCGATTACGAAACTGGAGCTGGTATTCGGACTGAATATCGCCGGCGCCATTAAGGCGACGCTGAGCGGAATATCCATCGTGGTCATTGGGTCGCTCATCGCCGGGCTGGGCATTGTCTTTCATCCCGTGATCATGCTGCAGACGTTGAGCCTGATCATTGCCGGTTCTATTGCATTCAATGGCATGATGTTTCTGCTCATGGTGCGTGTCGACGACCCGCTCGTGCCCCGCGCCATGTTCGGCGTGCTCAATGTCCTGCTGTTATATCCCTCGGGCGCCATGTATCCCATAGCGTCATTTCCCAAGTGGATGCAGGTCATCGGCGTGGTCGATCCCTTTACCTATGTGATCCACGGTTTCAAGGAGGTTCTGCTCAAAGACGGCGGCTGGGTGGCCATCGGGCATGACCTTCTGTTTCTCGTGGTCTTCGGCATCACCACACTGCTGGTGGCCACGCCGTTGTTCAAGCGCACTTTGTAGGGAAGCCCTGCGAGTCGCAGTTCGATGCGTCGCCTCAGGAACTTGAAGAAACCGAAGGCGGGCTCGACTCCCGTCGAGCCCGCGCGGTCATGCGGCAGGGGTCGAATCGGAAGAGGGAGCCTGGCAATAAGCCTGCATGCGCTGGCGGAATTGCTGGCGTTGCTCGGGAGTCATCTCTTCCCAACGCTCCCTCATGACCCCGCGGCAACGCCCGTGCCCGCGGCCACGGGGCCCGCCGAAGCTGCCGAAGAGCAGCCGGAAGAGGATCATGAGCCCGATGGCTTGCCAGTATGTGACGAGTTTCAGGCCAAAGAGCGGAGGCATGAGGCCGTTCCACAGACTCATAACCACCCAGCCCAGCAGTGCTGCTGCGGCAATGGCTGTGGGCACGATGAAAAGAAGCTTGCGAAAACGGCGTGGACGTTGGCTATTCATTTGGATTCTTCTCCTGTGATCAGAAATTCGTTGTAGAGGCCGCTCAATCGGCTGCGCAAGCGCGCTACAGCATAATGTTTGCGCGAGAGCAACGTGTTGACGCTGACTCCAGTGCGCGCGGCGATCTGTTTGAAGCTCTCACCGTCGACCTCGTGCGCGATAAAAACCTCGCGCTGTTCGACGGGAAGCTCATCGAGGGCTTCTTCCAGTGCATCGAGCAGGACTGTTTGCGCGTACGCTTCAGCAGGTCCGGCGTCCGGGGAGGGCAAACTATCGAGAAGCGAAATCTCCGCTTCGTCCGGCTCCGGTGAAGGATTGCCGGCGTACGTCCAGCGCTGCTTTCTGCGGAAAAAGTCGACGATGCGGTTGCGCGCCACCTGAAACATCCAGGCGCTCCACTCGGCGATGGGGTCGTGCAGCCGGAATGCCTCAACAACTTCAGAAAAGACTTCCTGCAGCAGATCCTCGGCGTCAGCCTCGTTGGGCACGCGTTTGCGGATAAAATTGCGCAGCCGTGAGCCTTGTTCCGCAACCATCTCGGAGATTTGTCGATCCTGCTCAGTCATCAGTGCGGGGCTCATCGGCATGTCCATCACTTGTGGAGACGAACGGACGCCGGAAATATTGTAGCGATCGCTCTATTTCGCTGTCTGGGCCAGCACTTGCTCGTAAAAGCGCACGTAGCGTGGAACCACAAGACTGGAGCAGAAACGTTTTTGCGCGGACTGGCGGGCGGCTTCGCGCATGGCCTTCAGTCGCGGCGGATCGTTCAGCAGGTTGAGGGCGCCCGCTGCCATACCATCCACGTCGCCGACGGGGTATAGCAGGCCGGTCACGCCGTCGTCAATGAGTTCCGGAACGCCGCCGACGCGCGTGGCAATGGTGGGAACCTTGCAAGCCATGGCTTCGAGGGCGGCCAGACCAAACGACTCAAGCTCGCTCGGCATCAGAAACAGATCGGCCAGCGCCAGCAGTTCGCTCACGCGCTCCTGCTTGCCCAGGAAATGCACGCGGCTCTGAATGCCGAGGTCGTGTGCGAGCCATTCCGCGGAAGAGCGGTCCGGGCCGTCGCCCACCAGCACCAACTGTGCCGGTCGCTCTTGCGCCACGCGCGCAAAAACCCTCACCACGTCACCCACGCGCTTCACGGGACGGAAATTCGAAAGATGCATCAGGATGGGCTCATCAGGCGCCGCGAAGTGGTGGCGTTCGCACGCTTTTTCCTTTTGCGCCGCATCCGAGATGGGTGTATACACATCGCAATTCACGAAATTCGTGATGGTCTCAATGGGCCGCGTGATGTCGAAGTCCGCGATGGTCCTCTCGCGCAGGTAGTTGGAGATGCTGGTGACGCCATCGCTTTCCTGAATGGCGTAGCGCGTGATGGGCAGATAGCTGCGATCGAGTCCGACCAGCGTTATGTCGGTACCGTGCAGGGTGGTCACGAATGGCAGATGGCGGCCACGCGCAGCGAGCATCTGGCGTGCCAGCAGTGCCGAAACCGAGTGCGGAATCGCATAATGCACGTGCAGCAGATCGAGCCCGTAATACTCGGCCACCTCGGACATGCGCGAGGCCAGCGCCAGATCGTACGGTGGAAACTCGAAGAGCGGATAACTGGAGACGGGAACCTCGTGATAGTAGATGCCGTCGTCACGCCCGCTCAAGCGGAAGGGCTGGGAGTAGGAGATGAAGTGGATCTCGTGGCCGAGCGCGGCAAGCTCAATGCCCAGCTCCGTCGCGACAACGCCGGAGCCTCCGTAAGTGGGATAACAGGTAATCCCGATGCGCATGCTGCCTTCTTGAACTTCGATCTATTACTACGTTACGGACGCGCGCTGGGTATGCGCAAGATGCAGCGAAAAAGCAAGTCAACGAGTTAGCATGTCCGCCGGCGTGGCCGGGGCAGAAGTTTCGAGTTGGGCAAAGGAAATGAGCTCGATGCCGGGGACCTCTTGGATTGCAGTCAGGGCCAAGCGCTCGACGTCGCGCGAAGCCCGGAGGCGGGTGCGCACGCGCGCGAGATCCGCGTCGCTGTAGCCGGGATGCGTCACCAGTTCCCATGTGCCGGCAGGAAGCTGCTCGAGCAGGGAACGCAGGGTCGCCTCATTCAGTGTGCCCGTGCCGGCCACAGCGATGGTCCCGTCGGTTGTGGTAAATCCCCCCTGTTCAATGGCGTGCCTGGAGCGCGGGGCAAGCGGGCGAAGCGCCGCAATCTGTACCACGCGCGCCAATGGAGCGCCAATCGCGGCGCGGACGGCCCATTCCGGCTCGAAGGGATGACGCACCGCGCGAATCCCGGCGGCACGGGCGGCGCGCAGCACGGGACGAAGCACAGCGGAGAAAATGTGCGCGTGCTTGTGCGTGTCGATATGCGTCAGCTGCACGCCGCGTTGCTGCAAATACGCGATTTGCGCAGCGGCTTCGGCCTCGATCTCTTCTGCGGGGATGCGACCTGTGAAAAGGCGCAGCAGAAATGCTGTGAGCGAATTCAGAAAACGACCGGTCCGCGCATCGACAAGGCTGGAAATCTTTTCCGGCGGAAGCACTGGCTCGCCATCGACGAGAACCACATGACAGCCGACGCCGAGCGACGGTGTCGCGCAGGCAAGTTCGACGGCCTCGTCTGTGGCGCCGGCGCGCGCCATCAGGGAGGCGCTCGTGACCAGGCCCGCTGCGTGCAACTCGATGATGGCTCGGTTCACGCCCGAGGTCAGTCCAAAATCGTCGGTGTTGACGATGAGACGGCGCACTCCGTGAGTTTATCAACTTGCGCCGGGGCGCCTTTCGCATGGTGAACGCGCTGCTATCATGACTAAAGGCGCAGCCCAAGCGCGCGGAGTGGGCGGTTAGCTCAGTTGGTTAGAGCGCCTGCCTTACAAGCAGGAAGTCGGGGGTTCGAGTCCCTCACTGCCCACCATGCATTGCGTGCAGCAGCCACACGCTATTCGCTCGCGTTAGGTTCTTGCCTTCGGGCAGCACTTCCCGGTCATCGGCATGTTGCGGTCAGCAGTGCACCTTCCAATGCCCCTCAGTCGGCGATGCGCATCGCTATTTCGCCCTTAAGCCAAGTCCAGACTGAATTTTCCAAAAAAAGTGCTGTAGGTGCCGGTCACCACGGTTAGAGTTCCCGTTACGACGTTCAGCTCCAGATCTGACTTGCGCGTGATGGGGACGTTGAGAGTAGCAGCACTGTGGTATACCTGCACGAGCTCGATCAAGTGCCTTCCAACCGGGACCACAAAATCGACCGTTTCGTTCATTTGAATGGTTCGCACCGCATTGCCGTCAACGAGGATTGTGATGGTGATTTGACCGAAAAAGAAGCTAATTTCACCGAGTGTGAGCCTGACGTAGCCCAACGTTCCCGGCGCCTGCGCCGCAACGGGGTAGGAGATTGGGGCTGGGGGAGGAGAGACACCCGCTCCATAATCGGGAGCAACCTGGTTCGCGGGGGCACCGCATTGCCCGCAATATCCCGCGTCCTCTTTGAGCGGCTGGCCGCATTTTGCGCAGTTTGACATCCGCACTCCTGGAATCAAAAGGCCGTTCGGTCGCAGCGAGGATCATAAGTGCGCGCACCGGAAACGTCAACCAACTCCGGACTGGTTCGGCTGCGCATACCCAACCTCTTCAGCGATGATAGAAGAGGCATCGGAACTGGTGAGACCTTGAGTGATTTATGCACGGGACCGGGGAAAACGGCAATCGTGGTCGGCGCAGGCGTGGCCGGCATGAGCGCGGCCTGTGCACTGGCCGAAGCCGGGCTTCGCGTTCAGCTCGTCGAGCGGCGCGGCTATCTCGGCGGCCGGGCCAGTTCCTATCGCCATCCTGGCGTGGACGAGGTCATCGACAACTGCCAGCACGTGCTCTTCGGGTGCTGCACCAATCTGATCGGCTTTTATCGGCGCATCGGAGTCGACAAGAAGATTCATTGGACGCGCACCATGACTATGATCGAGCCGGGCGGGCAGCGATCGGTGCTCGGGCCAAGCTGGTTGCCGGCTCCGTTGCACGGTTTGCCCAGTTTGCTCACGGCCAAAGCCTTTACGCGCGAAGACAAGAAAGCTCTGATTCATGCCTTTCGTGCGCTGATGCGGCCTGTCGCGCCGGAGCCGGCCCAGACCTTGGGCACATGGCTGCGGCGGAACGGGCAGACGCAGGGCGCTATCGATCGCTTCTGGCGGCTGGTGATTGCCAGCGCCCTGAATGCCGATGTGGATGAGATTGCGCTGCCCTATGCAGCCAAGGTGATCCGAGAATTGTTTTTGAATTCGGCGCAGGCGGGCGCGATGGGCATGAGCTCCGTGCCGTTGACTGAGCTCTACGCTGGAGCGGAGCAATTCCTGCGCGCACGCGGCGGAGACGTGGTATTCAATTCCGGCGTGGAGAGCGCAGACTACGACGAAGAGAGCTCGCAGTGGAAAGTGACGACGCGCGCCGGAACGCTTGCCGCAGATTATTTGGTGCTGGCGTTGCCATTTGAGGCGATGGGGAAACTGCTGCCGCTGATGCCCCCGGCGGAGGGGTTGAAGGAACTGGCCGCGCAGATCGAGCGGCAGGAGCACGGGCCGATTTGCAGTGTGCATCTCTGGTTCGAACGTGATATTACCGATCTCGAACACGCCGTCTTGCTCGATCGCACAATTCACTGGATGTACAACAAGAGCCGCTTGCAGCCTGGACGTGCGGGCGAGGGAAGTTATCTCGAGCTCGTCATCAGTGCGTCGCATGAATTTGCGGCGCTCAGCCGCGAAGAGGCAATCGAACTCGCGTTGCGCGAACTCAAGGAGTTCTTTCCGGCAGTGGCCGAGGCGAAGTTGGTGAAGGCCGCGCTGGTGAAGGAAGTGCGCGCTACGTTCACGGTGCCGCCGGGGATCGATGCGTTCCGGCCCACGAGCGCGTCGCCCTGGCCGAATTGCGTCCTTGCCGGCGATTGGATCGCGACGGGCTGGCCATCGACGATGGAGAGCGCGGCGCGCAGTGGGCATCTGGCGGCCGAAGCGGTGTGCGCGGCGCTCGGCGACGGCCGGAAGATCCTGAATCCGGACTTGAAGCCACGAGGGCTGATGCGGTTCCTTGGATGAGCTGAAGGCTGCTATCTTTTCAGTGCGCCAGCAAATACACCCCGACGCACACCAGCACCGCGGATGCCCATCGGCGCCGATCGACATTCTCCTTGAGGAAGATTTTGCCGGCAACGGCGTTGGTGACCAGCGTAAGCGAGGCCGAAGCAGGACCAACGAGGCTCAGGTTCAGGTGATTCAACGCGAAGAGTAGCGAGAAAAACGCCAGAGCCAGAAAGAAAACTCCCGCGAAGAATAGAGGGCTGGTGAGCACGGCGCGGATCGCGCCTTTGAGGCCCGAGTGCGCGCGAATCACGTCCAGGTCGCCAATCGACTTCATGGCCGCGGCGGTCAGCACCTCGCCGGTCGTCGAGGTCAGCACGACTGCGGCAATCATCGCCGCTGCAAACCACGGATTGATGGTTGCCGGCAGAGGCACGGTGGGCAGGGTGATCGTCATTGCGTCTCGACCTCCCGCTCAATAGGCTCCAAGTCTGCGGATTTCTCGGCTTCAGGAGCAGGGTGCTGGGTGAGGGAAGGCCCTCGTGCGACGAATCCCACGCCCAGCGTGATGAGCACAATGCCTGCCCAGCGCTCTAGAGAAATTGTCTCGTGCAGCCAGAAGTGCGCCAGGAGCGCAACGATCACGTAGCCGAAGGCGGTTGCAGGCAGAACAAAAGTGAGATCGGCCCATGAAAGCGCCGTGAGATAGCTGGCGAAGAAGCCAATTAGCAGCGTAATGCCCAGTGCGATCCAGGGCGTGAAGACTGCGGCGATGAGTGACGCCGGATGCGCCAGCGTGATCGGCGGCATCGCGGCCATGCCGCGCGACAGGCAACTGTCGCCCAGCGGGGCGGAGACTGCGACCAGGCCCAGAATCAGGTATTGGCGCGGCGACAGTGAGTGATGCACCATGGTCGGTCGGTTCATCCGTTGGACGGCGAAAGAAATGAGGGCGTGCGCAATGCGCCGCCCTCTCTCGGTGGATTCGTTGCCGGTTTTACGCGCCGGCGCCGGCGGCTGCGGGAGGCTGCGCCTGCTGCTTGCGCGATTCCTTTACCTGCCGGTTGCGTTGCGCACGCAGCTTTAGGAACGACTTGGCCTCAACGTAAAGCCGCGGCAGATCGCGATTGAGGATGGCCTTCCACACCACGCGGAACGCCGCCTTGGGACGGAAGTAATACTCGTCGTAGAAGCGGTGCACCATCTCCATTACGTAGTCGGTGGGCAGGCCGGGATACTCGATGTGCGCCATCTGGTGGCCGCCGCCGTCCTCCATCTTCTCATTGGTGATGAAGCCGTTCTTCGCGGCGTACTCATAGAACTCGGTTCCGGGATACGCGTGCGCGACCGACACCTGGATGGTCTCGCAGTCCAGAGTCTTGGCAAAATTGATGGTGTTGCGGATGGATTGTTTGGTCTCGCCGGGCAGGCCGAGAATGAAATCGGCGTGAATCGTCAAACCAAGAGAATGGCAATCGCGCGCGAAGTCGCGCGCCCGCTCCACGGTTGCGCCTTTCTTCACGTTCTTGAGGATCTGCGGATCACCCGACTCGAAGCCGACGATCAGCAGCCGGCAACCGGCTTCGCGCATGGCCTTCAGCGTGTCGTAATCGGTGGTGACGCGCGACGTGCAGCTCCAGGTGATGCCCAGCGGCTTTAGCTTTTCGCAAAGCTCAATGGTCCGCACCTTCTGGATGTTGAACGTGTCGTCGTCAAAGAAGAACTCCTTCACTTCGGGGAAATTCTCCTTGGCCCACTTCATTTCCGCGGCAACATCATCGGTCGACCGCTTGCGCCAGGCGTGGCCCGAGAGCGTTTGCGGCCACAGGCAGAAGGTGCACTGTGCCGGGCAGCCGCGCGTGGAATAGAGCGCGATGTAGGGATGAAGGAGGAACGGAACGTTGTAGCGCGTTACATCCATGTCGCGCTTGTAAATCTTCGTCGCCCACGGCATGGCATCCAGATCTTCAATCTGCGGGCGGTCGGGGTTGTGCACCACCTTGCCGTCCTTCTTGTAGCTGATGCCAAGAATTTCGTTGAGCGGCTTGCCGTTGGCGTATTCCACAACCGAGTAGTCGAATTCGCGCCGACAAATGAAGTCGAGCACAGAGCATTCGTTCAACGCGCGGTCGGGATCGGTGGTCACCGGCGGTCCCACAAAGGCGATGCGGATCGATGGATTCGCCGCCTTGATGGTTTCCGCAAGCCGCTGGTCGCCCTCCCATCCCACCGTAGAAGTGAAGAGAACAAGGAAGTCGTAGCCTTTGCAGATCTCAATCGTCTCTTCGGCGGAGACGTGGTGGGGCGGTGCGTCGAGCACCCGCGAACCCTCAAGCAGGCCGGCCGGATAGGTAAGCCAGACCGGGTACCAGTAGGACTCGATCTCGCGTGTGGCCGGCCAGCGCGAACTGGCGCCGCCGTCGAAGTTCTTAAAGGATGGAGGGTTGAGGAAGATTGTTTTCAGTGGCATGGGCATCAACTCAATTCTACCATTCACGATGATTGATTAGACGGATTCGGGGTCGGTCCGGCGCGATTCTTCGCAGCCATAGCGCGGGCCAATACAGGCCGTAACTTCATCAGAATCAACGCGGCATTGCGATGAATGGCTCTTTTGCCGGCTTGCTCCCTCGCTCCCTTGTTCCCTTACTTGATTCCGCTTAAGCCGGATCAGGGTTTCTGATGCAGCTCGTCGAGCCAGTCCTGCATGTGGCCGAGGGCCCGGAGCAGGTTCAAGCGCGCCTTGCTCAGGACTAGCCCGGCGTCAAGAGCGTCCTGGTACTTCTGACGCTCGTCGATGCGCGCCTGCTGCTCGGCGGTGGGCGAAAGTTGCGGCGGCGCGCCTGGCCCGTTGCCTGCGCCGTTGCCCAGCTCCATTTGCGCCTGCACGCTCTTCAGTTGCTCGCCGGCAATCTGCTGCTTCAGGCTGGCAATCTCGGCCTGCGCATCCAGTTCGCGGAGGCTCGCGCTCAACTGTGCGATCTGTACATCGTTCTGTTGCTGAGCCTGTTCCGCTTCGACACGAGCGCGCAGCGCCTCGGCAGTCGATTCGCGCAACTTGGCGTGAAGACCAGGATCAAAAATCGGAACCTTAATGGAAAAACCGGAACTGAGGTTGTTCGCGGGAAAGGGCTTCAGCGGATTAAAGTAACTCTCGACGTCGTTCAGCAGCGTCGTATTGCGGTTGTAAATAAGTCCGAAGCCAATTTCGGGCAGTAGCCACAGGTGTTCTTTATCGCCTTGCACTTGCCGTTCCCTGGAGAGCGCGAGTTGCTGCGCCGATTCGACGCCGGGTGTTAGCGCCGGCTTCCGATCGCCGGTTATCGCCGGGATGTCGGGAATGCTCGCGCGGTCGGGAGTAATCGAACCCACTGGCAATCCAGTGAGCGTGGCTAGTTGTTTTGACAGAGTTGCGGCGCGGGTTTCCAGATGCAGCCGGCTCAGCTTGAGTTGCGCCGCCGTCAGTTGTGCCTGCAAGAGCAGGCTCAGCGGATCTACACCGGCCTCGGCGCGCTGCTGCTCGATCTCAACCAGCCGCGCCGCTGCCTGTTCCTGCTCGCGCGCGGCTTCGAGTTCGCGACTCACCGTGTCCAGCTCGATGTAAGCGGTCGAAGCATCGAGCGCCGCCTGTTCGCGTGCATCTTTCAATGCCAGTTGCGCTGCCTGCACGCCGGCCTTAGCCGCATGGATGTACTGATTCTGCGGCATGCTGAAGACCAGCGACTGAACTGTGCCGCCGTAGATAGTCGGCAGGGAGCCCGTAAAACCGACCTCAGGAAATGCCGGCAGGCCCGAACCGAACGTGAGCGATGGAATGAAGGCATCGCGGGTTTGCGCCAGTTGTGCGGTTGCCTTCTGCACGTCGGCCTGCGCCAAGTGCACCGTCACACTATTCTTCTGTGCCAGCTCCACGACCGTCGTCAGAGACACCTGCGCCGGCGCCGCGGCTGCAGCTGTGGCAAGAACCGCGGCTGCCAATGCCGGGAGCCATGCGGGGCGCGATTTGTGTGCGGTTCTCAAAGCCGATGCTTGCATTAATGTTTGGAATCCTGTGCCGGATTATATTCGCGCGCCATCGCCGTTGCCGCGGCAAACTCCTGCTGTGCTCCGGCGGCATCTCCAAGTTGCTGTTTCAGCTGCCCCAGCCGCGCATGTGCGATGAATGCGGGAGCCTCCTCGCTTTTCGATGAGCCCGCAAGATAATCCTCCAGCATTTTTGCGGCCAGTGCCGGATTGCGCTTGGTTTCGATCAATAGGCCCGCTCCGTCATAGAGACCTACGCCGGAGTTCTTGTCGCGCGCGGCCGCGCTCACGCAACTTTGGATTGCGGCATCGAAATCGTTCCATCGCTTCTGATTGCGATAAAAATTCGCCAAAATCGTCCATTGCTCCGCGGGGTGCGGGCTGACCGCAATGGCCTGCTTGAAGTCGCGCTCGGCCGACACATAATCCTTGCGCGCAACGTCAATGTTTCCCCGCAGCTCATATGCCTTAGCGGGATTCACCTTGTCCAGTTGCGCGGCAATCGCTTCAGCTTTGTCCGTTCCGCCGCCCACAATGGCCGGCGCGTCTTTGTAAAACACGCCCAAATCGGAGAGCGCGCCGGCGTTTTTCGGATCGAGCTGCACGGCTTGCTCAAATTCCGCGCGCACACGCTTGCCCAGCGAATACGCCGTGAGGAACGAAGCCCGGCTGGCCTTTTCGCCAAGAGCGCGTCCCAGCCACATGTGACCGATCGAGCTGCCTGGGTCCAGGCGCACCGACTGCTCGCACGCTGTGACCGCCGCGTCCCACTGCTGCAACGTAAAGCGCACGCGGCAGATCAGATTCTGCGCCTCGGCCGCGCCTTGTCCTTGAGCAGGCAGCGGCGTCAGCAGGCTCAGCGCCCGGTCTGCTTCGCCCGCCTGCAGGGCATCGTCCGCTTGCTTCAGCGTAGCTGCGGGAATTTGCGCGAGAGCGATAGCGCCCGCGGCCATCGCCGGGCACGCCAAGAGCAACGCAACCGCTCTGGCAATCGGCCTCACCGGACTTCCTTGATGGGTACGCCCTCCTGCAGGGGCTGTC
This sequence comes from Occallatibacter sp., assembly GCA_031296305.1. Classification (GTDB taxonomy): domain Bacteria; phylum Acidobacteriota; class Terriglobia; order Terriglobales; family Acidobacteriaceae; genus Telmatobacter. The sequence goes on along the minus strand of JARLFZ010000001.1, from coordinate 85,096 downwards.
CGTTGCTGGTTCCGGTGGCGACTACGTCGCCCTCTTGAAGGCCTGAGAGAACCGGCACCTGGGTTACAGTGGGAGGTCCGATGGTGACCGAGACGCGCTGCAATTCGTCCCCGACGACCTTGTAGACAAAATATTTTCCGCTCTGTTCGTGGAGCGCCTCACGCGGCATGCTCAGTGCATTCGGCTCGCTTGAGATGGTTACAGTCACAGTCACGTTGGTGTCGGGCAGCAGGTCGTCTTCCGAGCCGTCCAGATCCACCAGCACCTCGCCCACGTTGCGCGTGGTATAGGTCACCACGGTTACTGGAAGCCGTACGATGTGGCCGTGCCATTCGCGGTTGGGCTTCGCATCCCATCGGATCGACACCGCCTGCCCCACCGCCAGGCGGCCCAGATCGGGCTCGTCAAAGTAGGCTCGCACTCGCTCCTGGTGCAGATCGGCCATCTGAACCAGCAGCTTTCCGGTTTCGGTGAATTCCGAGGGCGCGGCGTCCATGGTGTAGATGGTTCCCGTCACCGGTGCGGAGTACGCGGTTTGCGCTTCGATATGCTGTGCCGACGCCAATGCTGCCTCGGCCTCGTTCAGTGACGCCTGGGCGCGGGCAATCTCTCCGGGGGAGTAGCGATGCTGCGCACTCTGTTGCGCGGCATTCAGGCTGGCCTGCGCGGTTTCAAGGCGCTCGCGCGCGGCCCTCACTTCACCTGGCGCCGCGGCTCCGCTGGCGGCCAGCTTGGTGAGCGCGTCCAAATCGTGTTGCGCCTGGTCGCGTGCCAGCCGATCCTGTTCCATCTCCGCGGCGGATGCCTGCTGCTCGGCTTGCGTGCCGTTGTGGGTCGCGGCGTCCAGCGCGGCCTGCGCCGTTTTCACCGCGCTCTCGGCGCTTGCCACCTGGGCCCGCGCTGCCACATCATCCAACGTCACAATCAGCTTGCCGCTGTGCACCAGGTCGCCTTCCTGCGCAAAGACGCCCTTCACAGTGGTGGCAAGCGGGCTGTAGAACTGGTAGTTCGTAATCGGCTCGACCCTACCGTTGGTGCTCACGGTGTTGAGTAGCTGCTGGTGCTCCACTTGCGCCACGCGCACCGGCAGGCGGTCCCGTAGAAAGAACCGCGCCGTGAGAAAAACGGCAATCAGGACGACTGCCGCACCGATCCAAAGCCATCTGCGGCTCATTTGCGTTCTTGCTTCAGCCATGCCTTTAACCAAAGTTAGTATATAAGACTAGAAAAGTTGAGGTTACGATTCAGACAATTGACGTCTCAAATCAGGGTGTCGCCGCGGCGTTGCCAGCTGCGCTAACTCCGCGAACCCCGCTAAAATAGTCTCATGACCACCGCTCCCCGCTACACCGATGAGCACGCAAAAGCCGGTCTCGACTTCGTCTTTCCTCCCATCGAGACCTGGCAGAACCAGTTTCCCGGTTACGAAATTCAAATCGATGATCCCGAGCTCACTTCCGTCTGCCCCAAAACCGGTTTGCCCGATTTTGGTGTGCTCACCATTCGCTACATGCCCAAAGAGCGCTGTCTGGAGCTGAAATCGCTCAAAGAATATCTCTTCAGCTACCGCAATCTCGGCATATTTCAGGAAAACATCGTCAACCAGGTTCTTGAAGACGTCGTGAAGGCCAGCGACCCGGTGTGGGCCGTGGTGAAAGGCGAATTCCGGCCGCGGGGAGGGATTGGCACAACGGTTGAGGCGCGCTGGCCGCGGCCGTAAACGGAAATCGAGACGCCAAAGGCTATAAGGTGTTTCTCGGCCCGGAGTCCCTTGTTCCCTTGGTCGCTGCCTTTGTGATATCTCTTGTTGTTCGCGACGCTTTGCATTAAGACCGGAGCCGCGTGCCAACTTTTCTCCGAAAGCTGCGTCCCCACAAAAGCCCAGCATTGGGCACGGTCCTGCTGCTCATCGCGCTCAACCTGCTCAATTACCTCGACCGCTACATTCTTAACGGCGCGCAGCCTCTTATCCAAAGTGAGTTCCACGCCACCGACGAAATGATGGGCAGGCTCACTACGGCTTTGTTTTTTTTCTATATGTTTGCTGCGCCGGCCAGCGGCTGGTTGGGCGACTGGCTTCGCCGCAAGCCGCTCATCATCACGGGCGCGATTCTCTGGAGCTTGGCCACGCTTGGCACCGCCTTTGTTCACACCTACTGGGGCCTTTTTGCGCGGCGTGCGCTGGTGGGCGTAGGCGAGGCCACATTCGGTATCTACGCCCCGGCCGTGCTCGCCGATTTCTACCCGGAGCGCGACCGCAACCGCATCCTTTCCATCTTCTATCTGGCCATTCCTGTGGGCGCGGCGCTCGGCTATCTGGCGGGAGGGGAACTGGGCAGCCTGTGGGGATGGCGACAGCCCTTTCTCCTTTGCGCCATCCCGGGCCTGATCATCGCAGCGCTCTATGGCGTGTGGGGCCGCGAGCCGGAACGCGGCGGGAAGGACCGTTTCCGGGCTGTGCCATCGCCGCGGATCGACTCCTGGGCTGCGCTCGAACGCATCGTCAAGCGGCGTTTGCGCCTGGTTAAGATGGACGCGTTGCTTACGGCGTTTGGTGTGGCGGCCATCAGCTTCACCTTCGGCAGCATCCGTTTTGCGCGGCCGCGCCTGCGCATCTTCAAGAATCCAGCGTTCCTGACTTCGACCTTTGGCCTGGCCGCGATCACCTTTGCGCTAGGCGGAATCTCGGCCTGGGTGCCGACGTTTCTGCACCGCGCGAACGGGCTTTCTGTGGCCAATGCCAGCCTGGTGGTTGGCGCCATCACCGTCATTGACGGCATTGGCGGCACCCTCGTCGGCGGCTGGATTGCGCATCGCTGGCAGCGTACCGACCATCGCGCACTCTACTTGATTTCATTCTGGAGCGTCGTTCTCACCATTCCCTTCGGCGTTCTGGTTTTCTTTGGGCCGCACTCGACCACCATTCCTGCGCTCTTTTGCGCCGAGTTCTTCATCTTCCTCAATACCGGCCCGCTCAACGCCGCCATCGTGAACTCGGTGCAGGGAGCGGTGCGGGCTACGGCTATCTCCATTAATCTCTTCTGCATCCACGCGTTCGGCGACACGTTCTCGCCGCAGATCATCGGGGCTATCAGCGACCACTCGACCTTGAGCATCGGTCTGGGCGCGACGCTGGTTTCGCTGTTCGTCGCCTGCTGGATTCTCTGGTACGGGGCGCGCTTCGCTCCGCCTTACTACGAGGCGTAGGCGCCGTGATATGGGCGGCAGTTTCCGCATTCTTGCGATCGGGGGGCGGGTATTTCGTTAAGTCCAGCAGAATCAGTCCAAATGTTGGTTTGGATGGTGCGTTTACCCCGTCAAATGTTCGCTTAGTTGGTTACGCTTGCCCCGCAAACGTTCGCTTGGGAGGTTGCGATTCTTTGAGACATATACCATGAAATTGACCATTTAATTGGTGAGTGGAACCGTGAAATTGACCTATTAAGAGCAAAGGTTCACAGAGAATTTCCCATCGGAAAAACAGGGACGGCTGCGCGATGCCGCGAACCCTGGCCCCATCAACCGCCCGGCGAATCCAAATGCAGGAGCAGAAAGAACAGCGCTGTGAGCCCCACTGCCACCAAAGCTATCAACGCCAGCCGCAGCAGACGGAGGCCACTCGCTTTCGGAGCTAACGTTTCAAAGGCTGGAGCCGTTCTCTGGGCCGAATCGTGGTTCTCCTGGGCCGCTGCTCCCGCCCCTTCAGGCTTTACCAGAAGTTCAGGCGTTGCCGGACCCTTCACGACATAACGATAGCCGCCGGGCAGGTGAGTCAATGTGGAGAACCACCCTGCGGACCTAAGAACGGTAAAGTACCCGGCCTGCGCCACGTTCGTTTCACGGCGATTCCAGCGAGAGCCCGGCATGCACCCTCCTAATCCCGGTCCGCGAGCCGCAAATCCCCGCGTTGACCTCAAACAGGGGACCGGATGTCGATTTCAGAATACTCTCGATTAAGATTCTTCGCCGGCCCTGACGCTGCGAGCGCTGCTAACCTGCTATTTGCCCGGTAGTGTCTCCTGATCCCTGGTATTCATGAAGGCGCGACGCCCGCCCTGTCTGCGCAGGTTGGGATCGCTGACCGGCGGGCGTTCCTGCTCTGCGTTGAAGCCGCGCGCCAGCAGCGGATTCGGCCTGAATTTCGGCGGCCCTCCGTAGAACTGCCTGGCATGGCTCAGGACCATGCCTGCCCGGCCGTGCATGGGCCGCACGATGCCGCGAATCTGCACGTCCATATCGCGATACTTCTTCAGTTCGCCGACCTCCGCGTTATCTTCGCGATAGCTGACGACGGTGAAGCGGCATTGTTCGTCCGGGGTCGCTGGAGAGCAGACGTCAAGGAAGCGCGTGCCGTCTGAAAGTTGCACTACGTCATAGATATGCGCGGAGATGCAAATGTCTTTGTTGAGCATTTGCGTTGCCTGATTGGCGGTGACGCAGGGCTTAGGTTTGGCGGCAAAGGCGAGCGCCGGCAGGCAAACGGCAATCACCGCCAGCAGGCGGGGGAGGTTGAGCCGCATCGCAGAACTCCGTTGAGAATTGTTGACAGCGTAGCGCGATTTGCGAGCAAAGGGAAGCGCTGATCACGATGCTGTGTTTGTCTACCAGTTAGGACAGTCGCGAGCTGTGTCGACGGCGACCGAGACGGTCGTCTCCACTTCGACCGCCTTGCCATTCAAGAGGTATGGTTTGTATTTGTATTGGCGAACCGCATCAAGAACGGGCTTCCTTAGCAGGGCAGGGCCGGAGATTACCGTGGGATTGCGAACGTTGCCACCTCTGTCGAGCGTGAACGCAACAACGACCGTGCCCGTAATGCGTGGAGGCATTGCAATCTTAGGGCACTGCAGCTCGGCCTTGTGGATGAGGAGTTTTTCCGCAACTCCGGACGAGATGTTGAGTTCAATCTCTGGCCGGACTGCATGCGATTTTGGCTGCGTTTGCGCAGACGTTGTGGAAGGGAGGATCGCAAAGAGGATGAAGAGAACGGAGCTTGCCCTCATGCCAAGCGATTGTACGCTTAGAGCGCATTAGCCGGAGACGCTTTCCTCAGGGGCTAAAGCCCGCCACATTTTTGGGGGCGTTTGCGACGCGGCCGAATGCCGCGTCCTGATACAAGGCCTAATCGCTGAGGGTTGTGCTTTCCCCGGTCCCCAACGGCGAGGGACCGGGGGCACCCTCATCGTGTTGAGTGGAAGGCGCGAAAGGCAACCGCAGATCCTTCGACTCCGTTAGCCGCAAAAAACGCGGCAAACTCCGCTCAGGATGACAAGCTTCTGGGTGGCGATTTGAGAGGCACTGCAAAAAGGATGAAGAGAACGGAGCTTGCCTTCATGCCAAGCGATTGTACGCTTGAAGCATATTAGCCGGAGACGCTTTCCTCAGGGGCTAAAGCCCCGCCCATTTTGCGGCCTGACGGCACGACTGAAGTCGTGCCCTTTCACGGCCCAAATTATGCAAGTAGTTTTAGTGCGTGCCGACGAGTTCGCCGCTTTTCGCAGCCTGGCCGTAGTGGCTCTCTACGTAGTTGTCGAGGATCTGCTTGAATTCGGCGACGATGGTGTCGCCGCGTAACGTGGTCGAGAGCTTGCCATCGACGTAGACGGGCGCAACGGGGTCTTCGAAGGTGCCGGGGAGGCTGATGCCGAGGTTGGCGTGCTTCGACTCGCCGGGGCCGTTGACTACGCAGCCCATGACGGCGAGCTTGAGCTCTTCGACGCCGGGATACTTCTTGCGCCATTCGGGCATGGAGGTGCGGAGGTAGCTCTGAATTTGCTCGGCGAGCTCCTGGAAATAGGTGCTTGTGGTGCGGCCGCAGCCGGGACAGCTCGTGACCTGGGGCATGAAGCTGCGGATGGAGAGCGATTGCAGGATCTGCTGCGCGGCCAGCACTTCTTCTGTGCGGTCGCCGTTGGGCTTGGGGGTGAGGCTGACGCGAATGGTGTCGCCGATGCCGTTGAGCAGCAGCGGCGCGAGGCCTGCGGTGGAGGCGATCAGGCCTTTCGAGCCCATGCCGGCTTCGGTGAGGCCGAGGTGGAGAGCGTAATCGCAGCGCGCGGCCAGCTTGGTGTAGACATCGAGCAGATCGCGCACGCCGCTCACCTTGGCGGAGAGGATGATCATGTCGTGGCCAAGGCCGTAGTGCTCCGCGGAAGAGGCGGACTGGAGGGCGCTGGCAATCATGGCTTCGATCATCACGTCGCGGGCGGGCGCTGGCTCCGCCTTTTTGCTGTTCTCATCCATCATGCGCGTGAGCAGAGACTGATCGAGCGAACCCCAGTTGACGCCGATGCGTACGGGCTTTTGATTCTCGACGGCGCACTCGACCATGGTGCGGAAGTTGTTGTCGTCTTTGCGGCCTATGGAGGCATTGCCGGGGTTGATGCGGTACTTGGCGAGGGCGCGGGCCGTGGCGGGATATTTCTTGAGCAGGATGTGGCCGTTGTAGTGGAAGTCGCCGACGATGGGGACGCGGAGGCCGCGTTTCTCGAGACCCTCGACGATGTGCGGCACGGCGGCGGCTGCGTCCTCGTTGTTGACGGTGACGCGCACGATCTCAGAGCCGGCGAGGGCGAGGGCTGCAACCTGTTCAATGGTGGATTGCACGTCGGCCGTGTCGGTGTTGGTCATGGACTGCACGAGGACCGGGACCTCCCAGCCTACGCGCACATGGCCAATTTTTACGGTGGGGGTTTTTCTGCGATGAATCTCCGCCATGGTTCTAGTGTACCCGGAAGCGAGGCGAACGGGGCCTGGTGGTTTCCCACCTTTCGCGCAAAAGGCCGCGCGAAGGATGGGGCAGGGGCGGCCTTGTGAGGGCTTAATCCGCATCCCTCATAGACGTCTCGAGGGCAGGTGGGGCGGGCCATTTTCAACGGCCGACTCGCCCAGCGGGGGTCTTGAGACCCCCGCTACAGCCGGTCTGGAGACCGGCGCTACAAGTTCCTGCCGCGCAAGATTCCGCATCCCTTATGGACGTCTCGAGGGCGGGTGGGGCGGGCCATTTTCAACGGCCGGCCTGCTCAGCGGGGGTCTGGAGACCCCCGCTACAGCCGGTCTGAAGACCGGCGCTACAAGCTCCTGGCGCGCAAGATTTTGAAAACACAGAGCATTGGCCACGGGGTTTGCTCTGTAAGCAGGCTGTAGTGGATCACTATCAGACGCAGACGACTTCTTCGTAGGCGGCGGTTACGTGGATCTGCTCGCAGAGATGGCCGATGTCCATGGGCCGGCCAAAATGCCATCCCTGGGCATAGCGAACTCCGTGGTTCAAAAGGTAGTGCGCCTGCGGTTCGGTCTCTACGCCCTCAGCAACCATCTCCAGGTGCAGCGAGTGGGCCATTTCGATGATGTGCAACACCACCTGGCTGGTGGCGCCGTCGGTGTTGATGGTCTCGACGAAGGATCGGTCGATTTTGAGGGTGTCGAGGGAGAGAGACTGGAGGCACGAAAGGCTGGAGTAGCCGGTACCGAAGTCGTCGATGGCCACACTGAATCCTCTGGCGCGCAGCGTATCGAGGATCTCCGCAGTCTCCGGACTCTGGAGGAAGGCGCGCTCCGTGGCTTCGATCTCGATGTTCTGAGGGCGCGCCCCGGAGACGCGAAGGAACTGTTCCATGGCATCTACGGTGTGGCTGTCGCAAAGGTCTGCCGCGGAGAAATTCACGGCGACGCAGAACTCGGGATCGATTTTGAGGAACCGGGGCAGATCGCGCGCGACCATGGCGAGGACCTGCGCGGTAATGAGTTGGATCATGCCGCACTGTTCAGCCTGAGGAATGAAGTAATCGGGGCGCATGTCGGCAGAGCGGCTTCTCCAACGGACCAGGGCTTCGGCGCCGATAACGCGCCGCGTCTCCAACTCCACAACCGGCTGATACAGGACGTACAAACTTCCGTCCTTGAGGGCGCGGCGGAGCATGGTGGGGAACGAGGAGTGTACGTGCGTAAGAACGCTGACCGACAGGCAAAGGACGGCGCCGCAAAGAACGCCTATGGGGATGAAGAAGACGGCGAATCGGCCAACGCGCCGGTAGATGTAAACCTGCGGCGTGGCAACCACGACGGCGAGGTCCCAGTGCGCAGAGCGGACCCTGGAGACCAGGCATCCGTTGTTCAGAATTGTGGACTCTGATCCTTGATCAATTGGTTCAAACCATTCGGAGAGAAAGTTCTGGCCCTGTGCGGCCACAAGATCGTGATGGGGTGCGGATGGAACGAATACGGCGAGCTCGACGTCCGGACCTTCGGTGGAAATGTCGAAGGCCAGGTTGGGGTCAACGATCATCGCGAATCCGCCGACGGCAACGACGTCGAGAGGATGCGAAGATTGGCCTGCCAGGTTTCTTTTGAAGTAAGTCGAGACACCGTGCTCGGTCACCAGATCCGGCTTGCCAAGGAAGACAGGATTTGTGACTCCCTGCGAGGTGCAAAGCAGGGTGTCGTGTGTGACGCGGCCGACCGCCTTCATATAGCTGGATCCAAGATCGACCTGCCGCATGAGCTTGAGGTCCTGCGGCGAGCAGGGCGGGAGGTCAGCTTGCGCCAGTCTCTCCGCCGCTTCCTTGAACTGGCTGGAGGTCTCTTCACTGCGGCGCAGGATGTCTTGAGCGTTATTGAGGCTGAGCGCCTTTTCCGTCGCGCAACTTTCCCACCAAGCGAGATAAGCAGAGGCCAGAACGGGCGCAAGAAAGGCTACGAGCGCGATGAACAGGGCGATGCCAACCCGCGGTTTATTCGGCATGCGTCAGCCTCTTGCGGATAATAGATGGGTGTTACCTTGGTTACGGATTCTAGCCCAATCTAATGGGCCATGCCATCACACGTACGATGCAGAAGAGGGGCGCAAAAGCCCCACAAAGCTGCGGTCAAGCCTTGTTGATCTCTTTGAAGGCGCGTTGATTAGGGGTCATGCCTGCTCCCCTCGCGCCGGGGGCAACGTAGTGTCCGCTTTCGATACGGCACAGTTGTTTCATCCAATCGCGCAGCCAGGGAGTGTATTCAAGCTGGACACAGGCGGGATGCGCGAAGCACAGGCGCCGATGCACCTGCGCCGTGTGGCCTACGTGCGGCGCGAAGGAGTGATCGTCCAGGCTCCGAAGGCACGCCAACGCAAAAATTGTTAACGACAGTGGACCGGGCCGTTCGATATATTGTGCACATTCCCCGAATCCGGAAGCAGAACGGGTCCCCAATTCCGGATGCATCAGTTTCCCCGAAATCTGAAATTCAAATTGAAGTGAAAGAGGAGGTCAACTGTGGGCGATCAGCCGACACCGGAACACATCATGCAAATTGGCTTTGGATTCTGGGCTTCAAAGACCTTGTTGAGCGCAGTGGAAATGGGGGTGTTTACCGAGCTGGCAAAGCGTCCTGAAGGCCTGGAGGAATTGACAGGGCGGTTGGGATTGCATCCCAGGTCGGCGCGCGATTTTCTGGACGCACTGGTGGCGCTGGGATTTTTGGAGCGGCGTGAAGGAAAGTACTCCAACACGCGGGACACGGACCTGTTCCTGGACAAGCACAAGCCCTCGTATATTGGCGGAATTCTGGAGATGTGTAACCACCGATCGTACGGGCATTGGAACCATTTGACGGAGGGACTGCGCACGGGGTTGCCGCAAAACGAATTGAGAGTTGGAGGCGCGCCAGTGTTCGAGACCCTCTACGCCGATCCGGCGCGGCTCAAAGAATTTCTGAAGGCGATGACCGGCGTTAGCCGCGGCGCGAATCTGGCCATCGCGGCGAAGTTTCCCTGGGCGCAGTACAAGACCGTTGCCGATACCGGGCCGGCGCAGGGCGATCTGCTGACGCAGGTGCTCTTGAAGAACCAGCACCTTCTCGGCGTGGGGTTCGATTTGCCGGAGGTGGGCCCGATTTTCGAGGAGTATGTTGAAGCTCACGGATTGACGTCGCGGCTGCGGTTCCATGCGGGCAGCTTCTTTACCGATGCCTTGCCGAAGGCAGAAGTGATCATGATGGGACACATTCTGCACGACTGGGATCTAGAGCAAAAACGGATGCTGATCGGAAAGGCGTACGAGGCTCTTCCGGAGGGCGGCGCGCTGCTGGTGTACGACGCCATGATTGACGACGACCGCGCGAAGAATGCTTTTGGGCTGATGATGAGCCTGCACATGATGGTTGAAACTTATGGCGGGTTCGACTACACCGGCGCGGATTGCCAGGGATGGATGCACGAGGCCGGATTCAAAGAGACGCGGGTGGAGCACCTGGTGGGTCCGGATTCGATGGTGGTGGGGATTAAATAGTTGCGATCGGCTGATTTTGGCGGGGAGCTATCCCCGGTCCCCAAAGGCGAGGGACCGGGGGCACCGTCGGCGGTTACGGGCTGCCCTATCGAATGAATCGAAGGGGATCGATCCTGCTAAATCTCGATCTTCACGGGCCAGGTTTTCCAGATGTCGGCGCAGTAGTCGCGAATGGCGCGATCGGAAGAGAATTTACCTATGCGCGCGACGTTGAGAATCGACATGCGCGTCCAGCGATCGGCGTCCTTGAAGACCTGATCGATTTCATCCTGACAATCGATGTAGGACTGGTAGTCGGCGAAGAGCATGTAGGGGTCGCCATTGAGAAGAGACTGAACCAGCGGCGCGAAAAGACGCCGGTCGCCGTGCGAGAACTCGCCGGCAGAGAGGGAGTCGACGATCTCGCGCAGGTGGTTGTTGGACTCGTATAAGGAGCGGGGGTTGTAGCCCGCGGCTTTTTTCTGTTCGACCTGCGGAGTGGTGAGACCGAAAAGGAAGAAGTTGTCGGCGCCGACCTCCTCGCGGATTTCGATGTTGGCGCCGTCGAGGGTGCCGACGGTGAGCGCGCCGTTCATGGCGAACTTCATGTTACCCGTGCCGGAGGCTTCAAGGCCGGCGAGAGAGATCTGCTCTGAGAGGTCGGCGGCGGAATAAACGCGCTGGCCAAGGGTCACGTTGAAGTTGGGCAGGAACACAATTCTCAAGCGGTCGCGGACCATGGGATCGCCGTGAATGACCTCGGCGACGGAGTGGATGAGCTTGATGATGAGCTTGGCCATGTGATAGCCGGGAGCCGCCTTGCCGCCGAAGATGAAGGTGCGCGGCTGCATGACGATGTCGGGATTCTGCTGGATGCGCTTGTACAGAGTGAGGATGTGAAGCACTTTGAGGTGCTGGCGCTTGTACTCATGGATGCGCTTGACGAGGACGTCAAACATGGAGTCGGGTTCGACGGCGATGCCAAGGGACTGGAAGATGTAGGCGGCGAGCCGCTGCTTGTTGTGGTGCTTGATGGCGCGCCACTCGTGCGTGAAGTCCGCGTCGTCGACCAGAGGCTCGAGCTTGCGCAGTTTTTCAAGGTCGTGAATCCAACTGGGCCCGAGACGCGCAGTGATCAAGTGCGCCATGCGCGGGTTGCTGAGCACCATCCAGCGGCGCGGTGTGACGCCATTGGTCTTGTTGGAGAACTTCTCCGGGGTGAGCTCGTAAAAATCGCGCAGGACGCTGGACTTGAGCAACTCTGAATGGAGGGCGGCGACGCCGTTGACGGCATGGCTGCCGAGCGTGGCGAGGTGGGCCATGCGCACATAGCGCTCCCCGGAGTCGTCGATGATAGAGAGGCGTCGCACGCGGTCTTCGTCGCCGGGGTAGCGAGAACGGACATTGTCGAGGTGGCGGCGGTTGATCTCTTTGATAATTTCCAGATGGCGCGGAAGCAGAGAACCGAATAGGCTGACGGGCCACTTTTCAAGAGCCTCGGGCATCAGCGTGTGGTTGGTGTAGGAGAGCGTTTGCGTGGTGACGCGCCAGGCCGTGTCCCAGTTCATGGAGTTCTCGTCGATGAGGAGGCGCATCAATTCGGCGACCGCGATGGCCGGATGGGTGTCGTTCATCTGAATGGAAAAGGCCCGGTGCAGGTCAGCTAGCGGGCGTTGCGCCGTTTGCTGGATCTTGACGATGTGTTGCAGAGAGCAGGAGACGAAGAAAAACTGCTGTTCCAAACGCAGTTGCTTGCCTTGGATCTGCTCGTCGTTGGGGTAGAGAATCTTGGAGATGTTTTCGGAGTCGACTTTGTCGCGGACGGCGGCGAAGAAGTCACCGGTATTGAAGCTTTCAATGTTGAAAGACTCGACGGCTTGAGCGGACCAAAGGCGCAGGGTGTTCGCAGTGTTGGTGCGGTAGCCGAGAATGGGCGTATCGTTGGGAATGCCGCGGACCAGCTTCGCCGGATTCCAGCGGACCTTGAAGCCGCCCTTTCCGTCGCTGTAGCGCTCGGTATGGCCGCCGAATTTGACTTCGAAGGCGTCTTCGGGGCGCTCCAGCGCCCAGGGATTGCCGAGACGGAGCCACTTGTCTGTGTTTTCAACCTGCCAGCCGTCGCGAATCTCCTGATCGAAGATCCCGTACTCGTAGCGAATGCCATAGCCGATGGCGGGAATATCGAGCGTGGCGAGGGAATCCATGAAACACGCAGCGAGACGGCCGAGTCCGCCATTGCCAAGGCCCGGTTCGGCTTCCTGCTCGATGAGCGTCTCGAGATCGAGGCCGAGCTTGCGCATGGCCTCCTCGGTTTCTTCGTAGATCCCGAGGTTGATGAGATTGTTGGCGAGGTGCGGGCCGGTAAGGAACTCCGCGGAGAGGTAGCAGACGACACGGACGTCCTGCGCACGGTAATTGAGGACGGTCTGAATCCAGCGCTCGACCAGGCGATCGCGGACGGTGTGCGCGAGCGCCATGTAGAGGTCGTTGAAGGTGGCCCGGTCGCGCGACCGGCCTTGCACGAAGAAGAGGTTGTCAAGGAAGGTGTGCGCCAGGGCATGGGAGCCGGCGGCGGTCCTCAGGGTTTTGAGGGAACCTTCCGGTCCGAGATCGGGCAGAGCAGGAGCGGTCATAGTATGCCTCGCGCGAGGGATTAAGCAGCAGGGGGTTTGACGACATTGTAAGCTGCACAGTAAGTCAGCGAGCCGATAGGAACCACCCTAGTACCGGAGGCGCGGCTTAAGAGTGAAAAATGGGTCAAAATCGAGTCAGAATATGACACCTTGATGAGAAGTTGGTTCAGACGTGCATTGGCAGAAACAGCGGAGAGGTTAGTCTGAGGTGGTGGACAGAGTGAGAGATCGCGTGGACGCAGATCCAGATGTGGCGCTGGGAAATACGGGCAAGGCTGCCGTGCGCATTCGCGGGCTCCATAAGGCCTTTGGCGATGTGCGCGCTGTCGACGGCATCGACCTGGAGGTTGGTGCGGGCGAGTGCTTTGGGCTGCTGGGGCCGAACGGTGCAGGGAAGACCACGACGATCGAAATTTGCGAAGGGTTGACGCCGCCGGATGCGGGCACTGTCGAACTGCTGGGGCGGAGCTGGCAACGCGATGCCGATGAGTTGCGGCAGTTGATCGGGATTCAACTTCAGGAGACGCAATTTCCCGAGAAGCTGACCGTGGAAGAAGTGCTGCGCCTGTTCCGGAGTTTCTACCGGCGCGGCATGACGCTGGATGAGGCCATTGCGCTGGCGCAACTTGAGGAGAAGCGGCAGGCGCGGGTGGGCGGTTTGAGCGGCGGACAAAAGCAGCGCGTAGCCATGGCGACAGCGCTGGTCGGCGATCCGGAGTTGCTGTTTCTCGACGAGCCGACGACGGGGCTCGATCCGCAGGCGCGGCGTCATGTGTGGGATCTGGTGGAGCGTCTGAAGCTGGCGGGTCGCACCATCATCCTGACCACGCACTACATGGAAGAGGCGGAGCGGCTGTGCGATCGCGTGGCGATTATGGATCATGGGCGCGTGATTGCGCTGGGCACGCCCAAGGAACTGATCGCGATGGTGGGCGGCGAGGACATTGTGGAGTTTGCGGTTGGCTTAAAAGCGACCGCAGACGCTTCGACTACGCTTGCCGCAAAGAACGCGGCGAACTCTGCTCGGGATGACAGTTCAGGGAGAGGGCAGGGCGTCGTAAATGTGGAGACGCTGAAGGCTATTCCGGGGGTGCAATCGCATCGTGTGGATGAGGCATTGCACCAGCTTTCGGTGAGTGAACTGCACACGGCAGTACCGCGTATTTTTGCGGCGCTCGAAGAGCAGGGGCTGCATTTGAGCGAATTTCGCACGCATTCGGCCACGCTTGAGGACGTGTTTGTGCGCCTGACGGGGAGGAACCTGCGCGATGAATAGGCTTGAATTAAGCAGCCTTTATCAACTCACCGTAACGCGGTTCAAGCTGACGCTGCGCGAGCCGGAGGCGATCTTCTGGATCTTCGTGTTTCCCATCTTGCTCGCGCTGGGATTGGGGATCGCGTTCCGCAATCGTCCGGCGGATGTGCTGCCCGTGGGCGCGACGACGCCGCAACTGGCGCAGGCGTTGGCTGCGAACAAGGGGCTGCGCGCGATGGAGATGGATGAGGCTGCCGGGACGCGCGCCCTGGCGACGGGAAATATTTTGTTGCTGGCCGTCGGAAATGGAAACAGCGTCGTGTATAGATACGACGACACGAATCCGGATGCGCGGACCGCTCGGATGATTGCCGACCGCGACATCCAGATTGCGGCGGGACGGCACGATCCGGTTGAAGCCCAAAATCAACTGATGCACGAGACCGGCTCGCGCTATATCGACTTTCTTGTACCCGGTCTGCTGGGCATGAACCTGATGGGCTCGGCGATGTGGGGTCTTGGATTCTCGATTGTGGATGCGCGTGCGAAGAAGCTGCTGAAGCGGATGGTGGCCTCGCCGATGCCGCGCTGGCAATACCTCGCGGCTTATCTGCTTGCGCGGCTCATCATGCTCGCCATCGAGGTTGTGGTGCTGCTGGGCTTTGCGTGGGTGGTATTTCGCGTGCCGTTTCGCGGGCCGGTTGCCGACTTGGCTCTCATCTGCGTGCTCTGCTCGCTCACTTTTTCGGCGCTGGGTCTTCTCGTCGCCTCGCGCGCCCGCACCATGGAGGCTGTCAGCGGCCTGATGAACCTGGTCATGATGCCGATGTGGATTATGTCGGGAGTCTTCTTCTCGCCGTCGCGCTTTCCGGCGTTCCTTCAGCCGTTTGTCCAGGCTCTTCCGCTGACTGCGGCCATTAGCGCGATCCGCGGCAACATGCTGCAGGGGATACCACTCGGCCACATGATGACGCCGTTGGCGATTTTGCTGGCGTGGTGCGCGGTGCCGTTTGCGGTGTCGCTCAGGATTTTCAGGTGGCGATGAGAAGTACAGGGAATAGGGAGCTAGGAATAGAAAACATCTCTAAGCTGCCAGCTTCTCCGCGATGGACCGTTAGAATTTAACGATATGGACTTGAATAACCAGAATTCAGGGGCGGCCGAAACGATTCTCGACGGCAGCCGTTTTGTGCGTGCGTGTCTGCGCAAGCCGGTGGACCGAACGCCGGTTTGGTTTTTGCGGCAGGCTGGCCGCTACATGCAGGAATACCGTGAGGTGCGGAAGCACCACACGCTGGTGGAGATTTGCAAGGACCCCAAGCTGGCTGCCGAAGTGACTATCACTGCCGCGGAGAAACTGGGCGTGGATGCGGCGATTATCTTTGCCGATCTGCTGCTGCCTCTGGAACCGATGGGGTTGGATTTTGAGTTTCAGGCGGGCGAGGGGCCCGTGGTGCACCATCCTGTGCGCACGGCGGAAGACGTGCGCGCTTTGCGGATTGATCGCGCGAGCGAACTCGGCTACGTGGCGCGGGCCATTGAAAAAGTCGCGGCGCATTTTCGCGACCGGCTAGGGATCATTGGCTTTTGCGGCGCACCGTACACGCTGGCCAGCTACATGATTGAGGGCGGCGGCTCTCGAAACTACATTGAGACGAAGAAATTGATGTACGGCAACTCCACTGCGTGGGGCAGCCTTTTGGACAAGCTGGTGGTTGTGCTGACGGAGTACTGCAGCCAGCAGGTGCAGGCGGGCGCCGATGTTATTCAGATTTTCGATAGCTGGGTTGGCTCACTATCGCTCAGCGACTATCGCGCCTATGCCTTCGAGGCGTCAAAACGGCTGGTGCGCGCGGTGCAGGCGATGGGCGTGCCGGTAATCTATTTTGGCGTGGAGACCGCCGGGTTGCTCGATCAGATGGCGCAGACGGGAGCAGATGTGATTGGCCTGGATTGGCGGCAGCCGCTCGACGAAGGCTGGCGGGCTGTGGGTCACGGGCGCGCGGTGCAGGGGAACCTGGATCCGATTACGCTGTTTGCGCCGCCGGATGTGCTGGAGCAACGCGTGAAGGAGATTCTGCGCGCGGCCAACGGGCGGCCGGGACACATCTTCAATCTGGGCCACGGGATTGTGCCGCAAACGCCGGTGGAGAATGTGCAGGCCGTGGTACGGATGGTGCGCGAGTTCCGCTTGGAGGACGCGCGTGGCTAAACAGGCAGTCTTGCTACTGGCGCATGGCACGCCGGAGACGATCGAACAGATTCCCGAATACTTGCGCAACGTGGTGAGCGGGCGGCCGCTGCCGCAGACGGTTGTGGAGGAGATTCAGCATCGCTATGCGCAGATCGGTCATAGCCCGCTGACCGAGATTACGTTGGCGCAGGCGCGGTTGGTTGAGGCCGAGCTCGCCGCGGCGGGACAGTCGATTCCTGTGTATGTGGGCATGAGAAACTGGCGGCCCTATATTCCCGAAGTAGTGCGGCAGATGCGCGCGGACGGCATCGAGCAGGCTGCGGTGATCTGCATGGCGCCGCAGAACTCGCGCACCAGCGTGGGGCTGTACCGGCGGGCGGTTGAGGCCGAGGCGGGAGATTTGCGGATCGACTTTACGCCGGGATGGGCGCAGCATCCGTTGCTGGCTGACGCGTTTGCCGAGCGGCTGCGGCCGGCCCTGGCAAAGCTGACAAAGGAAGTTGGCGGGCCGGTGCCGGTGTTGTTCACCGCGCATAGCGTCCCCACGCGCACGGTGGAAGCGCCTGCGGCTGACGCGGATGCCGGCAAGCGTTTGTGGCCGGGGCAGGGCGTCGATCCGTACGCCGAAGAGGCACGCCATACGGCTGAACTGGTGGCCGCGCGGGTGCCGGAGATTCTCCGCTGGTGGTTTGCGTTTCAGAGCCAGGGTGCGAGCGGTGGACCGTGGCTGGGGCCGAGCGTGGAGGAGACGCTCGACCAGATTGCGGCCGAAGGTGTGAAGGCTTTGCTTCTGCAGCCCATCGGGTTTCTCTGCGACCATGTGGAGATTTTGTTCGACGTGGACATCCTTTTTCGCGCGTACGCCAGCAAATTGGGCGTTCAGCTGGAACGCCCGGAATCGCTCAACGCTTCCGTGACGCTGGCGAAAGCAGTTGCGGATTTGGCGCGCGGTGGGTTGGGACGATTGGGCACGCCCAAGTGAGTTCAATTGAAAGACGACACGTTTTAGAGATGATGCATCGCGTGGGGAGTTCGTAGTAATTGATGTTGTTGGTTTGTAAGTTACCCCAGTATCACAGTTGGTCCCAGGGCGTTCTTTCGCAGCCATTGTCGGGATAAGATTAAAATAAATCTCCCTGGGCGCAAGTCCCCGGTGATCCCAACCATTCGCCATGAGTTTCAATCACGAAGCGGAAAACCGCGCCGTGATCCTGTTGGTTGGAGAATTGTGTAGCCAGCAAGTCGAAGCGTGTCCCCCGGAGTTGACGCATGTCAGAAGTAATGACGCGGCGAGCCTTGGCCGTAAGTTTTGGCGAGGTGAAAGCTGGAAGAATTGTTGAAGTCAAGGCTGTAAATATTGTCGACGAGAACTCGGCGAATGAGCGCGTGCTTTGCGATGATTGCGGCAGCGACAAGGTTCATCGCATCTTCCGCAAGGGCTTTTTGCAGAAGAGAATTTATCCGTTGTTCGGTTTCTATCCCTGGCGGTGCAAGGGGTGCGGCTTACGTCTGATGATGCGCAAGCGCGATTTGGCGGGCAAGCAGGACTAAAGCGATTTCGAGATAGGCGTAGCTAGCGTTCGCGCAGCCATCATCCCCGGTCCCCAAAGGCGAGGGACCGGGGGCACCCTCGGCCGCGGGAAGCGTCAGGAGCGGAAGAAATTTCGCGCCAGGAAGAGCACGTTGGCGGGGCGTTCTGCCAGGCGGCGCATAAAGTAGGGATACCATTCCGTTCCAAAAGGAACGTAGACGCGCACCTTGTAACCATCGCGTACCAGATTGCGCTGTAGATCGCGGCGCACTCCATACAACATCTGGAACTCGAATTGATCGCGGCTGATCCCGCGCGATGCCGCGTAGGTTTTTGCGGCTTCCACAATGGCCTCGTCGTGGGTTGCCAGCCCGTGGTAGATCGGGCTGTTGAGAAGCATGTGGCTGAGCTTGAGGAAGTTTGCGTCCACGTCTGCCTTGCGGGGATAAGCGACTTCGGGCGGCTCTTTGTAGGCGCCTTTACAAAGCCTGATGCGGATGCCTTCGGCGAGCAACTGCTCCACATCGGCCTGGGAACGAAAGAGGTAGGCCTGAATGACGACGCCGACAGCGCCGCGCAGATCAGGGCGGGCGTGGATGCGGCGCACGATGTCGAGCGTGACTTGTGTCAGGCTCGAGTCCTCCATGTCGATGCGGACGAAGTTTTCCGTAGCGCGGGCATGTTCGACGAGGTTTGCGGCGATGGATTCGGCCAGATCGGGCGATTGCTCAAGACCCATCTGCGTGAGCTTGACGCTGATGTTCGCATTGATGCCGCGGGTGGCGATGGCATCGAGCAATTTGTGGTAAATATCGGCCGCGCGATGCGCCTCGCTCTCGGAGGTGACGCTTTCACCCAGCGAGTCGAGCGTGACTGCAATGCCCTGGCGGTTGACCTCTTCGGCTACACGCAACGCGTCGTCGGGCGCCATGCCGGCGATGAAGCGCGAGTTGAGGCGGGCTCCCATCCGGGAGTGTTCGCAGAAACGGCGCAATGGACGATTGTGGGAGAGTGCGATAAAAGCGGAACGAAGAATTGGCATGACTTGCCCCAGCCACAGAGTGCGCCGGTGAAGGCTCACTCTGCAAACACATTAGTTTCGCACATTGGGCTGGAGTGCGTGTGGGGCGAAGGCTACTAGAGCGATTCCAAAATAGGTGTAGCCAGTGTCTGTGCTGCCGTCTTCCCCGGTCCCCAAAGGCGAGGGACCGGGGGCACCCCAAATGGGTATTGGAACCGCTCCAGCGGTGCGGATCAGGCCAGAGGCCAGCGATAGTGGCCGAAGGCGTGATGCGGCCAGAAGGCCGAAAGGGGCGATTCTTCCGCGCCTCGGCCGATGTTGTGCACCACGTGCGGGCTGGTTTCGTGGGCATTTGCGGCACCCGCTGGTGGGACGCCGACGACCATGCCGATGTGCGGCTGTCCCGAGTTGAGAATCCAGGTGAGAATATCGCCCGGCGAGAGTGGCTGGGGAAATCTATCGCCGGGCACAGGGCCGGTGGCCGTCCACAGTTGCGCGCCCGCGCGCTGGAAGTAGGTTTGCAGATTGAGGACGCGACGATGATCGATGTTGGCGTCTGGCCGGGTTTGTCCCCAGGCTTTGCGCGCAGGGTAGGCATCGAAGTGCTTCATCATGTCTTCGTGCAAAAGCTTTTGCAGGTCGAGACCCAGCGCATCGCGGGCTGCGCGGACCACAACATCGGCGCACACACCGGTGCTGCGAGGGACATCGCCATTCGGATAAGCGATGGATGTCCACGCGGGATCGTAGCTGGTGGTTAGGCCGACCTGGACGCGCGCAGCAGCAGCCAAACGTTCGCCCGGCGTGGGATCTGCCCACCCCAGTTTTTCAACTGCGAATGTGGCAGCTAGCGCACCGAGAAACGTTCTTCGCTGCATTGCCTATTTCCCGTTCATTGATACCTGATACAGTGCGCTGCCATGCGGTGGCAAAGTCAGGCTTATGTCTTTGGACTCTTTGGTGGTGGAATCGTCCCAGGCATTTTGGGCGGAGTGTTTTTGGTTATCGAGGCCGAGGTCCTTCCAGGTGGTGCGCACAGTGGCGGGGCTCGAGCCGAGATTGAAGAAGGCGAAAAATTCTGCGTAGCCGCGCGCTCCGGGCTGCTCAATGGTGGCGCGCCAGACGCGGACATTTTCAAAGCCCGCGCCCAGGGCAGAGGCGTCGACGGGACGGCTGTAGCTGGCGTTCTGATCCACGAAGAGGAGGGCCTGATTTGTTACGAGCGAACGCGTGAAGTCGTCGAGGCGCGTGAGGTTACCGCCGAGGATGAGAGGCGATCGAGTAACGCACCAGAGCGTGAATTCTGTGCGTTGCTCGTCGGGGGTGAGGCGCGATTGGCGCGGCTCGCCCATGCCAGGGTGGGGGCCAAGCCAGCCCTCGGGAAGCATGTCGGGGTCGGGCCAGTTGCCGGGGCCGGTGTACACGAACCACTTCGCAAGCCGATCAAATTCGCCCTGCAATCCGAAGGGATACTCGTCGCCCGGCTTGTTTTCAAAACTCCATTTGTCCCAATGATCGTCGGTGATGCGCCACATCTGCGCGTACTTTGCGACCTCGGCCGCGTGAGTAATGTCTGTGGGGCCGGGCGACAGGCTAAGAATGATGGGGCGGCCGGTTTTGCGGATGGCTTCGGCGATCTGGCGAATCTCCGTGGGCCGGTAGGGATTGTTGGAGATGCAGTCGACCTTGAGAAAATCCAGGCCCCAATGCGCATAAAGCTTCAGCATGGAGTCGTAATAGGCTTGGCCCGCAGCGTTGTCCTTGATGCCCCAGTTGCCCTCGTCCCAGGGACAGGGAGATGTGGTGTCAGCAGCGTCGGCGGCGTGGAATTGCGTGCCTGCGATGGGCAGATTGGCCGCGACTACCTGCTTGGGAATTCCACGCACGATGTGAATGCCGAACTTGAGTCCGTGAGAGTGCAGCCAGTCGGCGAGAGGCTTGAATCCGGCGCCATCGGCGGCAGATGGGTAGCGCGCCGGGACGGGAATCAACAGGCCATTGTTGTTCCAAAGGTACTGTTTTTGCTCGACAGCCTTGCCCGCGGCCGCGGGGTTGGCCATGTACCAGCCCTCGTCGATGACGGCGTATTTCCATCCGAACTGCTCAAGAGAAACCAGGACGGTCGCGTTGTCTCTGAATTGCTGCTCGTCGATGGTGAAACCGTAGGCGTCCCAACTGTTCCAGCCAAGTGGAGGAGTGGGAGCGAGCGTTTGCGCGAGGCTGAATTGCGAGACGAGACACGCAGCGGCAAGAACCAGGACAGGAAAAGATCCAAGCTTAGTCATTAGGAAACGTATAGCATATTCCGGGCGGGGCGCGGGGATTGACGGAAGAGAAACGCGAATGCCGGGTGTCCGGGTTATCCTACGAAAATCCGAATGATAAAGGATCGAGCAAGTAGAGGAGCTGTCATGGAAAGCGTGTTGAAGGCCGGAAGATTTTGCGCGTATGCTTCGGCTTTCGTTTTAGGCCTGTCGGCATTGGCGGTGCGGATTCCGGCACAAGCAGTAGCGAATGGCGGCGCGAATTCGATTCAGGCCCTCTTTGTCAGCGATATCCACTTTGAGCCGTTTCGTGATCCGGGAAAGGCCGCGCAACTGGCAGCGGCGCCGGTTGAGGACTGGAATCGAATTCTGGCGGCTCCGGCGTCAGCCGATGGCGCGGCGCAGTGGACGAAGCTCGACGAAGCTTGCCCGACGCGCGGCTATGACACTTCTTACGCTTTGTATCAATCGAGTTTGCATGCCATCCACGCGCAGGCCGGTGAGGCGAAGTTTGTCCTCGTGAGTGGCGATTTGATTGCGCACAACTTCTCCTGCAAATTCGCCGCGGTTTTTCCTAAAGCGACGCCGGCGGAGTACAGGGCTTTTGTGGAGAAGACCATCGTCTACGTGATGGCTAACTTGCGTGCGGCGCTTCCTGGAGTTCCGGTCTATGCGGCGCTGGGCAATAACGATTCCGACTGCGGCGACTATCAACTCGACGCCAACAGCAAATTTCTGAAAGAGAGCGGGCAGGTTTTTGCAGCCGATTTAGAGGGCGCGGAAAAGGCGCAGGCGCTGCGAGACTTTGCGGCCGGCGGCTATTACAGCGTGAGCCTGCGTGCGCCGGTTGAGAAAACGCGGCTGCTTGTGCTGGACGATCTATTTATGTCGGAGCGCTATCAGACCTGCGGTGGCAAGACGGATGCGGCGCCTGCAGATGCGCAAATTGCGTGGCTGAAACAACAATTGAATGAGGCACGCGACAAAAAAGAGAAAGTATGGGTGATGGCGCACATTCCGCCGGGCGTGGACTCGTATTCGACGGCGAGGAAATGGATGGCTCTTTGCGCAGGCGGCAAGCCGAAGATGTTCCTTTCTTCGGAGGCGCTGCCTGAAGTGATTGCAGAATACGGCGACGTGGTGCAACTGGCGATTTTCGCCCACACACACATGGATGAGGTGCGGCTGCTGATCCCGGCGAAGACCGACGCGGTGCAGAAACCTGTTGCCTTGAAGATGGTGGCATCGATTTCGCCGATCGACGGGAACAATCCGTCGTTCACGATGGCGACGATCGATCCGGCGCGTGCCATCCTCGAGGACTATCGCGTGATTGCGGCTTCAAATCAAACCGGGATCGATGCCAAGTGGAGCGAAGAATACGATTTTGCAAAGGCTTATCATGAGCCAGCGTTTACCGCGGCCACAGTGGAGAGTTTGATCGGCGGCTTCAAGACTGATGCGTCGGCGCAGACGAGCGCGAGCCAGAGTTATTTGCGGTATTACATGACGGGCGTGGATATGCGGATGATGGCGCTGATTTGGCATCCGTACGTGTGCTCGCTGACGAATGCGACGGCCGATGTTTATCGGGAATGTGTGTGCAGCATGGTGAAGTGAGGTAACGAGGCCGGCCGGAGATTCTTCGCCGATGTATCGATGGCCTGGGAGACGGAATCTCTCTGCGATCGGGTTGCCGGCGGGGGTCTGGTGACCCCCGCTACAGCCGGTCTGGAGACCGGCGCTACAATTTCTACCTTGAGCTGACGGTGGTGGAGTAGCGAACGCGAGCTAACGGTTCGTCTTTGGCAGCCAGGTATTCGTTGACGGCGGCGGCGGCTTTGCGGCCCTCGGCGATGGCCCAGACTACGAGCGATTGACCGCGGCGCATGTCGCCGGCAGCAAAGACGCCGTCGACGGAGCTCATGTAGTTGGTGGTTGCGATGTTGCCGCGCGGGTCAAGCGCCAGGCCAAGCTGCTCGATCATGCCGTTGCGAACGGGACCGAGGAAGCCCATGGCGAGCAATACCAGATCGGCGTCGAGTGTGAACTCGCTGCTTGCGATGGGCTCAAACTTGGGCGGAGGGCCGACGCGAATGGCGTGAAGCTGCTGGACGCTCCCATTGGCGTCGCCCGTGAATTTTACGGTGCCGATACTCCAGTCGCGATTGCCGCCTTCTTCATGCGAGCTTTCGGTGCGCAGTTGCAGCGGCCAGAGCGGCCACGGCGTGTTGGCGGCGCGGTCCGAGGGTGGCTTGGGCATGATTTCGAATTGATGAACACTTTTTGCGCCCTGGCGATGACTGGTGCCGAGGCAGTCGGCACCGGTGTCGCCACCGCCGATGATAATGACGTGCTTGCCGGTGGCGAGGATGGGCGCAGCGGCGTTCATGGATTTGAGAAGCGCGTCTTCGGAGTCGCCTTCGTTGCGGCGATTCTGCTGGGGCAGAAACTCCATGGCGAAGTGAATACCCTTGAGTTCCCGGCCGGGAACGGGCAGATCGCGGGGCTGCTCGGAGCCACCACAGAGAAGGATGGCGTCGAAGCCGTCGGTCAGTGATTCCACCGAAACATTCACTCCGACGTGCGCGTTGGTTTGAAAGACCACGCCTTCGGCGCGCATCTGCTCGATGCGGCGATCGACGATATGTTTCTCGAGCTTGAAGTTCGGGATGCCGTAACGGAGCAGGCCGCCGATGCGGTCGTTCTTTTCAAAAACCGTGACGGAGTGACCGGCGCGGCGCAGTTGCTGCGCGGCTGCCAGGCCTGCGGGGCCGCTGCCGACTACAGCTACGCGCTTGCCGGTGGCTTGCTCGGGAGGCTCGGGGTGAATCCAACCCTCGTCCCAGGCGCGCTCGACGATGGAACGCTCGATGAGCTTGATGGAAACCGGCGGTTGGTTGATGCCGAGGACGCACGCGGCTTCGCATGGTGCGGGGCAGATGCGACCAGTGAACTCGGGAAAATTGTTCGTCGAGTGGAGGCGGCGAATGGCAGCCTCCCAGCGGTTGCCGTAGACGAGATCGTTCCAGTCGGGAATGAGGTTGTTGACCGGACAGCCGGTGTGGCAAAAGGGCACACCGCAATCCATGCAGCGAGCGCCCTGCTCGCGCTGCTTTTCCTCGGGGAAGGGCTCGTAGATTTCGAACCAATCCTTGATGCGCTCGCCGGGCTTGCGCCGCGTGGGCTGTGCTCGTTCGATTTCCAGAAAGCCTGTGACCTTACCCATGTTGCACCTCGGCGGCGGCCGCCACGAGAGGCGACGACGTGGTGGGTGGTGCGTAAACCGCTTCCACGCGCGCTACGCCAAGCACGCGCTTGAATTCGTGTGGGAAGACCTTGATGAATTTGGGCTGTGCGCCGGCCCAGTGTTCGAGGATCCAGGCGGCGCGCGGGCTGCCGGTGGCGTCGCGATGACGCGCCAGCAAGTTGCGGACCTGCTCGACGTCAGCGGGATCGACGAGCGGTTCGAGATCGACGCTGACCTTGTTGCAGCGGCGAATGGAGAAGTCGCCCCGATCGTCGTAGACGTAGGCGATGCCACCGCTCATGCCGGCGGCGAAGTTGCGGCCAGTGGCACCAAGAACGATGACAAGGCCGTTGGTCATGTATTCGCAGCCATGGTCGCCCACGCCTTCAACGACGGCAGTTGCGCCGGAGTTGCGGACCGCGAAACGCTCGCCGGCGATGCCGTTCAGAAGGACTTCGCCGGCTGTCGCGCCGTAGAGAACCACGTTGCCGACCAGAATGCTTTCTTCAGGCAGGTAACTGGAGGTCTTGGCGGGATAGGAGATGATGCGTCCGCCAGAAAGACCCTTGCCGAGATAGTCGTTGGCATCACCTTCAAGTTCGAGCGTGACTCCGCTGGGCACGAAAGCGCCGAAGCTCTGGCCCGCCGAGCCACGGAACTTAAAGTGGATGGTTTCGTCGGGCAAGCCGGCCGATCCGAAGCGGCGGGCGATTTCGCCGCCCAACATGGCGCCGACGGTGCGGTGTACATTGCGAATGGCGAAGTTTCCTGTGACCTGAGTCTGCGATTCGAGCGCGGGCTTGGCTTTGGCGATGAGCGCGTGGTCGAGCGCCGGGCCGAGGCCGTGATCCTGGAACGTGGTGCGGCGGCGCGCCACACGCGAGGGCAGCGTGGGTACGTGGAGAATCGATGAGAGGTCGATGCCCTTGGCCTTCCAATGCGCGTCGTCGATGTGCACGTCGATTTTTTCTACGCGGCCTACCATTTCGTCGACGGTCTTGAAGCCGAGCTTGGCCATGTGCTGGCGCATCTGCTCCGCGATAAAGAAGAAGAAGTTGATGACGTGCTCGGGCGTGCCGGTGAAGCGCGAGCGGAGCACGGGGTCCTGCGTGGCGATGCCGACAGCGCAGGTGTTGAGGTGGCATTTGCGCATCATGATGCAGCCCATGGTGATGAGCGGCATGGTGGCGAAACCGAATTCCTCTGCGCCGAGCAGGGCGGCGATTACCACGTCGCGGCCGGTCTGCAATTTGCCGTCGGTCTGCACGCGGATGCGGCTGCGCAGATCGTTGAGCAACAGCACTTGTTGCGCCTCTGCAAGGCCGAGTTCCCACGGCAGGCCGGCGTGCTTGATGGAGCTGAGCGGTGATGCGCCGGTGCCGCCGGTGTCGCCGGAGATGAGCACGACATCGGCGTGCGCCTTGGAAACGCCCGCGGCGACGGTGCCGACGCCAACTTCAGAAACCAGCTTGACCGCGATGCGCGCCTGCGGATTGACGTTCTTGAGATCGTAGATGAGCTGCGCAAGATCTTCGATGGAGTAAATGTCGTGATGCGGCGGAGGCGAGATGAGTCCGACGCCTGCGATGGAGTGACGGATACGCGCAATTTCGCTGTCAACTTTGTGGCCGGGGAGCTGGCCGCCCTCGCCGGGCTTTGCGCCCTGCGCCATTTTGATTTGCAGCTCGGTGGCGTTGACGAGATAGTTCGTGGTGACGCCGAAGCGACCGCTGGCCACCTGCTTGACAGCAGAACGGCGCGAATCGCCGTTGGCGTCGGGCTTGAAGCGGGCTTCGTCCTCGCCGCCCTCGCCGGTGTTCGACATGCCGCCGAGACGGTTCATGGCGATGGCAAGGGTTTCGTGAGCCTCTTTGGAAATCGACCCGAAGCTCATGGCGCCGGTGGTGAAGCGCTTGACGATCTCCTTGGCCGGCTCGACCTCTTCAATTGGAATGGGCTTCTCAGCGTACTTGAGCTTCAGTAGTCCGCGCAGCGTGCACAGGTTGCGGTTCTGATTGTCGATGAGTTCGGTGTATTCCTCGAATGTGGCGAAGCTGTTCTGACGCACCGCGTGCTGCACCTTGCTGATGGTGAGCGGATTGAGCAGGTGATACTCCCCACCCTCGCGGTATTGATACTGGCCGCCCACGACCAGCTCGGTTTCAGAATCGGTGAGCGGCTGGAAGGCGTAGGCATGCTTCATCTGCGCTTCGCGAGCGAGCACGCCGAGGCCAACGCCCTCAATGCGCGACGCGGTGCCGGGGAAGTAAGCCTCAATGAGAGAGTCGTTCAGGCCTACAGCCTCGAAGACCTGAGCACCGCGATAACTTTGCAGGGTGCTGATGCCCATCTTCGAAAAGGTCTTTAGCAAGCCCTTGTTAATGGCCTTGATAAAGTTCTTTTCGGCGTACTCGGCGGTGATCTTATCCGGCAGCAGCCCGCGACGCTTGAGATCGTGGATGGTCTCGATGGCGAGATACGGGTTAATGGCGCTGGCGCCGTATCCGATGAGGAGCGCAAAGTGCATGACCTCGCGCGGCTCGCCGCTTTCGATGATGAGCGCGACCTGAGTGCGGGTCTTTTCCTGGACCAGGCGATTGTGTACGGCGGCCATGGCCAGCAAGCTGGGAATGGGCGCATAGGTGGGATCGACGCCGCGGTCGGAGAGGATGAGAAGCGTGTAGCCCGAGTTCACTGCGTGCGAAGCGCGGGCGCTCAATTCATCGAGAGCTTGCTTCAGGCCCTTTTCGCCATCCTCGGCGCGGAAGAGCGCGGGCAGTGTAGTGGCGAGCAGATCGCCCGAAGAAACGCGGCGCAGCTTTTCGAGATCGCGGTTGGTGAGGATGGGATGCGGCAACTTTAGGGTGTGGCAGTTCTCCGGCGCTTCATCCAGAATGTTGCGCTCGGTGCCGATGTAGCTGATCAGCGACATGACCAGTTCTTCGCGGATGGGGTCGATGGGCGGATTGGTGACCTGGGCAAAGAGCTGCTTGAAATAATTGAAGAGCTGCTGCGGGCGGTCGGACAGACAGGCCAGCGGCACATCGGTGCCCATGGAACCGACCGGCTCCGCGCCTTCCGCAGCCATGGGCGTGAGCAGGATGCGCAAGTCCTCTTCGCTGTAGCCGCAGGCGCGCTGGCGGCGTAGCAGCGTCTCGGGATTCGAGGCAATGATGCGGGCGGGCTCGGGCAGCGCGTCGATGATGACTTGCTGCTGCTTGAGCCACTCGGCGTAGGGCTTGCGACCGGCGAGATCCTTCTTGATTTCGGCGTCGGAGACGATACGCTGCTGCACGGTATCGACGAGGAACATGCGTCCCGGCTGCAGGCGGCCTTTCTTGAGGATGTCTTCGGCGGGAACTTCAATGACGCCGGCTTCGGAGGCAAGGACCACCAGATCGTCCTTGGTGACGATGTAGCGGCCAGGGCGAAGGCCATTGCGATCGAGAGTGGCGCCGATGACCTTGCCGTCGGTGAAGGCGATGGCGGCGGGGCCGTCCCACGGCTCCATGAGCGAGGCGTGGTACTCGTAAAAAGCGCGCTTATCCTCGTCCATGTCGGGATTGCCCGACCAAGCCTCTGGGATGAGCATGGCCATGACGTGGGGCAGGGAACGGCCGGACTGATAGAGGAATTCAACCGCGTTGTCGAGCGAAGCCGAGTCGCTGCCGCCGGGCATGATGACCGGATACAGGTCGCCGATCTTGTCGCCGTGGAGAGAGCTGGCAAGAATCGACTGGCGGGCATTCATCCAACTGACGTTGCCGCGGATGGTATTGATTTCACCGTTGTGCGCAACGTAGCGATAGGGGTGGGCCAATTTCCAACTAGGAAATGTGTTGGTGGAAAAGCGCTGGTGAACGAGGGCCATCGCGCTGGTGACGAGGGGATTGGCCAGCTCGAAGTAAAACTTTTCGATCTGCGGGGCCAGCATGAGCCCCTTGTAGATGATTGTGCGACAGGAACACGAGGGGACGTAGAAGGTTTCCTTGTCCTCGATCTCCGAGGCCGCAATTTCGTTTTCTGTGCGCCGGCGCACGTGATAGAGCAGGCGCTCGAAGGCATCTTCGTCCAGGCCCTGAGGGCGGCCGAGGAAGAGCTGCTCGATGTAAGGCTGGGAACTGCGAGCTTCGCGTCCGACAGCATCGCCGTTGACCGGCGTGTCGCGCCAGCCGAGAACCTGACAGCCCTCTTCCTGGGCGATGCGCTCAAAGACGCCCTCGCATTGCAGACGGTTATGTTTTTCCACCGGCAAAAAGCACATGGCAACGCCGTACGCGCCCGGTTCGGGCAGCGTCATGCCCAGCTCGCCGCACTCGCGCACGAAGAAGGTGTGGGGAATTTGAATGAGGATGCCGGCGCCGTCGCCAGTCTCCGGGTCGCAACCTGCCGCGCCACGATGGGTGAGATTGATAAGAACCTCAAGGCCCTTGCGGATGATCTCGTGACTTTTTTCGCCGCGGATGTTCGCGACCAGGCCCATGCCGCAGGCATCGTGTTCATCCCGCGGATGATAGAGGCCCTGCGGTTGCGGAGAACGGAGACGAAAGTCTGAGGGTTCCATGGCAGCCTTTGCTTGCAGAATTTTCGTAGCGGAGTGACTTCAAGCGCCAAATACACAACCACTCTGCGATTTCAGGCATGAAAACCGCATTGCCGCTGGATCGAGAGGTTTGCTTGAGCAACTCCGGGCGCATCCGGAACTGCGCTGTTTTTAATATAACTAAAAACCGTCGTCAACGTCGAAATTCCTTTTCAATATAGGGGACGGATTTGCACGACTTAGGGGCTTTATGCGGCGCATGTGGCGTGTTTTGTAACGTATACTCGGTTCGAATGAGCACTATCAACGACACAATTCTGGTGACGGGCGGGGCTGGGTTCATTGGCTCGAACTTCGTGCTCACCTGGATGAAGGCGAACAGCGCGGCGGTGGTCAATCTCGACCTGCTGACCTATGCGGGCAACGCCGCAAATCTTGCGTCCGTCGAGGCCGATCCGCATTACACATTTGTGCACGGAGATATTTGCTATGCGGAGCTGGTGGGATCGCTCTTGCGCGAACATCGGCCACGGGCGATTGTTCATTTTGCAGCCGAGAGCCACGTGGACCGTTCCATTGTTTCGCCGGAAGCATTTATCCGGACCAATGTGATGGGGACGTTCACGCTGCTGGAGCAGGCGCGAACGTATTGGTCGGAATTGGACGAGAGCGGGCGCACGGGGTTTCGCTTTCTGCACGTGTCGACGGATGAAGTATATGGAACGCTCGGGCCGGACGATCCGGCGTTTAGCGAAACCACAGCTTATGCGCCGAACAGTCCTTATGCGGCGTCGAAGGCGGGGTCGGATCATTTGGCCAGAGCCTACTTTCATACTTTCGGGCTGCCTGTCCTGACGACCAATTGCTCGAATAACTACGGACCGTTTCAGTTTCCGGAGAAGTTGATCCCGTTGATGATTTTGAACGCGCTGGAGGGCAAGCCGCTGCCGGTTTACGGCGACGGGAAGAATGTGCGCGACTGGTTGTTTGTCGAAGATCATTGCGCGGCCGTTCGGAGGGTTCTCGAAAGCGGCCGTCCCGGTGAGACCTATAACGTGGGCGGAAACAGCGAGCGCGCGAATATCGATGTAGTGACGGCGATTTGCGATCTGGTGGATGAGATGCGGCCGGAAGCTGGGGCGGCGGCGCGGCGAGAGCTTATCACTTACGTTCAAGATCGGCCGGGACACGACCGGCGGTACGCCATTGACGCGGGCAAAATTACGCACGAACTGAATTGGAAGCCGGCAGAGCGGTTTGAAAGCGGGCTGCGGAAGACGGTGCGGTGGTACTTGGAGAATAGCGAGTGGATCGACGGTGTGCGGACTGGCGCTTATCGCGAATGGCTCACCGAGAATTACGGGGAGCGGAGAAATGCAGGGACTAAGGGACTAGGGACTTAGGGACTGGCACTGCGGTTAGAGGGTTCGATTATGAAAGGCATCATTCTTGCCGGCGGATCAGGGACGCGGCTTTATCCCGTGACACATGTTGTGTCGAAGCAGCTTCTGCCCGTCTACAACAAGCCGATGATCTATTACCCCCTGAGCACGCTCATGCTCGCGGGGCTGAGAGAGATTCTCATCATCTCGACGCCGCAGGACACGGGGCGCTTCGCAGAACTGCTTGGCGACGGGCGGCGATGGGGTCTGGAGATCAGCTACGCAGTGCAACCGAGCCCGGATGGGCTGGCCCAGGCATTTCTCATCGGGCGTGATTTTATTGCTGGGGAGGCCAGTGCGCTGGTGCTGGGCGACAACATCTTTTACGGGCAGGGATTTTCAAAACAGTTGCAGACGGCCGCACAATTGCAGGATGGCGCGACAGTGTTTGCGTATCCAGTTGAAGACCCGGAGCGCTACGGTGTGGTCGAGTTCGACAAAGCTGGTCGCGCAGTGAGCCTGGAGGAGAAACCAAAGGCGCCGAAATCGCGCTATGCCGTGACGGGTTTGTATTTTTACGATCGCGACGTGGTGCGGATTGCCGAAACGCTGAAGCCATCGGCGCGTGGAGAGCTCGAGATTACGGACCTGAATCGGCGGTATCTCGAAGCAGGGAAGCTGAAGGTGGAAATCATGAGCCGCGGTATGGCGTGGCTGGATACGGGCACGCACGATTCACTGCTTGAAGCCGCTTTGTTTGTACACACCATCGAACGGCGGCAGGGGTTGAACATCGCCTGTCCCGAGGAGATCGCGTACCGGCAGGGATTCATCAACGCCGCAGAGCTTGAGGCCCTGGCCGCACCGATCGCGAAGAGCGGGTACGGGCAATATCTGATGAAACTGCTGCGCGAGCCTTATTTTGGGGCGGGAATTGAATCGCTATGAAGATCGAAGCCACTGCCTTGCCCGGCGTGCTGCTGCTGACGCCGGCCGTTTACCGGGACGATCGCGGCGCGTTTTGCGAGACCTTCAATTTGCGGCAGATGACGGAGGCCGGCCTGCCGTCGAACTGGGTGCAGGATAATTTTTCGCTGTCGAAAAAGAACGTGCTGCGCGGCATTCACTACCAGATTTTGCAGCCGCAGGGAAAACTGGTGCGCGTGACGCATGGGGCGGTTTTGGATGTGGCTGTGGACCTGCGCCGCAGCTCGCCGGAGTTCGGCCGGCATGTGGCGGTGGAACTGAGCGGGGAAAACGGCTTGATGCTGTGGATTCCCGAGGGTTTCGGACATGCATTCCTGGTGCTGAGCGAGGTGGCGGGGTTCGCCTACAAGGTGACGGACTATTACGCTCCAAAAGGTGAGCGGACGATTGTGTGGGACGATCCGGAGCTGGCTATTGCGTGGCCGGTGGCGGAGGGCGATCTGATTGTTTCCGAAAAGGATCGAAAGGGCGCAAGGCTGCGGGATGCAGAGGTTTTCGCGTGAGGTCAGGAGAGAGAGCCTCCCGCAGGGCCTAAAGGCCCGATCTATATTTGTTGCCTTTACGGCACGACTAAAGTCGTGCCCTTTCAAAAAGTGAGTATCTATTGGCTTATTCCGCACCCTGTGAAGTCGTGCCCTTTCAAAGCTGGGTAAATCAGGGAACTTCCGATCTTCGAGCGACGCGAGTATACCATCGCCGCCGATGGTATACTCGCTTGTCGGGTGTGTACAGAACACCGCTATATTGATCGTTTTGAGGTTCCTATGTCCGGCCATTCGAAATGGGCGACAATCAAGCACAAGAAGGGCGCGCTGGATGCCAAGCGCGGCAAGATTTTCACTCGCCTCCTGAAGGAAATTGCAGTCGCCGCAAAGGGCGGGGGCAATCCTGACTCGAACGCCCGGCTGCGAACCGCTGTGGCCGCCGCCAAGGCCGAAAACATGCCGCAGGACAACATCAAGCGGGCGATCCTGCGCGGTACCGGAGAACTGGAGGGGGTCAGCTACGAAGAGGCGACCTTCGAAGGCTATGGACCCGGCGGCGTGGCTGTTCTGGTGGACGTGCTGACCGATAACCGGAACCGGGCCGTGAGCGAGATCCGCCATGCGTTTTCGAAGAACGGCGGAAACCTGGGTGAAACCGGTTCAGTCAAGTTCATGTTTGCCAAGAAGGGCTTGATCGCTGTGGAGAAATCGGCTGCTACGGAAGAGCAACTGATGGACATAGTGCTGGAGCACGGCGGCGAGGACCTGAAGGACGAGGGCGAAACGTGGGAGATCATTACCGAAACAGGGTCGTATGAAGCGGTGGCCAATGCCGTGAAGGCTGCGGGCATTCCTACGGTGATGAGCGAGGTGTCGATGGTGGCCTCGACCTACAACAAGCTGGAAGGTACCGCAGCAAACCAGATGGTGCGACTGCTTGAGACGCTGGAAGATCTCGACGACGTGCAGAACGTGCATTCGAACTTCGATATGGACGCCGAGCAGATGGAGCACGCGGCCGGTTGAGCGGGAGTGCGGCAGCAGAAGACGAGGCCGCCCGGTTGTGGCGGTCTTTTTTTGGTAAGGGCGGGGAACGAGAGGAACAAGGAAGAGGCTAGGATGCGGTGGGATATGTGCGAGGTCCGGCGGGTTTTGATAGCGGCAGCGATGATGGGAGCGATGTCGGCAATAGCGCAAACCGGAAACTACTCGGTGCCGATCTCGGCGGGTTCTGGCGAGAAAACGATGATGGTCGCTGGCGCTCCCGCTTCCGATGACTCGGTGGGCCAGGTGCGCAATCAGCGGGGCTGGGAGTATGGCCCCTTTATTAATTGGGGAACGGGAGTGGGGGACCGTTCGGACTTCAAGTTCTTATCTGCAGGATTCGAACTGGGCAAGGTGCTGACGCCTGTGGTGCATGCGGGGATCTTGAGCGGGCAGCTTCAGTTGGCCGGGAACATCATGCCCTTGTGGCAGGCGTACACGCCGGCCCCGCACTTGCAGGTGGAGACGTGCGTCGACCCTGTCACCCACCTGACGTATTCGTGCACTTTGCCTTACGGCGGCGGGACGTTTTATGGAGTCAGCCTTACCCCGGTGATCTTTCGCTGGAACTTCGCGACCAGTTCGCACCGCATTCAACCGTGGTTTCAGGCGGCGGGCGGGCTGATCTACACCACGCACAAGTTTCCGCCGAATTTCCTCACCAACAAGGCAGCCGGCATCAATGGTGGAACGTCGGTGTGGAATTTTTCACCGCAGGGCGGAGGCGGAATTCACTATTTCCTCAGTCCGAAGAGGTCAATTGATCTGGGCGTGAACGGGGTTCACATCTCCTCCGCCTCACTGGGCGACCGTAACCCGGGCGTCAATGCCAGCATCCAGATACAGGTTGGGTACACGTTCTGGAAATGATGAAGGCAGGGAATAGGGAGTAGGGAATAGGGAATAGAAAGACCGTGGAGCTGGGGCGGGAACAGCAAGGGAGCAATAATGAGCAGTGCGCTCATCGAGTGCGTTCCCAATTTTTCAGAGGGGACTGACATCGCCTGTGTGGAGGCGATTGTGGCTGCCATGCGGGTGGATGGGGTGCATCTGCTCGACTGGTCGATGGACGCGGACCATAACCGCTCGGTGGTGACGGTTGCAGGAGAGCCGGCCGCAGTTGTGGAAGCAGCGGTGCGCGCGGCAGGCAAAGCAACGGAGACTATCGACCTGACCCGCCAGGAGGGCGTGCACCCGCGCATCGGCGCGGCAGACGTGATTCCTTTTGTGCCTGTGAAGGGGATCAAGCTGGAGCAATGCGTGCTGTTGGCACGGCAGGCAGGCCTGGAGATCTGGCGGCGGTTCGGGGTTCCGGTGTTCTTTTACGAGGCGGCCGCGATGCGGCCGGACCGGGTGAACCTGGAAGACGTGCGTCGCGGGCAGTTCGAGGAGCTCAGAGACGCCGTGGAGAAAGAACCATCGCGACGCCCCGACCTGGGTGGGCCGGGTCTGCATCCCACCGGGGGTGCCTGCGCCGTGGGGGCACGCAAGTTCCTGGTGGCATACAACATCTACTTCGATTCGGCGAACGTGGCCATTGCGCGCGCCATTGCGCGGGAGATCCGGGCTGCGGGCGGAGGCTTGAAGCGCGTGAAGGCAATGGGTGTTATGGCCCACGGGCGCGCCCAGCTTTCCATGAATATCACCGACTTCGAGGCGACACCGATCTCGCAGGTGTACCAGAGGGTGTCGAGCCTGGCTGCCCGGTTCAAGGTTGGCCTTGCCGAGGGAGAGGTGATTGGCCTGATTCCCGAAGCAGCTTGTGAGCGGGAAAGCGAGTGGATGCGTCAATTAGTAGGGTTTGATGAAGAGACGAAGATCCTGGAGCATCGCCTGCAACGCCCGCTGGCGTGGCCGGGAAACGAAGGACGAGTTCGCACCGTTTGAGGGGTTCCGTTGGTGATTCGCCGGTAGAATGGTGATAGGGTGGCGAGCGCCTTCGGGGTTTGAGTGAGGCGCGAGCCGCCCGGTAATTTGATGAATCGGCGATTGTTAACAAACATGTGTTGTGGTTGGAGGAAGAAATTGTTCAAGTGTTTGATGAAGTGTTTTGTGGCGTCCGGAGTGGTGGCGGCAAGCAGTCTGGCCTTTGCGGCGCAGTTGACCACGGATGCCCGCGGAGCCATTCCGCACGATGTTCAGCAGTTGGTGGTGATTGACTACCATGCGATGCAAAACTCGCCCGCGGCGATGAATTTACGGAATCGCGTGATGCCGCCGGAGCTAAAACAGTTCGACGAAGCGTTGAGTCACTCGGGCCTGAACGAGAATCACGATGTGGATGAGCTCGCCTTTGCGCTCTTTCGGCCGTCTCCGGGCAGCGATGCGCTGCAAACCGTAGGTATCGCCCAGGGTCAGTTCGATACGCAGACGATCATCGCCAACTTCCGCCGCCAGAAGGTGAAGGTGACCATGGTGCGGGGCAACAGTGTGTACCCCATGGGGCGAACGGGAATGATGCTTTGCTTTGTCGATCCTTCGACGATGATTTTCGGCGACCGGGATGCCGTAACCAGGGCTCTGGATGCACGCGACGGAATGACTGCGAGCCTGCTCACCAATGGCTCCCTGATGAATGCCATGCAGAGTGTCGACACCTATCCGCTGTGGAGCATTCTGGACGAGAAGGGCACGCAGACCATGATGAAGCAGCTTTTGGGAGAAGCGGCGGGGTCGGTGACCGACTTCGATAGCGTGAAGAAGCGGCTGGAAGCTTCCTGGTACTCGATGGATTTTCAGCACGGGGTACGATTTGATTTGACGATCGAAACCGGCGACACGTTCACGGCCGCTACATTCTCGTCGTTGATGTCAGCGGCGGTGATGATGCGCAAGATGAGCGCAACAGATGCCGAAAAGCAGGCCCTGAGCGATACCGATATCGGCTCCAGTTCTGGGAAATTGACCGTCCACTTTGCGACGTCCAATGCGGAATTCGACAGCTTGTTGCAATCGCCGCTTTTCAAGACGATGGTGCACTAGAGAGAACCGAGTACATCTTTGACCCCGCGAAACGAGGAGCTTCGGCTTCACGTTTTGCGGGCTTTTTCCATTGCCGATTCAGGGCAGAATCGAAAACGCTGTAGGCCTGGCCGATCAGACCGGAGGCGTCAGTTGAGGGTGGAATTCGGCTTTGCCGGCGGGCTCAAGAACGATCTCGAGATTCCCTTGCTGGTGCTCTGCCAGTGTGGGGCCGGAAATCTGGATCGTCTGCCCGTTCGCCGTGGTGTACGACACCTTGAGCTGCCCACTGCCGCGGACTTGAAACCGGTAATGGAAGCTGGCGTCTGCGGCTAACGAGTCCGCGCCGAAGGTCGCAGTGGGATAGTCCACTTCGAGGAGCTGGATGGGCGCGCCGGTATGGTTTTCGATGGTGGCGTCGATGTGGTAGGAGTGGCAGGCGGAAATAAGGAAAGCGGTGAGAAGAGTGGCCGCGTACAGCGAAGGGCGCATGCGGGTGCGGCGGCTCACTTGCCGGTCTCCTCGTTGGGCGGCGCGGCCTCCGATGCAGCGACTTGTTTTGCTACGGTCTTTTCCAGGCGGTCGAGGCGCTTGAGCAGCTCGGGCAGGCGCTGGAAGATGGTGACGGCGCGAAGCCAGACGCGGTTGTCGAAGCCGGGTGAGCCGGAGATCATTTTCCCGGGCGGCACGTCGTGCGACACCGCGGATTGCGCGGTCAGAATTACGCCGTCGCCGACCGTGCAATGGCCGGCAATGCCTACCTGACCGGCAAGGATTACGTTGTTGCCGATGATGGAAGAGCCGGCGAGGCCGGTCTGCGCGCAGATCAGCGAATCGTTGCCGACGCGCGAGCCGTGGCCCACCTGGACGAGATTGTCGACTTTGGTGCCGTCGCCGATTTCGGTTGCGCCGACGGTTGCGCGGTCGATGGTGGCATTGGCCTGCACGTCAACACGATTGCCGATGCGAACCGGGCCGGATTGCGGGATCTTCTCCCATTGGCCGGCGTCGTTTTTTGAGAAACCGAAGCCGTCCGCGCCGATAATGACGCCGTTTTCAAGCGTGACGTGGTCACCGAGAACGCAGTTTTCGCGGACCACGGAATGGGCATGCGCGAAAAAGTAGTCGCCTACCTGGACGCCGGGATAAAGCACGACGTGGGGCAGGAGCGTGGCGTGGGATCCAATGCGAACGTTGGGGCCGACGACGGAGTAGGCGCCGATGTGGGCTTCAGGGCCGATCTCTGCTGTGGGATCAATGACGGCGGTGGGATGAATGCCGGGAGCGTATGACGGCGGTTGGTAGAAGAGGCCCAGCGCACGCGAAAAGGCGTGATAAGGATTCTTGATGCGGATCGTGGCCGCCGCGATCTCCTGAAACTCCGGCTCGACAATGATGGCTGCGGCGTGGGTGTTGCGGGCGAGTGCTGTGTATTTCGGATTGGCGACGAAGGTGATCTCGGAAGGACCGGCTTCTTCAATGCCCTTGACGCCTGTGATTTCGAGGTTGGGATCGCCGCGCAATTCGGCGCCCAGGCGGCTTGCTAATTCACCTAGCTTCATTGTGGAAATTGTAGCGGAACGACGGGGACTTCGCCCGGTGGTGGAGGGGCTTGCAGAGTATGTGCGGCCGATTGGGCGGCGTAGAGCCATGCGTTGGGGCGGATGCCGAGAACTATTGTGGCCAGGACCGCAATGGCCAGAGCGGCCGTCACGGCGATACCCACATGCGGTTTCGGCGGCACGGTTTGGTCGGCCGCTGGGCGCTGCGCGCAGACGAGGGCCAGGCGCAAGTAATAAGCTGCTGCCAATCCCGAGTTGAGGAGGCCGATGATGGCGAGAGCGATGGCGCCCCCGTCTACCGCGGCGCTGAAGGAGTAGAACTTGCCGAAGAAACCACCGGTAAAGGGAATGCCGATGAGCGAGATGAGGAAGAAGATGAGCAGACTGGCGAGGAAGGGCGAGCGGTACATGAGGCCGCGGAAGTCGTCGATGAGGGAAAGATGTTCGTCGTATCCGCCGACCAGCGTGACGACGGCGAAGATGCCGACGTTCATAGCGGCGTAGGCGGCGATATAGAAGCTGGCGGCGGCGATGCCGGTTTCGCTGAAACCTCTGGCGTCACTGGCGGCGGCGAAGGCAGCGAGCAAATATCCGGCGTGGGCGATGGCGGAGTAGGCCAGCATGCGCTTGACGTTTTGCTGGCGGAGCGCGGCGAGATTGCCGACGGTCATGGAGAGGACGGCAACGATCCAGAGCAGCGGCGCCCAGATGGAGCGGAGATTGGGGAACATCTCATAGACGACGCGGAGGAGCAGAGCAAAAGCTGCGGCCTTGGGGGCGGTGGACATCAGAGCGACGACGGGCGAAGGCGCGCCTTCGTAGACGTCGGGCGTCCAGACGTGGAAGGGCGCTGCGGACACCTTGAAAAGAATGCCGACCAGCATGAGCGCCAGGGCAGCGAGAACGAGCGTCTGGTTCTGCGCGACGGGGGCGAGCTGCGCGATCTGATAAATCTGCGTGGTGCCGGTGGCGCCAAAGATCAGGGCGATACCGTAAAGCAGAAACGCGGTGGCGAAAGAGCCGAGGAGGAAGTATTTGATGGCGGCTTCAGGGCCACGGCCGGTCTGCTTGCGGTAGCCGGCGAGTATGTAGGTGGAGATCGAAGAGATTTCAAGGGCGATGAAGACGACGAGCAGCTCGACGGCGCTGGTGAGGAGGCACATGCCGACGGCGCCAAATACGATGAGCGCATAATACTCGCCCTGGTGGTGGCTGTGTTGCGGCAGCGTATCGATCGAGAGCAGAAGGGCCACTAGAACGATGCCGCAGATGAGGACGTGGAAGAAGATGGTAAAGGTGCTGGTTTCGACGGTGCCGAAGAAGCCGGTTCCTTCAGGAAAAGCAAGCTGACCAACGCTGGCCCAGAGGGCGATGGTGGTGCCGATGGCGGCGAGAAAGCCAAGATAGCGGCGCGACCAGGAAGGCGGAATCGAGGCGTCAATCACCATGACGGCTGCGCCGGTGAGGGTGAGGATCACCTCGGGGAGGATGCGGTAGATGTCGGGAACGGGATTCACCGCTGGGCCTCCTGAAGTGATTCACATTTTGCGGCCAGTTCGGGTGTAGCAACAAGGCTGGGCGCTTCATACGTTGCTGCGGCGCAAGCACCGCTTACGATGACATTGTTTTTGATTAGCGGAGGATGAACACCGGTTTGAATGGCGTTGAGCCAGAGCGACGGCGCGAGGCCCATGACGAGCATGAGGACAACGAGCGGGGTAAGTATGGCCAGTTCGCCGATGCGCAGATCGTGGGCGGGCTTGGAGCTGACGAGGGCGCTTTCTGGTCCGTAGAAGAGGCGCTGCACCAGCGAAAGCATGTAGGCCGCACCGAGGATTACTCCAAGGGCGGCCGCTATTGCCGCGGCGCGGCTCACGAGAGCAAACGTGCTCGAAAAAATGACAAACTCGCCTATGAAGCCACTGAGCATGGGCAGGCCAATCATGGCCAGCGTGGCGATGACGAAGATGGTCACCGTGCGAGGCAGTTTTGCGGCGAGCCCGCCGTAGGAGGCAATCGTGCTTGTGGCGTAACGGATTTCGAGCGCGCCGAGCAGCAGGAAGATCGCACCATCGACCACGCCGTGCGAGAGGAGCTGGTAAACCGCGCCGGACCATCCCATGAAGGTGAGGCCGTAGATGGCAAGCACGATCAGGCTGAGGTGGCTGAGCGCGGCAAAAGCCATGAGACGCCAGTAATCGCGCTGGACAAGCGCCAGGCACGCGCCGTAGAGAATGCCGATAACCGCAAGAACGATGAGAAGTGGAGCCATGGCGCGGGCCTGGGCAGGGAAGAGGCCGACGTGGAAACGCAACATCGAGTAGAGGCCGAGCTTGCCGGCGACTACCATGGCGAGCGCGACGGGAGCTTCGTTGTACGTGTCGGCGAGCCAGCCGTGCAGCGGAAAGACGGGAACCTTGACGGCGAAGGCGAACAAGAATGCGAGGGCGCACCAGGAGAGGGCCGACGCGGGGAGCACGCCGCTGGCGGTCTGATACTGAAGCTCGCTGAAGTTGAAAGTGTGCGTGCGCGCGTAGAGCCATAGGATCGCGACGAGCAGCGGCGCGGATGGAATGAAGGTGAAGAGGAAGAACTTGAGCGCGGCTTTTGTGCCGTCTTTGCGGCCGTACATGGCAATGAGAATGGCCATGGGAACGAGGGAAAGCTCCCAGAAGCCGTAGTAAAGCATGAGGTCGAGCGCGACAAAGACGCCGAACATGGCGGTCTGCTGCACGAGAAAGAGCGAGTAGAAAACTTTGCGGCGGGTATGGATCGCGTTCCAACTGGCGACGACGCCGATGGGTGCCAGCAGGCCGACCAGCACGATCAACCAGAGACTGAGGCCGTCGACGCCGACGTGGTAGCAGATGGCGGGGCTTTCGATCCAGGGGATGTTGACTTCAAATTGGAAGCCGCGTTGGCCGGCAATGAAGTGCGCGGGCAGATGAAGCGTGAGGACGAAAGTGAGGAGCGAGGTGAGGAGCGCGATCCAGTTGGGAAGCTTGGCGCGATCGGGTGCGAGCGCGACGAGTACTGCGCCGGCGAGCGGAACCAGCAGGATGAGGGTGAGGATGATGGGATCGATTGCTTTCATTTTCAGTGTCCCATCCAATGCAGATTCAGTTGAACGTCAATGCCGCGCGCGCCGAGATAGCTTCCGATCGAAGCGTGGAAAACGAACAAGAGGATCACCGCGGCCGCAGCAGTGAGCCAGGCCGCATACGAGCGAAGGTTGCCCGATTGCCAGCGCTGCAGGATCGCTCCCGAAAGATTCGCGCTTCCGGCGAGCAGCCAGGCAATGCCACCGAGGATTCCTGTATCGACGACCCAGCCCAGGAAGTATCGCGAGAAGTTAAATAGCGGCTTGACCAGGACGGCGTCGTAGATTTCGTCAACGTAATATTTGTTGGCGAGGAGTGTGTAGCCGGCAGGCAATGCGGCGGCGAGTTGCGCGGGCCGTTCCGTTTTGCGCCGGTAGTATTTATCCGCGATTAGCCAGCCTTCAAGTGCGGCCAGAACGGCAAACGCAGTGAGAATCAGCTCCAGATGCGGGAAGCTCGAAACTGCGGGATGAAGGCCGACGGATGGCGCGAGGTACGCACTGAAACTCTCGATGCCGATCCAGCCGCCGCAGATGGAGAGCAACGCCAAAATAATGAGCGGCGCGCGCATGGACCGGGGGCTCTCATGTGGATGGGCATCTGCCGTTCGCAACTCGCCGAAGAAGGTCATGTACCAGAGGCGGAACATGTAGAGCGATGTGAGCAAGGCGGTGAGCAGGCCAACCAGCCACAAAAATACGCCTCCCGAACCGCTGACGAATGCGGCGTAGAGGATGGCGTCTTTCGAGAAGAATGCGGCGAGCGGTGGGAATCCGGCGATGGTGAAGACCGCAATGGTCATGGTCCAGAAGGTGACGGGGATTTTCTTGCGCAGGCCGCCCATCTTGCGCATGTCCTGCTCGCCGCCCATGGCGTGAATAACGGAACCGGCAGCGAGGAAGAGCAGCGCTTTGAAAAATGCGTGCGTAACGAGGTGGAAGATGGCCGCCGAATACGCGGCAACGCCGCAGGCCAGGAACATGTAGCCCAGTTGCGAGATGGTGGAGTAGGCGAGCACGCGTTTGATGTCGGTCTGAGCGAGAGCGATGGTGGCCGCGAAAATGGCCGTGGCTGCGCCGACGATTGCGACGATTGCGAGAGCGATGGGCGCGCGGTCGAATAGGAAATGTGTACGCGCGATCATGTACACGCCCGCAGTGACCATGGTGGCTGCGTGAATGAGCGCGGAGACG
The DNA here is from genome assembly GCA_031296305.1 of Occallatibacter sp. Taxonomy (GTDB): domain Bacteria; phylum Acidobacteriota; class Terriglobia; order Terriglobales; family Acidobacteriaceae; genus Telmatobacter. The sequence goes on along the minus strand of JARLFZ010000001.1, from coordinate 43,440 downwards.
GGCGTGGGGCCTTCCATAGCATCGGGCAGCCAGACGTAGAGCGGCAGTTGCGCGCTTTTGCCGGCTGCACCCACGAGCAGGCAAAGGCAGATGGCGGTGAGTACACCGCCGTGCCAGGCCGCTTTGAGAGTGAGCACCTGAGCGATTTGAGCAAAGTTAAGCGTGCCGAAATTCGCAAGAATGAGAAAAATCCCGATCAGAAAACCGAAATCGCCAATGCGGTTGACGATGAAGGCTTTTTTACCGGCTGCGGCGGCGGATGGTTTTTGAAACCAGAATCCGATGAGCAGGTAGGAGGCAAGACCGACGCCTTCCCAGCCAACGAACAGGAGCAAAACGTTGCCCGCCAGGACCAGGACAGTCATGAAGAAGAGGAAGAGGTTGAGGAAGCTGAAATAGCGCGCGTAGCCCTCTTCATGGGCCATGTAGCCGACGGAATAAATGTGGATGAGAAAGCCGACGCCGGTGACGACCAGCAGCATGACGAGGGAAAGAGGATCGAGGAAAAAGCTGAAATCGGCGCGCAGGCCGCCGATGGCGATCCAAGGATGGGGAAAGGTCTCAACGTAAGGCAATGCCACGGCAGAGTACGAAGTGAGCGCGTAGGCATTCAGCACCAGCACGAAGGAGAGAAAAGGCGCGAGCAGGCCGATGGTGGAGACGAGCCACCGCGGCAGCCGCGAGCCAAGGATTCCGTTCAATAGGAAGCCTGCGAGGGGCAGCAGCGGAATCAGCCAAATGTGCAGAGACAGAATCATAGTTTCATCAGATTGATGCGGTCGACGGCCAGCGTGGCGCGCACACGGAAGACAGCAATAATGATGGCGAGACCGACGGCGGCTTCGGCAGCGGCGACCATCATGACGAAAAAGACGAAGATCTGCCCTTTCACCTCGTGCCACTGGTAAGCAAAGACGACGAAGGAGAGATTGACGGCGTTGAGCATGAGCTCAATCGACATGAACACGGTGATGATGTTGCGCTTGATGAGGAATCCGACGACGCCGAGCGAGAAGAGCGCGGCGCTTAGAAGCAGATACCAGGTAAGGGGTACATCGTGATGCAGAAAGCTCATTTTTCGGCCGACCTTTCCGCGCCGTCAACCTTCGATCCGTCGGCGCGGGCGATGGCCACAGCGCCGAGGATGGCGATGAGAATAAGCACCGATGTCAGCTCAAAGGGCAGAAGCAGTTCGTGAAAGAGCACCTGGCTGAGGACGACAAGATTTGAGCCGTTGGGATCATTGGTGAGGCCTGCGCCCAGGTGGGCCGAGACGAGACCCTGCGCGCGGAGAATGATGGTGGCAAGAACCGCGAGGAGGACTACCACAGCGGGAAAGCCGACACGTGCCGCGGCGCGGCTGCCGAGGGTGCGTTCTTCGCGGCCGGCATTGAGCAGCATGACCACGAAGGTGAACAGCACCATCACGGCGCCGGCATAGACAATGATTTGCGCAATGGCAAGAAATTCAGCGCCGAGCAGAAGATAGAGCACCGCGAGCGAGGTCATGACCACGATCAGCGAAAGGGCGCTGTTGATGGGATGGGTCTGCAACAGGAGATTGATGGCTCCCGCGAGGCAGAATCCGGCAAAGAGGAAAAACAAAATCAGGTGCATCGTCAATGACCGAGCGAAATCAAGCGCTTACAATTCCACGAGCCGGCGCGGTTTGGGAGATCCAAGACCCAAGTTCGTATTCATTCAGGAGCACACGGAAGTTCAAGAATATCACGGTCGAAGAGGCGAGAGAGGGGCGAAGAAGGCCCTCGCGGGCCGGGATCCGGGAATTTCTGTTGGGCCACGTTTCGGTGGGCCGACACGCGCTCGTGCGCAAGACATGCGGACAATTTTTGCTGGACAAACTGTCTGCAAGTGTTCTAGCTTTGCCTTCAAGTCAATGTGCCCCTGGATGGCACTTCCTCTCAGCCCCAACGGCCCACCGCGCAGTCTGCTCGGCCAGGCTGAACCATGCCAGACCGGTTCGTCGGACCAAAATCCCTGGAGGTTTACATGACAAAGCGCGGCAAGATTCTTCGTGACACGAGTGCTGGCAACGGCCTGGTCGTGATCGAAGGGCAACAGTACCCTTTCATGTTGGAAGGGACGTGGAGATCGGAAGTTCCGCCGGCCGTGGGAATGACCGTCGACGCGGAGATCAATGATGCGGGGCAGATTGTGTCGCTGCTTGTGGTGCAGGATTCGCAGTTGACCAAGGAGCAGGCGCAGGCTGCATTGCTGGCGGCAAAAGGCAAGGGCGCGGAGATGTTCTCTGGCCTCGTGGCCCGAGTTGGCGCGGTCAACCTGGTTGCGCTGTTGGTTCTGATCATTGGGTGGATATTTTTGAATGCGGTTTCCATCCAGAGTCCGATGGGCGGCAATATGAGCTTCACGTTCTGGCAGTTGCTTGGTTTCATCAATGCCAAGAACGCGCTCGACGTTGCTATGCAGGCGGGCACGGGCAGCGCCAGCACAGGAATCTACGGGCTTCTGGCTTTTGTGTGTTTGCTTGGGCCGTTTGTTCGCTACTTCTGGAAGGACAAGCTCGCGGTGTTGGGCGGAGTATTGCCGCTGCTCTTTATGCTGATTGTCGGGCTGATTGCGCACAGCAGCCTTAGTCCCGCAGCGGCCTTGGGCGGCACGGGGATTGACCCGAACGATCCGATGGTGAAGGAAATGACGAAACAGGTGTCGCAGGCGATTTCCATTGGCGCTGGGGTGTATCTATCGGTGCTCGCGTGTCTCTATTTTGCGGGCATTGGCGTTAAGGATTTTCTTGCAGCCAAGACGGGCGCAGCGCCCAAGGCGTTCTGAGCGGCTTCTTAGAGCGATTCCAAAATAGGTTTGTGTTGCGATCATCCCCGGTCCCCAAGAGCGAGGGACCGGGGCACCGATCATGTGCGGAGAGTGCGGCGCGCTCGCGATCCTTAGCGATATGCAAGCCAGAGGCTTGTTCCCACAACGTTCAAAATGGCCAGCGGAAGCAAAAACTTCCAGCCGAAGTTCATCAGTTGGTCATAGCGGAAGCGCGGCAGTGTGCCGCGTACCCAGACGTAGAGGCATAGGAAAGCGAAAACTTTACCCGCAAACCAAACGAGCGGGAGCAACGCATTGATCCAGGTGCTCTGGAATGGCCCCATCAGATCGCCGAGCGGGCTGGTCCATCCGCCGAGAAATAGCAGCGTGGCCACGCAGCCCACGTTGATCATGTTGCCGTACTCGGCCATGAAGAACATGGCGAACTTCATGGAGCTGTATTCGGTGTGATAGCCGCCGACGAGTTCGCTTTCGGCTTCAGGTAAATCGAACGGCGAGCGGTTGGTCTCGGCGAACGCGGCCATCAGGTAAATGAAGAAAGCAATGAACTGGCCCCCACCAAGGATGTTCCATGTCGCGATGCCGTAAGTGGCTTGCTGCTCGACGATGACGCGGAGATTGAGCGAGCCGGCGCGAAGGACTACGCCGACGAGCGATAGGCCGAGAGCTAACTCGTAGCTGATCATCTGCGCGGAAGAGCGCAGCGCGCCTAGCAGCGAATACTTATTGTTCGACGACCAGCCGGCCAGGGCGATGCCGTACACGCTCATGGAAGTGATGCCGAGAATGACGAGCAGGCCGACGTTGATATTTGAAATCTCAAAAAGATCGAAGCCTTGTGGGCCCATGCCCGGCGCGCCAAACGGAACCACGGAGATGGAGATGAGCGCACAGCCAAGAGCAATAATGGGCGCGAGCAAATAGAGCGGGCGGTAGACGGCGGTGGGGATCAGATCCTCTTTGAGGAAAGACTTGGCGCCATCGACGAGCGGCTGCAGAAGGCCGAAGGGGCCGACGCGGGTGGGTCCCCAGCGGTTCTGGATGCGGCCCACCAGCTTGCGCTCGAGGAGCACGGTGTAGGCGATGCCCATGAGCATCACCACCGTCATGACGGCGACTTTCGCCAGGCTCCAGAGAAAGAATGCGAGGATGGTCACGTGCGTTTGGCCTTTACGAGTAGATCGCTACTCCGAGGTTTTCATTTGTGCTATCCCACCCATTTCGCAAAGCGCGCGAAATGGATGGGGCACCCAGTTCTACGTCAGTCGGCGGCGGTTTCGGCCAGTTCTTTGGCTTGGTGCTGCGTGAGTTGCTTGAGCGCTGTGCTGTATTGCCCCAGCGTTCCCGAGGTGAAAAGCGTATCGTGCGCAGGAACGATCAGGTCCGGGTTTGAGAGCGCCTGCACCGGCACAAATCCGGGCGTGGCTTCGAGTTTCGTATGCACGTCGTTGCCTGCGAAAAGATTGATGCGATCGAGAGTGTAGCCGGGGACAAGGCGCTCGATTTCGTCGAGAAGCGCGAGCGGATCGAAGGGGCTCAGCTTGGGTTCGAGGTTGTTGGCTTCAAGCCAGACGGCGTGGCGATCGGCTTCGCCGGCCTGCGCGCCGCGCGACTGGCCGAGATCGCCCGTGGTGCCGCGTTTGCCGAAGGGAACCAGAGTGCTGACGTCGACTCCCATGGCTCCGGCGAGGCGGACGAGAATCTCGAAATCCGGCTTGACTCCGGCGCGGTCGGCGGCCTTGCGCACCATCTGAATGTCGCCGTAGGTGTTGGTGACGGTGCCGGATTTTTCGTAAAGGCTGGCGGCGGGCAGAACGACATCGGCGAGAGCCGCGGTTTCCGTGAGGAAAAGGTCTTGCACGATGATGAAGGTGTTCTTGAGGGCGGCGTGATCGAGTTTGGCGCGGGAAACCGGGTTGGCGCCAACCACAAGGAGCGCGCCGAGTTCGCCGTTCGAAGCGGCTTCGAGCATCTGCGGCAGCGTTTTGCCGGGCGCGGCGGGGCGATTGGGATATTCGGCGAATGCGCCGGGTGCTTCGATCGGAACGTAGCCGGGTAAAAGGTCGGGGAAGAGGCCCATATCGGCAGCGCCGCGCGAGTTGGAGTGGTCGCCAAGATAAGCAAAGCGCACATTACCGCGCTTCAAGCCCCAGGCAACGAGGTTTTCGACCGCCTCGCCGCGAAACTCTTCGCCGAAGAGGACTACGAGCGATTCCTCAGCTTGGAGTGACTTGCTGAAGTCGGATGTGCCTTGATCGAGAAACGCGGCGAGGCTCTTAAAGCCGTCGGGCGGAAGTTCCTGTGTGGCTTTGGCCTGGCGGTCGAGCTTGATGGGCTTGGAGTTGGCGATGTAAAGGCGCGCGCGGTTGAGGCGCACGTTGGTGCGCAAGAGCCAGGCGAGAAGCGGATGCTCCTCGGTGGGGTTGCCGCCGACCAGAAGAATGGCGCAGGCGGAAGAGATGTCGCGGAGGCTTGCGGTCTTGCCGGCGGTTCCGGCGAGGGCGTGGGCAAAGGCCGCGTAGTCGGTGGTACGCTCGTGGTCAATGTTGTTGGTCTGAAGCACCGTGCGTGCGAACTTCTGCAGCAGGTAATTCTCTTCGTTGGTGGTGCGGTCGGAGCCGATGACACCGATTGCCGCGCCGCCGCGCGCATCGCGAATCTCTTTTAGCTTGGCGGCGGCAACGCGAAGCGCGTGCTCCCAGGTGGCGGGTTCGAGTTTGCCGGCTGCGTTGCGGACCAGCGGCTGCGTTAAACGGTCGGGGCTCTCGACAAAGTCGAAACCGAAGCGGCCCTTTGCGCAAAGAAAATCGTTGTTGATGCCGCTCTTGTCGCGATTGTCGGCGCGGACAATTTCGGCGCCGTCGTTGGTGGAGCGGACACCGAGAGTCACCTTGCAGCCGTCGGCGCAGTGCGTGCACACAGTCGAAACGTGGCTCATCTCCCAGGGGCGCGTCTTGTAGCGATAGCTGCCGCTGGTGAGCGCGCCCACGGGGCACACGTCAATGCACATGCCACATTGTTCGCAGTCGAGTTGCTGATGGTCGTTGGGAACGATGACGGAGTTTGCGCCGCGATTGTGGATGCCGAGGGCCCAGACGTCCATGCCCTCGCCGCACATGCGGATGCAGCGGTAACAGAGGATGCAGCGCGGACGATCGTAGAAGACGGCGGGCGACCATTGCTGCTCGTCGCGGTGATGCTTGACCTCGACGTAGTGGCTTTCGCCAGCGCCGTACTTGAAGGTCATGTCCTGCAATTCGCACTCGCCGCCCGCGTCGCACACAGGACAATCGAGCGGGTGATTGCCGAGGAGCAATTCGATGGTGGCCTTGCGCGCCTGCGCGATTTCCGGCGATTCGGTGATGAAAACCTGGCCCTCGGCGACGGTGGTGGTGCAGGCGGTTTGCAGCTTGGGCACTTTTTCCTGGCGTACGACGCACATGCGGCAGGCGGCCTGGAGGCTCAGGCCCGGGTAATAGCAGAAGGCGGGAATTTCGATACCGGCTTTGCGGCAAGCGTCAATGAGCAGCGTTCCCGCCGGAGCGGTGAGCTTTTTGCCGTCGACTGTGAAGGTGACATCGGGCATTCGTTGTTTGCGGTCCCTCAGGGGCTAAAGCCCCGAACTTCGCTTCTTCCATTCGGCACGGCTCAAGCCGTGCCCTTTCAAAGCCTCGGTCTGCCTATACAACTGTTAGCTGCGGTACACCTTCCCGCGCGAATGGGCACGGCGTTCCGTTCAGGTGATCTTCAAACTCCTTGCGAAACTTCTTGAGGAACGCGATGGTGGGCATGGCGGCGGCGTCGCCTAGCGGGCAAAAGGTGCGGCCCAGCATGTTCTCGGCCAGGTACTGCATGTTGCCGATGTCGGCGTCAGTTCCGAAGCCGGCGTGGAATCGGGTGAGCGATTTCTTGAGCCAGTCAGTGCCCTCGCGACAGGGAATGCACCAACCGCAGCTCTCATGCGCATAGAAGCTGATGGTGCGGAGCGCGAATTCGACGATGCAGGTCTGATCGTCGATGACGACGACGCCGCCCGAGCCAAGCATGGAGCCGGCTTTGCCCACCTGGTCGAAGTCCATGCCGATATCGATCTCTTCAGGCAAGAGGACGGGCGTGGACGAGCCGCCGGGGACGACGGCTTTCAATTTCCGTCCGCCGCGAATGCCGCCTGCTACTTCGTAGATCATTTTTTTGAGGTTGTAGCCCATGGGCAGTTCGTACACGCCGGGTCGTTCCACGTGGCCGCTGATGCAGAACAGCCGCGTGCCGCCATTGCGCGGAGTGCCCAAAGCCGCATACGCTTGGGCGCCCATGGTGATGACCTGGGGTACGGTGGCGATGGTTTCGGCGTTGTTGATGACCGTGGGACCGCCGTAGAGGCCGACGACAGCAGGGAAGGGCGGCTTGATGCGGGGTACGCCGCGCTTGCCTTCGAGCGACTCCATGAGCGCTGACTCTTCGCCCACTTCGTATGCGCCTGCGCCGGTTTGCGTGATGATCTGGAACTCGTTGCCGGAACCGAAGATGTTCTTGCCGAGATAGCCGCGATCGTAGGCGTCGGCGACGGCGCGCTCCATGATTTCGAGAAGATAACGATACTCGCCGCGCAGGTAGATGAAACCCATCTTCGCGCCGACGGCGAGACCGGCGATGATCGTGCCCTCGATGACGGCATGCGGATCGTGCAGAAAGATGAGGTGATCTTTGCAGGTTCCGGGCTCACTCTCGTCGCCGTTGACGAGGATGTACTTGGGCTTGGCGGATTGCTTGGGAACGAAAGACCACTTCATGCCCGCCGAGAAGCCCGCGCCGCCACGCCCGCGAAGGCCGCTGGCCTTCATTTCCTCGACGATCCACTCGGGGCCCTGGGCGAGGCATTTCTTCACGGCCTCGTAACCGCCCAGCTCGAGATAGCGGTCGATGTTGGTCGCGCCCATGCCGAAGCGGCGGGAGACGAGCTTTATTTCGTCGGGATGGGAGACGAGCCTAGGCATTCTTTTCCTGGTCTTTTTCCTGGTCTTGGATTGGATTCCGGTACTGGTCGAGAATGCCGGGGACGAGATCGGGCTTTAGGTCGTCGTGAAAGTCGTAGTTCACCTGAATGGCGGGCGCCCAACAACAAGCGCCGATGCACTCCACTTCTTCGACGGAGAAGAGGCCGTCGGACGTTACGCCTTTGGGGCCGACGCCAAGTTCCTCCTGAAAGCGCTCATAAACTTCGTACGCGCCGCGCAGCATGCAACTGATGTTAGTGCAGACCTGAATATTGAATTTGCCGGCAGGCTTGAAGCGGAGCATCGAATAATAGGTGGCGACGTTGCGAACCTCGAGCTCCGTAATGCCGATGCGTTGGGCGACCTCGGCGACGACCGCGTCAGAGAGATAGCCGACTTCATCCTGCGCGTAGAGCAGCATGGGGATGAGCGCCGAGCGCTTCACGGGATACTTCTCGACGAGCGCGTCGAAGCGCCTGGCCAGCGCAGGCGAGAAGAGGGACATGGTTTCGCTTGTGGGGCTCATCGCATCAACTCCCGTGCCCAGGCTTCGGCTGCCAGATCCATCTCTTCCTCGCTCGCTCCGCTCCGCAATCGACCGGAGTCCGAGATTTCCATTCTTCCACTGCTTCCATTTTCTCGCGTCCAGGTCACGATTGCGAGGTCGCGCTCGAGGCGGAGCCACTTTTCCTGGTGGTAAACCGTAATTTCTTCCTCGTCCGCCACGATCGTGGCGTGGCGATTGTCGTGCAATCCGTGTGCCGCGGTGTAGCTGCGGAGCAGGGAAGCGAGCGAGATCCAGAGCTCGGCAAAGACGCGCTGATCCGTTGCGGCCGGATATCCTCCGGGAGCGGCATCGACAGTTCTGCTTGCTCCTACCGTCAAGAGAATTCTCCCATGAGAAGCCCGGAGACAATCTCAACTGCAATCTGCTCGGGATCGCATCCTTCGATTAACGGGAATTCTTTTCTGGAGATTTCGAGGGCATTCGGCGGTCCCGAGATCACGGCCGCAATTTGACCTTTCGCCTCCTGGAACTCGACAGTACAAAGGAGCCTCGATCCGTACGTCAGACAGAGCTTTCCCCGGCAAGAGGGAACGAGGACACGTTCGATGGTGTCAAGCTTCCGCTTGCGCATCTCCGCGTTTGCCTTTTCGATTTCGTTCAGGATGTGGAGCTTCACGCGCTCGTAAACTTCGGCGTGACCCATTCCCTGCTCGGTCTCCGCCTCCTGGGCCGACTGGGCGCGCGACCGCTGGTTGCTCAATTTTTGCGCCAACTCGCCGTAATCCGTCAAATGGCCCTCTATCGGTATGCAGTGAAAGTCCTAATCGCTAAGAACTTCCCTCAGGGGCTAAAGCCCCGCTGTTTCTATCGGCTCTGTCGGCACGGCTGAAGCCGTGCCCTTTCAAAACCGCTCATTCGGTTTCTATGAATACAAACAGATGCAACCGCAGATGCTTCGCTTCGTTCAGCAACTGTCTGAGTTCGTGTATTCCCTGGTCCCCAAGTGCGAGGGACCCGGGGCACCCTCGCGAGTGATAGATACAAGGATGACACTCTGTGGTTGTCATCGGTCGATCTCTCCGAGCACTATGTCGATGGAGCCGATCACGGCGACCAGGTCGGCGATGAGGCGGCCCTTGCACATGGTCTCGACGGCTTGCAGCGTGGCGAACGAGGGATAACGCATGTGCACACGGTAGGGCTTGGCGGTGCCGTCGGAGACGACATAATAGCCCATCTGTCCGTGGCCGCATTCCATGCCCTGATAGACCTCGCCGGCAGGGACGTTGAATCCCTCGGTGACGATTTTGAAGTGATGGATCAATGCCTCCATTTGCGTTTTCATTTTTTCGCGGTCGGGCAGAACGATCTTCGGCGCGTCGGCTTTGACTGCGCCGCCGGGCATGCCGTCGAGGGCTTGCTGGACGATCTTGGTGCTCTCGCGCATCTCGACTAGACGTACTTCATACCGCGCCCAGGTATCGCCCACCGTGGAAATCGGTACCTTGAATTGGAACTTCTCGTAGCTCGAGTAGGGCATGTCGCGGCGCAGGTCGATATCGACGCCGGAGGCGCGCAAGGGTGGGCCAGTTACGCCAAGGGCAATGGCATCGGCTGCAGAGAGATAGCCTACGCCCTTCAAGCGATTCATGAAGATTGGGTTGCCCGTAAGGAGATTCGAATACTCGTCGATCTTTTCAGGGAAGCCGTGAATGAAGGCCTGGACGCGATCGAGCCAGCCGAGGGGCGGCTCCATGGCGAGGCCGCCGATGCGGAAGTAGCTGGTCATCATGCGCTGACCGGCTACGGCTTCAAAGAGTCTGAGAATTTCTTCACGTTCGCGGAAGGTGTAGAGGAAAACTGTGAGCGCCCCAATATCCATGGCGTGGGTGCCGAGCCAGATGAGATGCGAATTCAGACGGCTCAGCTCGGTGAGCAGCACACGGATCCATTGTGCGCGCTCAGGGATTTCAAGGTCGAGGAGCTTTTCGACGGCCAGGCAATAACAGAGATTGTTGGAGAGCGGATCGAGGTAATTGATGCGGTCCGTGAGAGGAACCACCTGCTGATAGAACTTGGCCTCGCAGGTCTTCTCGATGCCGGTGTGCAGATAGCCGATCTCGGGGCGGACGCTGACGATGATTTCACCGTCTAGCTCAACCACCAGGCGTAGCACGCCGTGGGTCGCGGGGTGCTGCGGGCCCATATTGATGACCATGCGCCGTTCGCCGGTGCTTTCAGAAGCGGGCAGTTCGAGGACAGGCGCGCCAGGATTCTCGGTCATTAGCGGTATCCCTCCACCGGGTAATCCTTGCGCAGGGGATGGCCTTGCCAATCGTCCGGCAGCATAATGCGGCGCAGGTCGGGATGATCGGCAAAGTGGATGCCGAAGAGATCGAAGACTTCGCGCTCGAAAAAGTTCGCGCCTGCCCAAACCGGCATGATGGAGTCAACGCTAGGCTCAGCTTCATCGAGCATGACGCGGAGACGGATCCGTTCCTTGAAGGCGTGCGAGAGGATGTGGTAGCTCAACTGAAAGCGGGGGGCGAGGGGATACCAGTCTACCGCTGTCATGTCCTCAAAGAAGTTATAGCCGGCCGCCTGCACGGTGGCGCAGGCGGCGCGAATTTCTGTGGGCGCGACAGTGAGAGTCAGCTCACCGAAATCGAATTTGGCATCGAGTAAGGCGTCGGGCTTCCATGCCAGCAGCGCCTTGATCGCGGGGTGGCTGGACATCTCCGCGAGGACGGCGTGCAGGCCCGATAGAGTGGGTGATTGATTCGCCATCCTAGAGATCCGCCTTGTCCTGGCTCCAGTTCAGGATGCCTTTGCGCACGATGTAGTAGAGACCGACGGCGACAAAGCCGAGGTAGACGAGCATCTCCCAGAACCCGAAGAAGCGCGAGCAGCCGGTGAGCGCGGGGAGGCGACGGTAAATGACTGCCCACGGCATCATGAAGACCATTTCTACATCGAAAAGGATGAAGAGGACCGCGACCAGATAGAAGCGCACGCTGAAACGGCCGCGCGCGTCACCGGTGGCCACGATGCCGCATTCGTAAGCAGCGAGCTTGACCGCGGTGTTGCGATGACGGCCCACAAACCATGAGGCTGCAACCATCCCCACGCCAAGCAGGAACGCAGCAAGAATCTGCATCAAAAGCGGGAGATATTGCCAGTCGTACGGGACCATGGCCGCCTAATCCAAAGGAAATCGATAAGATTGCGCCCCTTGTGCCGGAAAAGCGCTCCGGACACGCAGGATTCTAGTTTGAGATTAGGTTTTCAGACTGATCCCGTCAAGGTATCGAGCCGATAAGCAATCCTGAAGTGCTTTCTTGCGCATAAGGCATTGCATCGATTCGGAGAAGCGGGCGTCGGTGGGGATCGTTGGGGTTTGATGTGAGTTACGTCACGAGCTTCCCATTTTGGACCGTGCGTAAAGTAACGTGTACCGAACTGGGATGGCACTTTCGTGATCTATTGCTCGCGTTACGCTGCGCCGATTATTCAGGTGAGGATAAGTAGGATGGCAGCGACTTCTAGAGCCTGTGGGTTCCCGATAGGGCTGGCGGCAGCGGCGGCGGTGACGGGCCGCGCGGTGATGCGTCGCCGCAGGATCTCACCAGAGGCGGGCCATGCGCTGGAGATTCTGGGGCACGCCATCGAGTACCTTACGGACGAGTTTGTCTGCACGGGTGGGTCCGTTTCCGCGCACGACGCTCAGGTGGAAGCCGTGCAGTTGCTCATGAGCCTCAATCGCGAGATTTATTTCGGCTGCCCTGAAGTGCGTACCGTCGGCGATCGGTTCCGCGCGCTTCTGCATCCGCACACGGCGTAGGCAGCGAACCAGAGCGAGCAGCGATTCCAAAGTAGGTGTAGCCTGCGATGGTGCTGCATCCTTCCCCGGTCCCCAGGGGCGAGGGACCGGGGGCACTTGGAGTTGCATAGGTCTTCCAGTGCTATTCAGAAGCATCCCTCAGGGGCTAAAGCCCCAAGCTCTATGCGGCTTTGAGGCACGACTGAAGTCGTGCCCTTTCACGCCATCCGTGCGCTTTCACGCGATCCTTTCACGCCATCACCGATGCAACGAGTTTCCCTTACGCAGCGAGTGTTACTGCCCCAGCACCAAAAGCCCGAATAATAGCAGCCAGGCGAAGCCCATGGTGTGCCAGAACCATGCTGTCGAGTCGACGGCGATCTGGCGGGACTCGACGCGTTTGAGGCGCGTGAGAGCGCAGAGGCAGAAGAGCAAAGCCAGCACGCCGAGAATGAGGTGCGCGGCGTGAAGGCCGGTGATGATGTAGAAGAAGTAACTTGCCGGCGTGGCCCAGCGATCGAAGCGAAATCCCTGCGCGGTTAGCTGTTTCCATGCCAAGGCCTGGCCGCCAAGAAACATCAGCCCTAGGACCAGAGTGATCGCAATCCAGGGTAGGGTGCGGCGCAGTGCCGGGCGGCCCAGCCCGAGCCACTCTTCCAATACGTCTATCTCCCGGAAGATGTGCAGGCGCGCTCGCTCCATGGTGAGGCTGCTGAGTAGCAGGACCGCTGTATTGAGAAAGAGGATGGGCGGGAGCAGAACCGGATGCCAGTCGCCGATCTGGCGCAGGGTCCGCGGATCCATGTGCGTGCCGGCCTGGCGCGCGTAAAACAGCACCGCCAGCACCACGAAGAACATCATGTCGCCGGCCAGCGCACAAAAGACAAATGCGCGGGTGCGGTGCAGAGTTTCTCTTGGGCCGCGCCGGGGTTTTCTCCAGTCGTCGTCGCCGCCACCACCACCGCCGCCCGTAGGCCGGCGATCAACCGGTGGCTTGCCCCCGGTTCCGGGCGCTTTCCGTTCGATTTCGGCCGGAATGGGCGAAAAGATGGACGGCATAGGGCCCCCGCGAGGATGAGATTACTCTGACTCTTTCTTGGACGCACACTAAATCGGAAAAGAGGGTTGGGGAATGAGAAAAGAAGGCCTGCTTGCATAGAGGCCGCGAGCCGTTATTGGGATTGTACCGCTTTACTTATTTGCTTGAAAACGGGTTGAAGACCTGGACACCGAAACTCGCGAGGTCTTTCACGTTTCGGGTGACGACAACCAATCCGTTTACCCGCGCGGTGGCGGCGATCATGGCATCCCCGCTAAGATCGTCGGATTTGCCTGCCAATAGTCGTGCCCATTCGCGAAACATTGGGCCATCCATGGGTAGAACCGTAAAGTTGGCCATGATGTAATCCAACCAAGCCTCGATCTGCGCGGCCTTCGTTCGGTCCTGCCTCCTCGTGATCTCCGCGCCATCCTGAATCTCTCCGATGACGACAGCCGGGATAGCGATCTCGTCCGCACGTACGGAAGCAAACCAAGCCAGAACTGCTCCATGAGGTTTGGATTTGCGTAACTCCGAGATCACATTGGTGTCGAGCAAGTACACAGGCTATGCCGACTCATCTGGCGGTGAAAAGCGAAGTCTCCGGCGTGGCGGAATATAGAGGTCATGTGGACCGTTCGGGTCGAGCAGAATATCTTTGATGCTCGGTCGCGATTCGGGCTTTAACCGCTTCCATTCATCGATGGGAACCACGACGGCGGTTTCGACTCCGCGGCGGGTGACCACTTGCGGGCCGTCTTTGAGCGCGGTGTCGAGGAGTTCGCTAAAGCGAGCTTTTGCGTCGTAGACCTGCCAGGCCATGGGAGGGAGCTCCTTCTCATATAGTCATATGACTAGTCAGATGACTATGTCAAGCGGCCTGGGGTGGGCGGAGAAGGATGGGGCCACCGGCGTTCATCCTCAGCCGCCTGATAGCGACTTGAGGTGCGCTTTTGCATCGGCATTTCCTTGTTCGGCTGCCTTGCGAAGCCACGTGATCGCTTCTTTGTCGTCCTGCGGCACGCCCCATCCATTTCGGTAGAGGACGCCGAGGTTTGCTTGCGCGTTGGATTGTCCCTGTTCGGCCGCCTTACGGAACCAAACCGCCGCCTGCGCGTAGTCCTGCTGTACGCCCTCGCCGCGCGCGTAGGAGAAGCCAAGGTTGAGTTGTGCCTTGATATGACCTTGGTCGGCCGCCTTTCGATACCAGTTTGCGGCTTCTACTTGGTCGGGCGGCACGTCATAGCCTCTATCATGTATGACGCCAAGACCGAAGTGAGCCTCGGCGTTGCCCTGCTCAGCAGACTTCTCCAACCACCTCTTCGCCGCGTGATAGTCCTTATCTATCCCTTGCCCGTTCATATGCCTGATCCCAAGGGCATTCTGTGCCTCCGCATTCCCTGCGAGGGCCGCTTTAACCGTCCAATAAACAGCCTGTTTAGGGTCTCGATTTACACCTATACCAGCTTCATATAATTCAGCAAGAGCGAATCCCGCATTTGATGACCCTTGCTCGGCTGCGGCATGGAGCCATCTTGCAGCCGCTATTTCATCCTTCTGAACCCCTGTTCCTGTCGCACACATCGAAGCAAAAAGCATCTGGGCCACCGCGTGACCAAGCTCGGCTGCCTTCTGCATCCATTTTGCCGCCTTAATCGGATTAGCTTTTAGCCATCCCCCGGTCAGATATTCACTGGCGATCTCAAATATGGACTCTAGATCACCTGCCCTTGCTTTGGACTGGATCTCTAAGGCATATCCCCTCATCCCACCAAAGTCCTTCTGATACTCCGGCGAGAAGTCCTGCATCACATCCTCATCAGGACGGATGCGGCCCAAGGCTGCGATGCCTTGGCGCACTCCCGTTACGAGGCCTCTGAGCACGTTAGCCATAAACTCTCCCCGAAGCTTGGAGAAGGACCACCCTCGCGTCAAGCATATACAAAAGCCCCGATCCTTTGATCGGGGCTTTTGGTTGAGGTCGATCGTTGCTATTCCAGGTCTCCGTTCAGAGCTTTGCTCGTAGTCTGACCCTTCGCGGGTTCGACCCGGCCTTTTCTTTGCTAATGAGTCGGATAACGCCGTCATCTCCGGAAACATGGACAATCTGTCCAAACTTTCTTGTTTCGTCTGGTTCGTCCTCAAATTCGAGGGTCATTCCTATAAGGTTCGAGTCTTCCATTTAATTCACCTTTCTAATCGAATTGAAATATGTTACATCCGCAGTCGGAAAAACGAATCCGCCGCCGGACGACCTTATTTTAGCCATAAGTACGATCGGGTGACGCACCATTTGTGCGTTTATTTCTGGCGCAGGGCGGGAACCAGGAAAGCCGGTGCGAGCGATCAGCGAGCGGCTGCCTGACCGGCCAGCTCACCAGCCGCGGGTTTGAAGGAGCTGCGATTCCTCAATGGCCGCGGCGGCCAGGCCCTTCATGGTGCCGGTGACCTGCGCGCTGACTTCGGCCAGTATCTTCGGGTCGTTCCAGTGGGTGGTGGCCATTACGATGGCCTTGGCGCGGGAGACCGCTTCTTCGCGCTCCTTGGGATCGTTCTCGACGTCGAGCGGAGTCGCGCGCTCCTTCATGAAAATGCCTGAGCCGACAAAGATGGCTTCGGCGCCGAGCTGCATCATCAAAGCTGCGTCGGCGGGCGTGGCGATGCCGCCGGCAGAGAAGTTAGGCACCGGCAGCCTGCCGGTTTGGGCGACCATCCTGACCAGTTCGTAGGGGGCCTGGTGTTCCTTGGCCGCGGCGAAGAGTTCCTGCTCGGTGAGCACCGTGAGCACGCGCATTTCGCGTGTAATCTGGCGCATGTGCTGGACGGCGTGGACAACGTCGCCGGTTCCGGCTTCGCCTTTGGTGCGGATCATGGCCGCGCCTTCAGCGATGCGGCGGAGAGCTTCGCCGAGGTTGCGCGCGCCGCAAACAAAGGGCGTGGTGAAGGCGTGCTTGTCGATGTGATGCGCTTCGTCCGCGGGGGTAAGGACTTCGCTCTCATCGATGAAATCCACGCCCAGTTCCTGGAGGATCTGTGCTTCGGCAAAGTGGCCGATGCGGGCTTTTGCCATGACAGGAACTGAAACGGCCTGAATGATCTGCTTGATCAGGCCAGGCCGGGCCATGCGGGCCACGCCGCCCTCGGCGCGGATCATGGCGGGCACGCGCTCGAGAGCCATGACGGAGACGGCGCCGGCTTCTTCGGCGATGCGCGCCTGTTCGACGCTCATCACGTCCATGATGACGCCGCCCTTGAGCATCTCCGCCAGACCCACTTTCAGGCGCAGGCTGGTTCCCGTCAGACTCTTGTTTTCATTTGCTTCCGGCATGATCTTTGACCTCTAGGGGCGGCAATTTCGCATCCACGAGGGACGAGAAAACCGCAAAATCATTCACTTCTCAGTGTAGCAGCGATGCGGTTTGGCTGCGTTATGGATCGAAACAGGACAGTGCGCGGCCCGCAATTCTTAAACCAAACCAATCCATTCCATCTTCCTCTGGTCCTCTTTCTGCTTCTGACTCTTCCGGAATGGCGACTACGCAAGCAATGCCGGTATCTGCGGGGGTTCCACATCCATCGGGAGTGCCCCATCCGAGAGCAGCGCCGACAGCGCGCGGAGCCGCCGGGGAGACTGTCCAGGCCCTGGTTCCAGTGCCGCCGCAAGGCCAAGAGGAGCCGGGTTTCAAGGCACCGATTCCTCGATTGCCCGTGGAGTTGGGCGTGAGCATCCCCGTGCGCGAGTTTCGCGTGCGCGAGTTGCTGGCGCTGGCACCGGGTCAAGTGATCGAAACGCAATGGAGCCATGGAGACGATTTGCCTCTGGCCGCAGGCGATGTGCAACTGGCGTGGAGCGAGTTCGAGGTGATCGAAACCCGGTTGGCGGTGCGCGTGACGCGGCTGGCGTAAGGCGGGACGAGGAGAAGCAGAAGGATGGCAAGGGGAGCGGGCGAAAAGGCGGGCGGTTCCGATGGATGGGCGAGCGGACGTGCAAGTGGATGGGCAGGCTGGCTGCTGGCGAGATGGAATGGCCGGCGGCGCGTGGAGCCGCGTCTGGCGCTCGTCGAGCGCATCACCCTCGCGCCGCGCCAGTCATTGGCGTTGATTGAGGCTGAAGGGCGCAGGATTCTGGTGGCTACCTCGCCCGAAGGCGGTCCGGCGTTCTATCCGCTGGACGAGCCAGCGAATTCCAGGACAAATGCGGGCGCCAACGGGGCACTGCACGGCCGACCGAGAACGTCACGGGGGGTCTCATGGTAGGCGCCCTGTTGCTGCGCATGGCCGCAGCGGCTCCGGCGGCAGTGCCTCTCTTGCCCGACCTGAATGCGAAACTGCGGCCTTCGGATGCGACGCCGTGGACCATTCTTCTGGTTCTGACGCTGCTGACGTTGCTGCCCGCGATCCTGATGGCGATGACGCCGCTGGTGCGTCTGCTGATCGTGTTTCACTTCCTGCGCCAGGCGCTGGGCACGCAGACCGCGCCCTCCAACCCCACGCTGATGGGGCTGGCGCTGATGATGGCCTGGTTCCTGATGACGCCGGTGCTGAACCAGGTGAATCACCAGGCCGTCGAGCCGTATCGCAATGGCCAGATCACGGGGTTGGAGGCCATCGACCGCGGCGCGCAGCCGATCAAGCTTTTCCTGCTGAAGTATGCGCGCGAGAAGGACCTGGCGCTGTTCACGGCCGCGGGCGATATTCCGAGACCGAACACGGCCGCGGACCTGCCCATGCGCGTGGTGATTCCTGCCTACATCTTGTCCGAACTCAAGGCAGGATTTGCCATCGGCGCGGTACTGTTTCTGCCCTTTCTGCTGATCGATATGGTGACTGCCGCGATCACTACCTCGATCGGCATGTTCCAGTTGCCGCCGGTGGTGGTTTCGACGCCGCTCAAGATTCTGCTCTTCGTGATGGTGGACGGCTGGAATCTGCTGGCGAGGTCCCTGTTACGGAGCTTTTGACGCGGCGCATTTCAATAGGAGCGCGATGACACCGGACCTGGTTGCCGAGCTGATGCGCCAACTGATGCGCGAGTCCATGATTCTGGCCGCGCCGCTGCTGATTGCGACGGTGGCGCTGAGTTTTGTGCTCAGCCTGATCCAGACTCTGACCAGCCTGCAGGAGCAGTCGTTAACCTCGGTCCCGCGCCTGGCCGCGATTGCGCTGATCCTGCTCGCCGCCATGCCGTGGTTTCTCGAGAGGATGGCCGCGTACACGCGGCTGCTGCTGGGCGACTTTCACCGCTACCTGGGGTGAGCGGAGCTAGCGGCGTTAGCGGTGTTAGCGGGGCTAGAAAACCCCAACTCCGCTAACACCGCTAACTCCGCTAACGCCGCTTGAGACATACATGACCGATTGGCCGACATTTCTGAGTGCAATGACGCTGGTTCTGGTGCGAGTCAGCGGCATGGTGGCCTTTGCGCCGTTCTTTTCGTCGACGGCCCTTCCCATGCGCGTGAAAGCGGCCTTTGTGGGTGCGGTTGCGTTTCTGCTCGCGCCGCTGGTGGCCACGCTCCCTCACGCGGAAACAGCCATAAGTTTCCCGGCCATCCTGGGCGAGCTCGCGATCGGCCTGGTCTACGGCCTCTCGCTGACGCTGCTCAGCGAGATGATGCTCTTCGCCGGCCAGATCGTAGGCCTGCAGTTCAGCTTCTCGCTGGTCAACCTGATGGACCCGGCTTCGTCCATCCAGACGCCGCTGCTGGGCGATCTCTTTTCGCTGATGGGCACGCTGGTTCTGATCACGGCGGGCCTCGACCGGATTCTGCTGGCCTCGATGGTGCGCAGCTTCCATGCCGTACCTCTCGGAACCTTCGCGCTCGCGCCCCCGGCGGCACTGGCCATCGTGCGCGCGGCCGGCGGCATCTTTCTGGCCGCGGTGGAGTTGGCCGCGCCGGTGCTGGCCGCGACCATGCTCCTTGAGATCGCCGTGGCTCTGCTGGGGAAATTGAGCCCACAGCTCCCGGTGATGATGCTGACCGTGCCGCTCAAGACTTTGACGGGATTTGTGATCCTCACGGGCTCCCTGGCGCTCTGGCCGCGCTTTATCGGGGCGCGCTTTAGCGGGCTGCTCGACATGGCCGAGCGCCTGATCTCGGTTTCGCTTGCTGCGCCCGGCGGGGGAGGCTGATCCATGCCCGGCGAGCGCACCGAACAAGCTTCGCAGCACCGTCGCGAAAAGGCGCGCCGTGAAGGCGACATCCTGCACAGCCGCGAACTGACAGCGGCTGCAGGAACTCTGGCCGGGGCGATGGCCCTGGGCGTGCTGGGCCCCCGGACCATGGAGGCATGGCGGGGCGCCTTTGCAGGGTTCCTTGCCCTGGGCACTCCGGCGCATTGGGAGCCGGCAACACTGGAGCCGACGCTGGTCGCCGTGCGCCGCCTGACGCTCGAAGTGCTTGCACCGCCTGCGGTCGTGATGGCGCTGGTCGTGGTGGGGGCTTTGGGAGCGGGCATCGCCCAGACCGGCGGCGTCTCCGTGCACGCGAGCGCCCTGGCATGGAAGCCGGAGCGCATCAATCCCGTCGCGAATCTCAAAAACCTGTTCTCGCTGCGCGCCGCGGCCCGGCTCGGCAAGTCCCTTATCCCGGCCGCGATCCTGGCCGTGTTTGCCGTGCAGCGTATTGCCCGGCAGCTGGACATTCCACCCTTCTCAACTGAGCGGCTGGAGATTCTCGGCAAGGATGTTTACGGATTGCTCGTGGCCGCGGCCTGGCTGCTGTTCGGCTGGTCGGCCATCGACTACCTGGTCGAGTGGCAGAGCCGCGAATCGCGCCTGAAGATGAGCAAACAGGATATGCGCGATGAGTACAAGGAAACCGAGGGCAATCCGCAGATTCGCGGCCGCATCCGCAACCTGCAGCGCCAGATGCGCCGCCGCCGCGTGAAGGCGGACGTAGGAAAGGCGGCCGTGGTCCTGACCAACCCTACGCATTACGCGGTGGCCCTGGGCTTTGACTTCGTCACCATGGAGGCGCCCAAGGTACTGGCCAAGGGACGCAACCTGCTGGCCGAAGAGATTAAGGCCGAGGCGCGCTGGGCGGGCGTGCCCATTGTGGAGAATCCGCCGCTGGCGCAGTCGCTTTTCCGCACGGTCGAAGTGGGCCAGGCCATCCCGGTGGATCTCTATGCTGCCGTGGCCGCGATTCTGGCCTATCTCTACCGCCAGCGGGTGGAGGCGGAACTCAGGGATCGGCAAGCGCGGGAAGCCGCCGCCCGCGTCCGCGCCGCGGGTCAAGGCCGAGGAGGAATTCCGCGATGAGGCGCTCCGCAATTTCGAGTTGTGAAGGAGACGATCAATGAGTACAGCGACCTTGCCCGCGGCAACGCTTCCGGCCCGGGCCTCGATCTGGCACCATCTGCGCGACTACCTGTTGCCCATGGCGGCCATCAGCGTGGTCTTCGTCATGATCGTGCCGGTGCCAGCCGCGGGCCTGGACCTT
Organism: Occallatibacter sp.; assembly: GCA_031296305.1. Lineage (GTDB taxonomy): Bacteria > Acidobacteriota > Terriglobia > Terriglobales > Acidobacteriaceae > Telmatobacter. The sequence continues at coordinate 22,823 of JARLFZ010000001.1, read as the reverse complement.
CTGCTGGCGCTCTCGATGGCGGCATCGGTGATCGTGTTTCTCTCGGCAGTGCAGATCCGCCGTGCGGTTGAGCTTTCCGTTTTTCCGACGCTGCTCCTGCTGCTCACCCTGTTCCGCCTTTCGCTCAACATCGCCTCCAGCCGGCGCATTCTGCTGCACGGCCAGGAAGGAACCGCCGCGGCAGGCAGCGTGATCGAGGCCTTCGGGCAATTCGTGGTGGGCGGCAATTATGTAGTGGGCTTCGTGCTCTTCCTAGCCCTGGTCGCCATCCAGTTTCTGGTGGTTTCACACGGCGCCGTGCGCACCGCCGAGGTCACGGCGCGCTTCACGCTGGATGCATTGCCCGGCAAACAGATGGCCATCGATGCCGACATGAACGCGGGGCTGATCGACGAGGCGGAGGCGCGGCGGCGCCGCCAGGCCATTGCTCGCGAGGCGGAATTCTACGGCGCCATGGACGGCGCGGCGCGCTTCAACCAGCGCGACGCTTTGGCCACGATCCTGATCACGGGCGTCAACATTGTGGCCGGCCTGCTGATCGGGACCCTGCAACAGGGTGTGGAGTTAAGCGAGGCCGCGCGCACCTACACCGTGCTCACCGTGGGCGACGGCCTGGTCACGATCATACCTTCGCTGCTGGTCTCCGTGGCCGGGGGCATCACGCTGACGCGCGCCAACTCGGCAGGCCTGCTGGGGGGCGAGATCCGGCAACAGCTCCTGGGCCGCCCCGCGACGCTCTACATGGCAAGCGCGGTGTCGGCCTGCATGTGCCTGATCCCGGGACTGCCGAAGATCGCCTTTCTGGCCGTGGCCGGAGGGCTGTTTGTGGGCGGTAGACGGCTTGCGGCCGAGGGTCCGGCGGCCGTGGCCGAGCCGGCGCCGGCGGAGAAAAAGAAACTCGAAGGCGCGCAGAATTCCGAGCTCTCTTCGCTGCTTCGCCTCGAGGACCTGACGCTCGAGATCGGCTTCCAACTGATTCCACTGGTCGACGAAAAGCAGGGCGGGCAACTGCTGGCAAGGGTGCGCGCCCTGCGCCGCCATCTTGCGTCCGAGATGGGCTTTCTGGTTCCCCCCGTGCACATCTCCGACAACCTGCGCCTCAAGCCGCGCGAGTACCTGATCTCGCTGCGCGGCATCGAGGTCGGCCGGTGGCAGACGGAGGGCCCACACCTGCTGGCGGTCTCGGGCGAGCCCGGCCGCCGGCCGCTTACCGGCAAAGAGACGCGGGAGCCGGCCTTTGGTGTGCCCGCGGTCTGGATCGCTCCGGCCCTCGAAGAGCAGGCCATCGCGGCGGGCTATTCGGTGGTGGACGCGGTGACCGTGATCACTACCCATCTCGGAGAACTGATCCGCCAGCATGCCGGAGAGTTGCTGGGCCGCGCCGAGATCAAGCGCCTGCTGGACGCCCTGAATGACTCGCACCCCAAACTGCTCGAAGAGCTGGTGCCCAAGCTGCTCACCCTGGGCGAGGTGGCGCGGGTCCTGGAGCAGTTGCTGCGGGAGCGGGTATCGATCCGCGATATGGGCACAATTCTGGAGGCCCTGCTCGAAACTGCGCCCGTAAACAAGAGCCTGGTGGCCCTGGTCGAGGCCTCCCGCCAGGCGTTGGGGCGCAGATTGGTGCGGCCCCTGCTGGACAGCGACGGGCTGCTTCCGGTGCTCCTGCTTGATCCCGCACTCGAAGAGGAGATTCTTTCGGCCATCCAGCCGGAGTCTGGTCAGCGCCTGCTTTCCGGAGCTCCAACCCCGGGAACCCCGGTGGTCCGCCGCCTCACCGATTCTGTGAGATCCCTTATCGGCTCGGCATCCGCCGCGGCACCGCCCGTGCTCCTCTGTCCCAGTCCGGCGCGTTTCCACGTCAAGCGCTGGCTGGAGCCGGTGTTGCCTCGTCTGGCCGTGCTCGCCGCCAGTGAGATTCCACCCGAGATCCGGCTGCGGCCCGTAGGCGCCGTGCGCTGACGGGGCCAGGGGCGGAAGACGGCGCCACAAAGTTCGTGTAAGGGGTGGAAGCGATGGGAGTCGACGGCACTGCTGCAATGAGGGACCCCAAATCCGCGCGCCGCGCGGCGGCGGGTGGCTATCCTCCGGGCGGGATGCCGCCGGCACTGACCAGTGAGCAGGAGCGCGTGCTGCTCGAGCACCTGCCCATCGTGCGTTTCCTCGCCCGTCGCATCCATGAGCGCTTGCCCCAGCATGTGGACATCGAGGACCTGGTCTCGGCGGGCGTGGTCGGGCTGATGGACGCCTTCGCGAAATTCGACCCCGAAAAGAAAGTGCAGTTTCGCAGCTACGCGCAGTTCCGCATCCGGGGCGCGATCCTCGACAGTCTGCGCACCCTCGATTGGAGCCCGCGCGAACTGCGCCGCAAGGGTCGCGCTGTCGAGGAGGCCATCCGCATGTTGACGGCCCGCTTCGGCCGTGCTCCGGGCGAGGCCGAGATCGCAACCGAGATGGGCATCGGTCTCGAGGATTACCAGCAACTGCTGGGCGATCTCAAGGGACTTGAAATCGGCACGCTGCATCTGGAGCGCAACGAGAACTCCGGCGAGGAGGAGCTGGCCTACGTGCCCGGCCGCCCCGAGGAGGATCCGCTGTTTCGCTGCCTGAGGGGCGAACTTGAGGAGCGGCTGGCCGGGGCGATTGCCGATCTGCCTGACCGCGAACGGCTGGTGATGACCCTTTACTACTACGAGGAGATGACCATGCGCGAGATTGGCCTGGCGCTGGGCGTGGTCGAGTCGCGGGTCTCGCAGATGCACGCCTCGGCGGTAGTGCACTTGCGCGCTGCCTTGCGTGACCTGGCGACGCGCGGAGTCCGCGATCGTATCCCTCCCGCGGCCGCCGGCCTCGAAGGCCTGAAAGCCAGAACCCGGCAATCGGCACGGCGCTGAAGGCCGAACTGAAGCGGCAACACGAATGAAGACACGCAGTAAAGGAGCGGGGATTGACGGAAAAGACCCTCAAGCAGAATGAGATCGATGCGCTGTTCGAAGCCGCGCGCAGCACATCGCCCGAGTCGTCGCGCCCCGAGGTGCGGGCCCGCGTAGTGCCGTATAACTTCTCCTCCGCCGGACAGATCTCGACCGATCAATTGCGCGCCATCAGCATGTTGAACGACCTTTTTGCGCGCAACCTCACCCACAACCTGGCGGCATGGCTGCGCACCCGTTTTCAGGTCAACCTGGTCTCGGCCGAGCAGATTCAGTTCAATGAGTTCTTGCTCAGAATTCCCGAGATCAGTTATGTGGCCTCGGTGCGGCTGGAGCCGCTGGGAGCGCTTTCGGTCCTGCAGCTCGATCTTGGGTTGGCGCCGCCCATGATCGACCTGCTCCTGGGCGGCGACGGCAAGGACGGCCCGCTGCGCGAATTGACCGACATCGAGGAATCGATTCTGGCCAGCGTGGTGGAGATTGTCTGCCGCGAACTGACGGTTGCCTGGCAGCAGGTCGGTCTCACGTTCAGCTTCGAGCGCCGCCAGATGCAGACCCAGGTGGCGCGCATCATCGCCGTTACGGAAAAGGCGCTCTGCCTGAGCTTCGAAATCCGCATGCCGCACAGTTCGGGACTGCTGAACCTGGCCTTTCCCGCCGTGGTTGCCAACACCATTCTGCGCCGCTTGACTACGGACTGGGGCCGGCGCAGCCGGCACTCCGACGAGAACCGCACGCGGATGGAGGCCGTGGCGCGGCGCATTCGCTTTGGCTGCACGCTGCAGTTGCCCTCCGTGCGCCTGGCAGCGAGCGCGCTCGAAGAGCTCAAGGCGGGCGACACGCTGCGCCTCACCGCCGCTGCGGACACGCTCTCCGAGTGGCGTGTGGGCGGATTGCCGCTTCTCGAGGCGCGGGCCATGCGGCACGGGGCGCATCGCGCGGCGCGGGTCGAACGCCCGATCGCCGGAGGGGAGGCACGATGACCTATTTCGATTGTTGGGCCGAGGTGGCCGGAGCGCTCCTCTCGCAGGCCCTGGCCGGCGAGCCGGAGCTGGCAGAGTCACTTCCCAGGCCGCTGGGCGCGGGAGCGTTTGGCTGGGCGGCCACGCTTGAGGGAGAGGTGGAAGGCCGGTTTGCCGTTCTCGTCGACGGCGCGGTTCTTGAGACGCCGCTGGTCGGCGAGGGCATGGATCAGAAGGCGGGCTGGAAGGAGTTGGTGGGCGAAACCTTCGGCGCCGCCGCTGGAGAGCTGCTGGCGCGTGCCGGCAAGAAGTGCAAGGTGGCGAACGTTGAGGAGATCGCGGAACAGAGCCAGATCTCAAGCGCCTTTCAACTCCGCTCCGGCGATCGGACCTGGACGATTCTGGTTCGCGACGAGTTGCGCGTAGTCGAAGCCGCAGCGAAGCCGCAAGCCGCCGTGCAGGCCGCGCCGGAAACGGACGCACCAGAAGCGCCGGTCGGCCGGCCCGAGGCCCCCAGCCCCGGACTGCTCCCCGGGCTCACTCCCGGTCTTGAGCTGTTGCTCGATGTCGAACTCGAAGCCTCGCTGCGCTTTGGCGCGCGCGAGATGCCGCTCGGCGAGATTCTCGACCTGGGGCCCGGCGATGTAGTGGAACTCGATCGCCATGTAGCCGACCCCGTGGACCTGATTGTGGGCGACAAGATTGTAGCCCGCGGCGAGGTGGTGCTGGTCAACGGCAATTTCGGGCTGCGGGTGACCGAAGTTGCTGCGCCCAGGAAGCGTCTGGAGAGCGTGCGATGTCTCTTCTGAGGCGCCATAAGGCGCGGACCGGCGCGGATGCCGGCGTGGAGCGCTCGTTGACGTCCGCACACGATTCTGCCCGGTCTTCCGCCGGACAGACATGGCCGGGCGAATCCCGGGCAGGGGAAAAGTCCGGGATTTTGCGCACATGCGCCAATCCGCGCTGCGCTTCGGGATGGCTTCGGCTCTGGCGCAGCCGCGAGGCTCCCATCTTTGAAGGTGGCTGGTGCTGCTCGGCCGCATGCACGCGGGCGCGCGTGGAGGCCGCGCTACGCCGGGAGATGGATGCACGCGGCGCGGTGCGCGAGGGCTACCGCCATCGCATTCCCCTAGGTCTCGCCATGCTGGAGCAGGGCTGGATTACGCAAGGGGAGCTGCGGTCTGCGCTTGCCGCGCAGCGCGCCGTGGGCAGCGGAAAGCTGGGCGAATGGCTGGTGCGGCAGCGGAGTTCGAGCGAGGAACTGGTGACGCGGGCCCTGGGATTGCAGTGGGGCTGCCCGGTGTTGAGCATGGAGTTTCATAACCCGGAAGACCTTACCGTGCTGTTGCCAAGGCTCTTCATCGACGCCTTTGGCGCCTTGCCCCTGCGCGTGGCAGCGGGCAGGATTCTCTACCTGGGCTTTGAGGACCGCATTGATCCTGCCCTGGCGTTGGCTACGGAGCGCATCACCGGGCTGAATGTGGAGGCTGGTCTGGTACAGGGCTCTCTCTTCCGAAGGGCGCACGGGCGCGCTCTGGAGGCGCGCTTTCCCTCCGTGGAGCTGATTGAGGCGGCGACAGAACAGGCGTTGGCCATGGCGCTCGCCAAAGCCCTCGAAGAGACGCGCCCGGTGGAGGCACGTCTGGCACGCATCCACGATTGCATATGGCTGCGGATCTGGCTTGGGCGTCAGGCAGGGCCACTGCCGCAGTCCGGCTCCATTCGCGACCTGATTGCTTCAACCGCCGCACATTGAGACCGGACAAGCTTGGGGCTTCTGCCAAGAGAGAGCAATTGGGAGACGGAGAAGAGGGCGTTGGAACCTGGACCTCATGGTTCTGGCCAGAACGCCGATAGGAAAAAAGGGGGGCTTGGGCATGAGCGAGATTCGGGCGCTGATTGTTGACGACTCGTCGGTGATGCGCAAGATTGTGGAGCGGGCGCTGCGCCAGGCTGGGTTGGATGCGCTGGTGGTGCACGAGGCCGGCTCGGGCGCCGAGGGGCTGGAGGTATTGAAGTCCAAGCCCGTGGACCTGATCCTTTCCGACATCAATATGCCGACGATGGATGGCCTGGAGTTTCTGCGCCAGATCCGCGCGCAGAATTTGGCAGAGGGCGTTCCCGTGGTCATGATCACCACCGAGTCGAGCGAGGAACATGTCAAGCAGGCGATCCAGGCCGGCGCCAAGGGTTACATCCGCAAGCCATTTACAGCCGAACAGGTGAAAGAGCGGGTGCTTCCGCTGGTACATGCGGCCTGACAGGGGGTAACCGACGTGCTAAACGGAGTGCGTGAGGCAGCAGTGGCGGGGCACGTGGGTCGTATGGCCCAACGCGGCGCAGTCGAAAGGGAGAAGACGATGGCGGTATCGTTGCGTGAATCTGTGCAGCGGGTCTCCGATCCGCAAAACCTGGATGCAAGCGTGGAAGAGGTTTTCCAGATGATGCTCAGCATCGAGTGCAAGCGCGAGGCCGGCGTGGCCGTCGAGGACAAGGAAACGGTCACCTCCGTGGTAGGCTTCGGCGGGCTGTTGAGCGGGGCGTGTGTATTCCGCTCGGGCGCCAAGACAGCCATGAAGATTGCCGCACAGATGACAGGCATGGAGTTCGACTCCGTCGATAACACGGTGAAGGACGGCATTGGCGAGATCTGCAACATGCTTGCTGGCGCGTGGAAGGGCAAGGTTCCCGAGCTTGCTGCCAACTGCGGCCTGTCGGTTCCCGCCGTCATTACGGGCAGGGACTATCACTTGCACGTGCAGGCCCCGGAGTTTCAACTGCATCACGGCTATCGCTTTGACGAAGAGACCTTCGAGGTCACCATCGTCTGCGATGGCCTGCAATAAGACAGGGAGTAGGGAATAGGGAGTAGCCAGCCACCAATAGCAAACGGCGCAAGGAAGTCTTTTCCTGTTTTCTACTCCCTACTCCCTATTGCCTTGAATTCACTAATCTCTCCATCCCTCCTTCTGGTCCTCCATCTGCTTGAGTCTCCTGTGCACCTGCACGAGGGGGTCTCCAGATGGACAGCGGCTATTACGCGGCAATGACGGGACTGGTGGCGCGCACCCAGGCTTTGGACACGGCGGCGGCCAATCTAGCCAACGCGCAGACGCCGGGGTACCGCGCGGAGCGTGAGTTCTTCCGCTCGGTGCTGCTGGGGCCTGACGCTGCCGATTCGCAACTGGGCGCAACCGTGAACAACTACGGCCTGTTGGGCGGCGACCGGCTGAGCATGGCCCAGGGCGCGCTTGAGCCCACGGGCAATCCCCTGGATCTGGCGATTGAAGGTCAGGGGTTTTTCATGGTGCAGACGCCCAACGGTCCGCGCTACACGCGCGACGGCGGGTTTCACCGCGCGCCGAACGGCCAGTTGGTGACCCAGGCCGGCGAGCCGGTGCTTTCCGCGACCAGCCAGCCAATCCCTATTCCACCCGGCGAGGTCACAGTGGGCGCCGACGGAGCGGTGTCAGTGGCCGGCGGGGTGGTCGCGCAGGTGGGCGTCTTTGCGTTTCCCGATGGCACCCAGCTCACGCCGGAGGGCGCGAACCGTTACGTAGCCCCGCCGGGGACCAAGGCCACGGCTGCGACCAGCGCCTCGATCCACCAGGGCGCCATCGAAGCCGCCAATCAGGATGTGGTCGAGGGTTCGCTCGACCTGGTCATGATGCAGCGCCAGGCAGAGATGATGCAGCGCGCATTGACGGTGTTTCACACCGAGTTCAACAAGTTCGCCACAGAAGACTTGCCGAGAATCTAGTCCGAAACGAGGAAACAGATGATTCGAGCTTTGTATACCGCTGCCAGTGGCATGAGCGCACAGCAATTGAACCTCGACACCATCGCCAACAACCTGGCCAACTCGTCTACCACAGGCTTTCGTCAGTTGCGCCTGCAGTTTCAGGACATGATCTACCAGAATATGGTGACGCCGGGCGCGGCGCAGAGCCAGAGCACCGTGTCCGCGGGCTTGCAGATCGGTCTGGGCACCAAGCCGGCGGCGACCGAGGTGATCAATACCCAGGGCGAGCTGAACGAGACCGACAATCCGCTCGACGTCGCCATTCAGGGCGCGGGATTCTTCCAGGTGCAGCGGCCGGACGGCACCATCGCCTACACCCGCGCCGGACAGTTTCATTTAAACAATCAGGGCACGATAGTGACCACGGACGGCGACCCGCTGATCCCCACCATCACCATTCCGTCGAATGCCACGGCCGTGACCATCACGCAGTATGGCGTGGTGAACGCAACGCTTGCCGGACAGCAGAATCCCTCGCAGCTTGGGCAGATTCAGCTCGCCACGTTTCCCAACCCGGGAGGCCTCGAGGGCATGGGCAATAACCTGCTCACGGCCACGTTAAGTTCCGGCGATCCCGTCTTGGGAAATCCCGGGGGCACCGAAGGCCTGGGCACGCTGAATCAGGGCTACCTCGAGAACTCGAATGTCGACGTCGTGACGGAGTTTGTGCAGATGGTACTCGCGCAGCGGGCCTACGAATCGAACTCCAAGGTGATCAAAGCCGCGGACGATATGTACTCGCAGGTCAATAACATGACGCACTGAGTGTAGTGTGCAACTTGAAGTAATTTTGCAGTGGGGCGAGGAACATGCGATTGGCGAAGATGGGCGGGAAACGGGGATGGGGGGTGATCGTGGGGTGGGGATGGCTCATGGTAGCGCAGATCGTGAGCGGTTGCCCCCAGACAGCAGGCAGCAATGCCGCGGCCGCGCCGAGAACCTTGAACGTGGCGGCCGCGACACCGGAGACCGCGCGCGAGCCCGATGGACAGGTATTCAGACAGATTGAGGACCCGTCGACCGGCGACCTCTGGCTGCTCGTGCGCGACCCAAACCGCCCTGCCGGACCGGGACGTCTGGTGCTCGCCCGGCAACTGATGAAGATGCAGAGGGCAATATCCAGCGGCCCAGTGCAGCCTTTGTTCGCCGCAGTGCGACCTGTAATCCACACGGGAGATGCACTGATCGTGGAGGAGCACACGGGGGTGGTCGATGCGCGCCTGGAAGCGGTGGCATTGGAGCCGGCAGTAAAGGGCGCGCATCTCAAGGCGCGATTGAAGATCGGAGGCAAAGTGGTGCGCGTGGTTGCGGTCTCGCCGGGACACGCCAGCTTCGCGCCGGAGGGTGAGGTTGCGCCATGAGTGCAGGTATGAAGTTTTGCCTTCGGTCTATATTGCTCGCCGGGATCGCGGTCTGCGTCCTGTTGCCTTCCGATGCAGACGCAATCAGCAAGAAGCGGAATGCCGCCGCGGCAGCCAGCAAAACGACACCTCCGGAGGAGGCTTTGCGCACTTACATCGCCAACGTGCGTGCGCAGCAGGCAGCCGAGGTGAGGACCCCGGGCTCGATCTGGAGTGCGCAGGGCCAGCTGGTGCGTCTGGGCACGGACGTCAAAGCCTTCCGGGTCCACGACGTGGTGATGATTGTGGTCAGCGAGAGCCTGACCGCCTCGACGGGCGGGCAAGTCAAGAACACACGCGCCTCCACTGCCAGCTCAAGCATTACATCGCTCTTCGGCAAGCTCAAGGCCTCGAACAGTTTGCAGAACCTGATCAACGCCAACGCCGCTTCCGGGCTGACGGCGCAGGGGCAGAGCACGACCGACTCGAGCCTGTCCACCACCTTCGGCGCTGAAGTGGTCGATGTTCTGCCCAACGGGATGCTGGTGGTGCAGGCGACAAGGCAGTTGACCTTCTCGCAACAGTCGCAACTGATCAAGCTACGCGGCCTGGTACGCCCGGAGGATGTGAGCAACCAGAATCAGGTGCTATCCACGGCCATGACCGATCTTGAACTGGAGGTGACGGGCAAGGGAATCGTCAACGACTCCACCTACCGGCAGAATCCGCTGGTGCGCTTTCTCGAAAGACTGTTGATTTTCTAAAGCCGGCGCAGCCGGCGACGGCAGAGGTAGCAAGCAGGGAAGAACGTAATAGGCCGGGACAGGCGGGGGCAGAAAGATGCGGGGATTCGAAGGCGCAGAACGATTCAGCGACGATTCGCTCATGGAGAGGAAGATCGCACTGCGCATTGCCCGGCTAAGGGCGAAAGCCAGTGCGAATCGTGCTTTCTGGTGGTGGATGGCGCTGGCGGCGGCCTGGCTTGTCGCCATGGCATTAGTACAGCCGCAGGAAGCCGAGCGCCGCTCCCGGATCAAGGACATCGCGACCATCGAGGGGATTCGTGACAACCAACTGGTGGGCTACGGCCTGGTGGTGGGACTGAAGGGCACGGGCGACAGTTCGCAGACCGTATTTCCTGCGCAGACCCTGGTCTCCGCGCTGCAACGCATGGGCATCACCGTGCCGACGACCGGCTCGCAGAGCGCCAGCAATATGCAGGTAAAGAACATGGCAGCGGTTTTCGTCGTGGCCACGCTCCCGCCCTTCAGCCGCCCCGGCTACAAGGTGGACATCACCGCCTCATCGGCCGGCGATGCGCGCTCTCTCGAGGGCGGCATTTTGCTGATGACGCCGCTCTACGGAGTCGATGGGCAGATCTACGCCCAGGCACAGGGTTCCCTGGTACTGGGCGGATACATGGCGGCGGGCGGCGGCAACTCCAAGCAAGTGAATCACCCGACCACGGCGCGCATTCCCGGTGGCGCCATGGTGGAGCGGACCGTGCCTTACGATCTTGCCGAGATGCACACCGTGAGCATCGTGCTGAATGACGCCGATTTTCACACTGCCGAGGGCATGGCGGCGGCGATCGATCGGGAGTTGGGCGGGCCGCGGGCTCATACCGTCGACAGCCGGCGCGTAGAGATTGCCCTGGAGCCGAAGGAAGATACCGCAGCATTGCTCGACAAGGTCGAACAGGTGGAGATCAGCGTCTACCCACGGGCGCGGGTGGTCGTGAACGAGCGCACGGGAACGGTAGTGATTGGCGGCAGGGTGCGTCTGCAGCCGGTTTCGATCCTGCACGGCGGGCTGAGCGTGAACGTGACCTCCCATGTCGAAGTCTCGCAGCCGGGTGCGCTTTCCTCGGGAACGACGCAGGTGGTGCAGCAGACTACGGTGCAGGCGCAGGACAAGCCAGTCAATGAGATCAACCTCAAAGAAGGCGCAACCGTCGAGGATTTGGTCCAGCAATTGCAACGCACCGGGGCAGGAGCGCGCGACGTGATCTCGATCCTGCAGGCCATGAAGGAAGCCGGCGCATTGGAAGCGGACCTCGAGGTGCTGTAAAGGCAGGGAACAAGGGAACGAGGGAACAAGGGACCAGGGAACGAAGGAGCACGGCGAACGGGGGCAGGGGATGCAGGCAACACTGAACGGCGCGTATGCGGTAACGGGTGAGGCCGGAAAGGGCCATGCCGCGCCTTCGCCGCGACTAGTGCGGGCGGCGCACGAATTTGAAGGGCAGATGATGCAACAACTGTTGAAGCCGATGACCCACGGCGACGCGCTGACGGGCACCGACGCCGATGCGGACTCCGGCGCGGGCTCGGGCGGAGCGCTGAGCGAGTTTGCCTCCGAAGCGCTGGGTCAGTCGTTGAGCGAACGTGGTGGCCTGGGCATTGCCAAGCAGATTATCCAAGAACTTTCCCATCCAGGTAATCAGCACCAGGGCGGGAAAGTAACCACAAATCTGCACCAAGGGAATGGGATGAGGACCTCTGAATGACTAGAGTGATTAAAAAGCTCTGACGATACACCCAGCAAGGAGTTACAGATATGGACATTCGGAATGGTTTGGACGGGTTAAGGTCGCTTCTTGGGGTGAACCCGACGGCCTCTTCGGCGCCCCAGGGTAAAGGCAGTACATCCACGGCGCCCAGCAGCTTCGACAGCGACCGGGCGACCTTCTCGAGCGCGGGGAGCGAGGTTTCGCAGGCAGCTTCTGGCGAAGGAGTTCGCGCCGACAAGGTGGCTGCGGTGCAGGCGGCTCTGGCTGCCGGGACTTACAGCGTGCCGGCTGCGGCAGTGGCTTCCCGGGTGATCGATTCGATGTTGACGGCTGGTCTGGCAGCGGGCCAGTCGTAGAAGGATCGGTGGGCTGGCGATGCAGGAGCTTGAAATGCGTCCCGCGAATCCGGAGCTCAAAGAACTCGTGGTGGAGGCATCGCGCGCGTTGGCGTGTTTGGACCGAGCGCGGCTGGAGGAGCTTGCGCTCTCATGTCAGGCTCTTACCTGGGCGCGAGATTCTGACGACATCGGGGAGCGTGAGGATCTGGCGCGGCAGGCGCGGGAAGCCAAGGCCGATATGGCGGTCTTCGCGCGGGTTCTGGAGGCGACACGCTCCAATTTGAACGTCATGAAGCGGCTGCGTGAGCTGCGCGCGGGGCGGTTGGAGTACACGGAGCGGCAGGCACGGGGCGGCGCCGGCGCGGGGTCCCCGTCGACGAGTGGCTCGAAGAGCCGGAGTGGATGGAGTGAGGCAGCGGAGGGCGGACATGGGGACGATTAACTCTGCGCTGCTCCTGACCAAGGGAGCTCTCGATGCCGACCAGGCGGCTCTGAGCGTGGTAGCCAACAACGTGGCCAACGCCAACACCCCGGGATACGCCGTGGAAGTGCCTGACTGGAAGCAGAATCAGCCGATCGACGTGAACGGAATCCAGGTGGGCGATGGCGTCACGGAAACCGGCTCCACATCGCAGCGTGACCGCGTTCTGGAGGAGCGGCTCGATCAACAACAGCAACTGGCCTCAGCCTCGAGCGCGCGCCTTACCGCGCTGAACAGCATGCAGGCCCTGTTTACGCCGGACTCCGGTTCCTCCAGTTCGACGGCTGGCGACATTGGCAGCGACATCACAAGCTTTTTCGACTCCTTTTCCTCCCTGGAAAGCAATCCCACGAACAATGCGTTGCGCGAACAAGTGCTTTCGTCGGCGTCGACGCTGGCCGGCGATCTTTCGAGCGCGGCAAACAGCCTGAATGCGCAGAGCGCCTCGCTCGATCGGGACGCACTGGGAATAGTCAAGCAAGTGAACTCGCTGACTGGCGCCATCGCGCAACTGAATCTTCAGATTCAATCCACTTCGCCGAACGCTGACGCCGGAACCCTCGAAGATCAGCGGCAGCAGGACCTGAGCCAGCTCTCGCAGCTGATCGGAATCAACCAGGTGACGACGGAGAACAACGGCCTTTCCATCACAACTACCGCGGGCCACTTGCTGGTTTCCGGAGGACAGAACTTCCAGTTGTCCACGGGCGCCGTGAACGGCGTTACGGACTTCTATGTCGGCGGCATCAACATTACTTCGCAACTCGCTATTGGTGGGGGACAGTTGGGTGGTTACCTGACGGCCCGCGATGGGGATATTCCCGGCGTGCTCACTTCGCTCGATCAACTGGCATACAGCATTTCGACTTCGGTGAATGCGCAAAACAACTCCGGCACGGACCTCGATGGTAAAACAGGGACGGCCGCCAATCCCATTTACATCTTTAACGAGCCCACCGCCGTTGCCGGCAGCGCGGCCAACATGACGGCAATCATCACCAACCCCAACCAGATTGCCGCAGCGGGCGCGGGAGCCGGAACTGGAGATAATTCCAATGCCGTGGCCATGGCGCGCATGGCGTTCGAGCCGCTCGGGGGGCCGACGACGAGCTTTAGCCTGACGCAAAACCTGGATTCCGCCACACCGGTGAATGGCACTGCGACGGGCAGTGTGGAGGTGTACGACACTCTCGGTAAGAGTTACCAAGCCACAGTGACGTGTACCCAGGAGGGCGCGAACACCTGGGGCTACTCAGTTGCTCTCCCGGCATCGGCTTTTACCTCCGGAGTGTCAACGCCGGTGACGGGAACCATGACGTTTACCGGAGCGGGCAACTTGATCCAGGTGCAACCTTCCGGCGCGGCCAATCCTCAGACAGTAGGAACCGCGACTGGCAACGTCTCTTCGATTCCGCTTAGCTTTACCGGACTGGCCGACGGCGCCGCGGATTTGAACATCGGCTGGAACCTTCTGGCTACCAACGGCACGTCGATCATTAACCAGAGCGCCCAAGCCTCTGCCCAGACGGGACAAAGCCAGAACGGGTTTGCGGGTAGCCAGACGCCGATCGACTCCTACTCGAACTTTGTATCTACGCTCGGCGCAACAGTCTCTGAGGTGCAGACGGAGAACACTGCGCAGAATGCCTCAGTGACCCAATTGCAGACACAGAATAACGCGCTGTCGAGCGTGAATCTGAACGATGAAGCGGCGGCGATGTCGACCCTCGAGAGCAGCTACCAGGCGGCATCGCAAGTTTTCGCGCTGCTGAACACACTCATGACCTCGGCGCTGAACCTGGGCGTGGAAACTGCGGTGTCGTAAAACAGCTTTTAGCTACTAGCTTCCAGCTACTAGCTTGATCGAGGTAGAACCGGCACGGTCGCCAAGAACAGGACTTGGTTTCTATGCGCGGCGATCAGGTCGGTCACAGCTGGGAGCAACGAGAGGCTAGCGGCTGGAAACCAGGAGCTTATGAGATGCGGGTCGATCCTTCGTACATTACGAACCTTGTGGGTTCGCTCGATGAGGCGCAATCCAACGAGCAGCAGCTAAGCTCGGAACTGTCGAGCGGGGTAAGCATCACCTCATTGAGCAAGGATCCGGTGGGGGCGGGCCAGAATGTCCTGCTGCTCAACCAGATTCAGCAGGACGACTCATTCACTGCGAGTTCGAACCTGGTCACGGGGCAGCTGCAGGTGGCCGATTCCGCACTGGGCAGTGTGGTGAGCGAGTTGACGCAGGCCGTATCCCTGGCCACCGGTGCGAACAATGGAACCATGAGCGCCAGCGATGTGAAATCGATTGCTAACCAAATTTCTGGCATTCTCAACGAAGTGGAATCGCTAGCCAATACAAGTTACTTGGGCCAATATATTTTTGCCGGTGGGCAAACAAGCACGGCGCCGTTTTCTACATTGACAACCTCTTCGGCCGGAGTCACGACGTACGGCGGCGATGAAGACGTGAATTATCTCGGGCTGCCGAACGGGCAGAAGATCCAGCTCAATGTTCCGGGAGATCAGATTTTTCTGGGCAGCGGCGAGAACAGTGTTTTTGGCGCGCTCAACGCGCTGGTGGCCGATTATTCTTCCGGCACGGTGAACACTTCGCAGGCGGTGAGCGACACAGAAGCCCTGGGAACGGCCTTGAACTACGTTTCGCAGCAACGTGTGACCGTCGACAATTCGATTACCCAACTCGGCGCGGCGTCGAGCGCGGTGACAAATGAAAAGACACAACTGACGACAGCGCAGACCGATCTGATGCAAGCCGATATTCCCACGGTGTCGACGCAACTCTCCCTGGCGGAAACCCAGCAGACAGCTCTGGAAGACGTTATCGCGCAGCTCGAATCCACTTCCAACAACCTCTTCTCCAAGCTGCACTGATCAATCGCACCCTGCGGCGCATTCTCTATACTGAATGCGAGAGGGGATCTCGTGTTCGCAGCAGTGCGATTTCTCTGGAACGCGACGCGCGGGTACCGGTTTGCGCCGTGGCGCAGCCCCTATTTGCGCTGGCGCGTGGAGACTTATTCCGGCCGGCGTGCCGAATCGTTGACCGCCAAAAGCGTCCTTGGTTTTCTTTGGACAAGCCGCGGGGAACTTCTGCGCTTTCTCGCCTGGACGGGCGAGCTCGAGCGCGAAGCACGCAAACGAGTGTAAATGCAGCAGGTAACGAGGGACCAAGCCACCCCTGCGAGCAAAGACCGCTCGCCGGGGACCCCGGCAGGGAACAAGGGAACAAGAACGCAGGGCTCGAGAAGGGGACTAGCGGGCTGAGAGATTTCGTCTGTACAGTCAATTTCACCAAAGTGATCGCCGACCTGTTAACAACTCGACGGTTTCTGTTTTTTGCCGGGATCATGCTGGCGCAGGTGGCCGCGGTTTGCGCGCAACAACTGCCTCCCGCCGAGCCTCCGCAGCCCATGCCGGTCCCTCAGGGCGAAGCGGCGAATTTGCGTGTGACAACCACCGAAGTGCTGGTGCCGACACTCGTGGAAAAGCGCGGCGGCGGGATTGTCTACGGTCTGAAGGCGGGCGATTTCTCTCTTGAAGATAACGGCGTGCCGCAAAAGATTCGCGTGCAGGAGGAGATGGACACTGCGCCGGTGGCCCTGGTTGTCGCCATAGAGCAAGGAGGCGCCAGCGTGCTGGAGTTCGACAAACTCGCCAAGATGGGGCCGCTGCTCGATGTGTTTCTTACCGATCCGCGGAGCAGAGCTGCGCTGGTGGGCTTCGATTCCGTGCCGCATCTGCTTGAGGATTACACGCACGACGGCGATCAGATCAACTCCGATCTGAAAAGACTGGAGCCTGGCGATGGGGGCGCGGCCATTCTGGACACCGTGAATTACGCCGTGACTCTGCTGGAGATGCAGCCCAAGGACTTCCGCCGCGTGCTTTTGCTCATCAGTGAAGAGCGCGACAGCGGCAGCAAGCACACCAAGCCGGCGCAACTGATTCAGAAGAT
The DNA here is from genome assembly GCA_031296305.1 of Occallatibacter sp. Taxonomy (GTDB): domain Bacteria; phylum Acidobacteriota; class Terriglobia; order Terriglobales; family Acidobacteriaceae; genus Telmatobacter. Next base: position 6,482 of record JARLFZ010000001.1, on the reverse strand, counting down.
CGGTGAGTCTGATGTGCTGGTGCTGAGTGTTTCGTTTTCGCCGGCGCTGGCCGAGTTAGGCCACGATGTCAAGGACTCCTCGCCCGACCAAGCCACGATGAACATAGTTTCCGCGCTGGTGATGGCGATCAAGGCGTTCAAAAAGAATGTCGCCAAGGAAGTAGCTGTGGAGAGCGGCGGCGAGTACACAACTTTTGTTGGGGACAAGCGCTTCGAAGCGCGGGTGATGTCTGCGGCGAAGGACGCGCGCAACCGCTATCTGATTACCTTCAGGCCAACCGATCTGTCTCCCGGGCTGCACACCATTCGCGTGCGGACGACGCAGGATTACGGGGCGCGGATTGTGGCACGGGCTAATTATTGGCTGGACGCGCAGCCGTAGCGGCCGCATGTGCGACTTCAGCGCGGAAAACTGCCCAAGAGCAAACTGCGGTGCCCCGCGTCGTTCCCGAGCAGACTACGTTGGAACTATGGTTCATCTTGCCACATGAGTTGCCCAACGGCAGCGTTATGTTAGTCTTTCAATAGACACTGAAGAGTGGACACGAGAAAAAAGAGGAGTAATTCACGCCGTGCTGGCGACTCAAAAAAAGACCGACCTAATCAAGCGCTTCCGCACCCACGAGACGGATACCGGATCGCCGGAAGTTCAAATCGCGATTCTGAGTGAGCGGATCGGCGACCTGACCGAGCACTTCAAGGCCCACAAGAAGGATCACGCATCCCGGCGTGGGTTATTGATGCTGGTCAGCAAGCGCCGCCGCCTGCTGGACTACCTGAAAACGCATGATTCCGATCGCTATCGCGACGTAATCGGCAAACTCGGCATCCGCAAGTAGTCAGAAAGCTCACGTTGAACCGGAAGCACCCAGACCGGACAATGGTCCCGGTCCCCATCCGATACGGAACACCGGACCAAGCCGCGGCCGGCGCCCTGCATGGGCTGCCCGGCCTTGCGCATCCGTGTTCCTTGCGCGCATGTAGCGCGATCCCCACACAAGTATCCCAAGCGAACAAAATGAAACGAGGACTCTATGTCTACGAAGCATGAAGTAGCCGTCGAGCTTGCCGGCGGCAAACGACTGGTCTTTGAGACCGGTCGCATGGCCAAGCAAGCCTCTGGCGCTGCACTGGTCACCACGGGCGAAACCGTGGTTCTGGCCACCGCTGTGGCCTCTCCCGATCCCCGGGAGGGAATCGACTTCTTCCCCCTCACGGTGGATTACCGTGAGTACACCTACGCCGGCGGGCGCATTCCCGGCGGCTTTATCAAGCGCGAAGGCCGCCCCAGCGAAAAAGAGATTCTGACCTGCCGCCAGATCGATCGGCCCCTGCGTCCGCTCTTCCCCGATGGATTTCGCAATGAAACGCAGTTGATTGTGCTGGTGCTTTCCGCGGATAAGGAGAACGACCCCGACGTGATTGGAATTAACGGCGCAGCCGCGGCCGTGGCTCTGTCTGACATTCCGTTTGGCGCCACGGTAGGCGCGGTGCGCGTAGGCCGTGTGAACGGCGAGTTCGTGGTGAACCCCACTTACACCGAGCGCAAGGAGACCACGCTGAACATCATGGTGGTGGGCCACAAAGACGGCATCGTGATGATCGAGTCGGGCGCGAAAGAAGAAACCGAAGAAGTAATTCTCGCGGCGATTGAGTTTGCACACGGGGAAATCAAGAAGATCGTTGCTGCAATCGATGATCTCGTTGCCAAGGCTGGCAAAGCCAAGCGAGCGTTTACAGCGCCCGAGTTCGATGAAGCATATTACGCGGAGTTGAAGGCGAAGATCGGCGACCGGTTGAAGGATGCCCTCGACACCAAGACGCACGGCAAAACCGAGAGTTACGCGCTGATCAAGCAGATCAAGGATGAGCTGGCAGCAGAACTTCCGGCGGACGATGCCGCGGCCAAGAAAAAGCTGGCTCATTATTACGAACAGTTGCGCGAGCGGAGCTTCCGCGAGCAGGTGACGAAGGAACGCATTCGGCCCGACCGCCGCGCCTTCGACGAGATTCGCCCCATCAGCATTGAGACGAGTGTTCTGCCCCGCACGCACGGATCGGCACTGTTTACGCGTGGCGAGACGCAGGCCCTGGTGACGGCAACGCTGGGCACCATGGACGACTCGCAGCGCCTCGAATCCTACGAGGGCGAGCAACGCAAGAGCTTCATGCTCCACTACAACTTCCCGCCGTTCAGCGTGGGTGAGACCGGCCGCATGACCGGCGTGGGCCGCCGCGAGGTGGGTCACGGAGCCCTGGCAGAGCGGGCCATCACTGCCGTGTTACCGGGTGCCGATGAATCGCCGTATTCGATCCGCATTGTCTCCGACATTCTGGAGTCGAACGGTTCGTCGTCGATGGCTTCGGTGTGCGGAGCCAGCCTGGCGCTCTTTGACGCGGGCATCAAGTTGAAAGGCGCAGTGGCCGGCGTGGCCATGGGCCTGGTGAAGGAAGGCGACGACTATGCCATTCTTACCGACATTGCCGGCGCGGAAGATCACTACGGCGACATGGACTTCAAAGTAGCTGGAACGCGCAAGGGAATTACGGCGCTGCAGATGGACATCAAAATCGGCGGCCTGACGCGCGAGATCCTGCAGCAAGCGATGGAGCAGGCGCGGCGTGGACGGTTGTTCCTTTTGGACAAGATGGATGCCGAGCTTGATGGTCCGCGCGTGGAGCGTTCGAAGTATGCACCGCGCATCGAGACCGTGATGATTCCCACGGACAAGATCCGCGACCTCATCGGCAAGGGTGGCGCGACGATTCGCGGCATTGTGGAGCAGACAGGCGCCAAGATCGACGTGGACGACACCGGCAAGGTGAGCGTGGCGTCGAGCGATGCTGAAGGCCTCAAGAAAGCTCTCGAGATTATCAGCAACCTCACCGCCGTTCCCGAGATCGGCAAAGTCTACCTGGGCAAGGTGGTGCGCCTCGCAGAGTTCGGCGCATTTGTCGAACTCTTCCCGGGCACCGACGGCCTGTTGCACATCTCCGAAATCGCGGAACACCGCGTGAAGGAGGTCAAGGACGAGCTGCGCGAAGGCGATCAGGTGATGGTGAAGGTTCTCGCCATTGAAGGCAATCGCATCAAGCTGAGCCGCAAGGCGCTGATCAAGGAGCAGAAGGCAAAGCTGGCACAGTCGGCCCCGGCTGAAACCGAGGAGACTGCGGCTCCTGCGTTCGCGCCCGCTCCAGTGCTTGCGCCTCCGGCCCCGGCGCGCCCGCGGCACGAATTCGACGAACGCCAGCCGACTTCGAATCAGAGCACGATTCTGATCGAGGGCGGCGACGATTTCGACGGAGATGGCGCGGTAGAGTTCGACGAGGAGAACGAGCCGAACTTCAATCGTGTGGATGGTGCGCCTGCACCAGTTGGCCAACAACCTGCTGCAGGAGGACGGCCTGTAGGCACGGCCCGTCGTCGCCGCCGTCGCGGGGGCGCCGGTGGTGGACGTGGTCCGGGCGGCAGGTAGGGATAAGCGAACACAGTTGTGAATCGAGAAGGCCCGGACGATTGGTTCGGGCCTTCTTGTATTTACGAGTGACGTGTTGCCGCTATTTGGCGAGTTGCAGGCGGGAGTTGGGGTCGGTCGACTGAAAAGGGTCAGGGGGGATCGGGGCCGGGGCGGCGCGATCTTCGTCGGTCCTTGCTGCGCGCTTGCTGGCGTACATGCGCAGGTCGGCGGCTATGCACAATGCTTCGACATCGCCTGCATCGTCAGGAAAGATCGCGATGCCCACGCTGGCGCCAATATGCACCGTATTGCCTTCAAGGAGGATGGGAGGCTCGAGCAGTTGCGTCAATGTCCGTGCTACGCGCACCACATCTGGACGATTCATGGGCTCTTCCAGCACCACCGAAAACTCATCGCCTCCGGTGCGGGCCACCGTGTCTGTGCGCCGCACCCGGCCTACGAAAAGCCGGCCGACGTGCTTGAGTAATTCGTCGCCGATATGATGCCCTACGGTGTCGTTGACTAGCTTGAAGCGGTCCAGATCGATCATCAGGAGGGCTGCTTGCGAACCTGTGCGCCGCGCGCGCTCGAGGGTACTCGCCAATCGATCTTGAAAGAGCCTGCGGTTGGGCAAGCCTGTGAGTTCGTCATGCAGCGCGAGATATTTGTTGTGCTCGATCTGGTCCTCGAGCAGGATCAGGATCATGCCCACGGCCACCACGTATTTGGGCAGATTCCAAACCTCACCCTCGAGATGGAAGTTGGGGAAAAGCGTGCCGATGACGGGCGCGATGGTAAAAACGCTCGCCCAGGCTAAAAATCCCAGAACGGTGATGAGGGCTCCCGCGGTAGCGCGCCGATATGCATACCAGAAATGGATGCAGCATCCAAAGTAGACAGTGAAGAACACCGCGTTCAGAGCCAGGTCAGGGCCGTTGCCGGGCCGGTTCTCGACCACCAGAAGAAAGACGGAAAGCGCGGAGTAAAGCAGCACCGAACCCCAGCGCAGCGGATGGTTGAGCTTGCGTATATTCAAAAGCGAAATGACGAGCGGCAGAGCGCCGATCAGAATCGCAGCCGGCGCCAGGAGCCAGTGAGCAGCTGGCGCGATGCAGGTGACGAAAATGTAGAGCGTGTTCGTCGAGAGGATCGCGGCCAGCATCCAGCGGCTCGAAACGCGGCAGCGATAGGGAACGGCTGCCCACATAAAAAGGATGCCCGCCCACGCGAGCGCTGCCGAGCCCAGAATGGCGGCCGCGACGCCGAAGTTATCTGGTGCCCCTAGAAACAAGAAAGCAGCAAAGTGAAGAACGATCATCAACCAGCCAACGAGCCACACGCTGGAAAAGGATTTTGGTCCACGCCGCGCTACTGAGAAGAATGCCACGGTGAGCAGAGCCACAGCTGCTACGTCTGGGATTTTGCTCAAGTCCACGAGGACCACCTCAGCAAGCGGTGTGGAAGCAAAACAATTGCCAATCTATATGATCGGCAATTCTCTAATATTCACGATAGCTCTCTTGTTGATCTTTGAATTAAATTTGGCGCGCACTTTCGTAATCTCTCGCCGCTTTCCTTGGGAAGAAACGAGCAAGTGCCCGTATTGACAACGAGATGGGCGCACGCTCAAAAAGGAATCGCCGCGCCGCGCCCCTTCGATTTCTCGACTTAATAACATCTCTTCTTCAATGCCTGAGAGATTTCAGACTAATAAGCGAATGGGTTCGCGTTCCTCATGATCCGACCGTACTCCGCCGATAAACCAGAAGGCCAGTGTTGCGTGAAAACGCCCCGCCAATATGGGTCTTCCGAGGAGCGGATGATTTCAATCAAGAGGTATCTCGATTCCAATTCGCCAGGTTCTGACCTGGACGCTGAGGCCGTTCAACAGCAACCATTCGCAGCGGCCCTCGACATCTACGGCTCAACCTTGCTCGAGATGGGCCATTGCAGTTTGGATGCCTGTCCGGGGCTCGGCGATGCCTTGAAGCAATCTCTTGGGCGGCTGAGAGCGGAGCTTTCTCCGGCGATGAGGAGCGATCAACTTGCAGCCCATGGTGAACAGGCGCGAGAACAATTGCGCTCATGGGGCCGCGGCGCGGCGCGTCACTACCAGGGGACGGCGCGCGAAGTCAAAGAGATGCTTCTCACTATGGCGCGCACTGCGGAATCGGTGAGCGCGCGCGATCAGCGCAGCGCGGACCAGATGAGCGCGGTCACCGAGCGGCTCAGGGCGATCGCCACGCTTGAAGACCTGACAGAGATTCGGACGTCGATCGACATCAGTGCGGCGGAACTGAAGACGTCGATTGACCGCATGACCGAAGAAGGCAAGGAGGTCCTCGACCACTTGAAGAAACAGGTGGAGGACTACCAGACCAAGTTAGAGGAGGCTGAGAAGATTGCTTCGCGCGACGCGCTGACCGGCGTGAACAGCCGCGTGTACGTCGAGGCACAGATCGAGAAGCGCATTGAATCCTGCGCGACTTTTTGCGTAGCTATCGTCGATATAGATGGCTTCAAAAAGGTGAACGACGCGCATGGCCATCTGACCGGCGATGAGCTGCTCAAGCAGTTTGCCGGCGAGTTGCGGTCTGCCTGCCGCTCTACAGACATGATTGGACGCTGGGGCGGAGACGAGTTCATTCTGGTCTTCGATTCCGGCCTTGAAGAGGCTGAGGCACAGACCGAGCGCCTGCGCAAATGGGTCTGCGGCAACTACGATGTGCCGGGAAAAATCGGGACTCTCAAATTACGCGTCGATGCTTCGATCGGCCTGGCTGCACATGGAGCCGACGAGGAGATGAACGAGCTTGTAGGGCGGGCTGACGCTGCGATGTACGAACAGAAAGCGAGAGCACGAGCTAAAGTTGCCTGATCGGCTGTAGACCGGCCTACAGAGACGAAGAAAGGGCCTGCTCCAAGGTCGACACCTGCTGCCCTGTTTTGGGACACTTCCCCTTCTGGCGCAGCCTCTGCATGTTTTCCTCTGTTCTCTCTCATGCAATCCTTGAGTTCCCCTTC